>DNAS01000193.1 GCA_003485185.1 Phycisphaerales bacterium | reverse complement strand
GGCCTGGGCGGCCTGGCGGGGGCTGGTCGTTCCGCTGCGCGTCCCCATGGACGACGACGAGATGGCGCTGCTGGCGGAAAATCGCTTCCGCCAGTTGGGCGACCGCCTGGTCAGCGTGCTTCAGTATTCCCGGGGCGCGGCCCGCTGCGAGGAGGGCGTCAGCGAGGCGATGATCCGCGCCACCGCCGAGCGGGCCAACCGGATCGCCGCGCCGCTGGACTTCCGCGCAATCGTGGAGCGACGCGGGCTGTGGCAGTCGGTGCGAATCGCCTTGGCATCGGCCATGCTGATGGCCGGGCTGAGCGTCTGGCAGTACCGCCTGGTCCGCCCGTGGTTCCTGCGGACGTTCGCGCTGGCGGAAGTGGACTATCCGCAGGACACATACCTTTCCGTGCGGTCCGGACCGGACTTCCATGTGGTCCGGGGCAGCGACCTGCGCGTGGTGGTCGAGGCGTCGGGCCAGGCCCCGGCGGAGATCACGGTGCATTTCCCCGGCACGGGCCAGAGCCAGCAGGTCCGCCGCGCCGACGGCGGCACGCGGTACGAGCTGGTGTTCCAGTCCGTCGCCGAACCGTTCGAGTTCTACGTCACCGGCGGCGACGACGCGCAGGACCGTCGCCGCCCGCATCGCGTGACCGTCATCGACCCGCCGGAACTGGAGGCGGTGGAGTTCGTCGTGGTTTTCCCCCGGCATATGAACCGCGCCGAGCCCCAGCCGGTGCCGAGCGGCAGCGGGCTGATTCCCGCGCCCATCGGCTCGACGGTGCAGGTCTGGGGCCGCGCGAACAAGGCGCTCCGGTCGGCGGAAATCCTGCTGGACGGAAAGCCCCTGCACCACATGCGGGTGGTGCCCGCGGGCAAGGCGAAGGAGGAGCAGTCGCTTCGCGGCCTGACCGGCGAGTTCGAAATCGCCGGCGCCAACGCGGCCGCCACGCGGACGCTGGAATTCTCGCTGGTGGACGCGGCGGGAATCGCCAACCCCCGCGCCGGGCGGTACGTCGTGCAGGTCCAGCCGGACCGCGAGCCGGCCGTCGAGGCCCAGAAGCGAGGCGTCGGCGCCGCGATCGCCCCCGAGGCGATCGTCCCGCTGGCCATCCACGTCAAGGACGACTGCGGGATCGCGCTGCTGGAGGTGCTGCTGTTCAAGAACGACGGCAGGGAGCCGTTCCACCGCGAGCGCGTCCCCGACACCCCGGCCGGGCGGCGCGACGTGCAGACCCTCTGCCGCGTGGACCTGAAGGACCGCGGGCTGGCGCCGGGCGATTCCGTGTCGATCCAGCTTCGCGCGGTGGACAACCTTCCTGCCTCGCTGGGCGGGCCCAACGAGGCGCTCAGCGGGCGCGTGATCCTTCGCGTGGTCAAATCCACCGACCTGATGGAAGACCTCGTCCGACGACAGCAGGAGCTGCGCCTGGAGTTCCTCCAGACCATCGGCATCGAGGAGTCGGCCCGGGCCAAGACCGCCGAGGCCGCCAAGATTCTTGAACTCGGCAGCGTCGTTCCCGACGTCCGCCGCAAGCTCAAGGACTCCGCCATCGTGCAGGGAACCGTCGGTTCCCAGTGCGCCAAGACGGCCGACACGCTCGAGGGAATCCTCGAGGAGATGCGCAACAACCGCCTGGGCAGCCCGCGCGACCACGCGCAGATGGCCGAGGGAATCCTCACGCCCCTGCGCAACCTGGGCGAACCGATGGACAAGACGGTCGCGGCGCTGAACGGCACGGCGGCCGTGGAGGACCCCGCGGCGCTGCGCCAGCAGGCGCAGGCTATCGAACGCCAGCAGCAGGCGCTGCGTGAACGGATGGAGCGGATCGCCGAGAGCATGGAGAAGCTGGAGAGCCGCCAGGCGCTGGCCAACGAGCTGGAATGGGTCATCCGCACTTCGGAAGAATTGTTGAAACTGATCGAGAAGCAGAGCGACCAAGACATCGAGGGCGTGTTCGAGGGCGGCGGCACGACGAGTCGACCGGCTAGGCCGTAAACGCCCCACGATGGGATGGGAAGACGAATCATGAAAACGATCACGACAGCGGCGTGCGTGGCGATGCTGGCGGTCCTGGCCGGTTCGGCCTGGGCCCAGGGCGCCGCCGCGGAAAAAGGCGACGGCGAGCTGGCCGCCCGTCAGCAGTTCACCCGTGAGAAGTTCCAGACCCTCAAGGCCCGCATGCTCCGCGTGGCGGACCTGCTGGAAAAAACCGAACCGGAATCCGCCGCCGCGATCCGCCAGGCCGTCAACGAGGCCCAGCGGGCGTTCATCGACCAGGACATGGAGAAGGTCATCCAGTACCTGCTGCAGGGGCTGCCCTCCCACGCCGCGCGGACCGAGGTCGAGGTCATCAAGGAACTGCGCGAGGTGCTCGAAACGCTCCGTCGCGGCATCATGGACCTCGACGAGCGATACCAGAGAATCCAGGAATGGAAGGCCCTGGCGGCGAGGATCGAGGAGATTCTCAGGCAGCAGAAGGCCCTGGAGGCCAAAAGCCGCCTGGCCATGCAGGCCGACCGGATGGCCGAGCGCCTTGGTAAGCTCGGCGCGGAAATGGAGGCGATCGTCCGCGAGCAGAAGGAACTGCTCCAACAGACGGAGGGGCAGGCCGGCGACGAGGACTTGCGGAAACTCTCCGCCGCCCGCGACGCGGTGCGCGACCTGATCGCCAAGCAGGAAAAGATCGAGGCCGCCGTCAAGGGCGCGCCGGTGGGCGGCCTGCCCGTGGCGGCCGAGGCACAGAAGAAACTGTCCGGAGAGGCGGGCAAACTTGTCGACGGCCTGAACAATCTGGCGAAGGACGCTGCCGTCGCAGGCAAGCTCGCGCATACCGGCGCCGACGGCAAGGCGATTTCCACGGCCGCGGCGAGCACCGCCACCGCCCGGGGCGAGATGGACAAAGCAGGCGCGGCCTTGGACAACCTCGACCCCGCTCGCGCGGGCCGGTCGCAGGAGCAGGCGCTGGCGGACCTGAAGGCGGCGGAGAAGGCCCTGTCCGGCGCGCTGTCGAAGGCGTCGGCCGGCACACCCGCGGCGACCCTGGGCGAGAAGCAGTCGCAGCTTGCCAAGCGGACGGGCGAGTTGGCCAAACAAGTGACGCAGGCGGCCGGCGAGGCCGGACTTGACGCCGACCCCGCCCGGCTGGACAAGGCCTCCGGCGAGATGGATCGCGCGACGGACAAACTCGGCGGGCAGGATCCCAAGACCGCCGCCGAGCACCAGAAGAACGCCCTCAAGCAGCTCGAGGACGAGAAGTACAAGCTGGCGGACCTGAGCCGGCGGATCCTGGAAAAGGCGCGCGAGCCGGTGCAGAAGGACGCGCCCGAACAGAAAGACCTTTCCGACCGGACCGCGCAGGTCGGGGAGCAGATGAAGCCGCGCGAGAACAAGCCCGCCACGCCGGGTCAGGCGTCGGTGTCGTCGGCGGCGGGGGCGATGTCCAAGGCCTCCGGCCAACTGGGCGAGAGCAAGTCCGGCGACGCCAACGCCAGCCAGAACCGCGCCATCGAGGACCTGGAGAAGGCCCGGCGTGACCTGGAAGACGCGCTGGCGCAGGAGCAGGAGATGGCCCAGGCCGAGTCGCTCGCCAAGATCGACGCGATGCTCGAGCGGATCCTCAAGACCCAGCAGGGCCTGTCCTCGCAGACGAAGGAGACGTTCGCCAAGCGCCTGTCCGACGGCGAATATGCCCGCGCCGAGCAGATCAAGCTCAAGGAGCTTTCCGACGGCGAGGGACGCTTGCGCGACGACGCGGCGAAGGTGCTCGAGATGCTCCGCAAGGAAGGCTCGACGGTGGTTTTCCCCGTGGTGCTGGAGCAGGTGGGCAAGGACCTCGCCTCGGTGCAGAACCTGCTGGCGCGGCGCGAAGCGGGCAAGCTCACGCAGGCGATGCAGCAGGAGATCGAGAAGAGCCTCCAGGAACTCATCGATTCGATCCGCAAGGAGC
>DNAS01000012.1:3104-3856 GCA_003485185.1 Phycisphaerales bacterium | reverse complement strand
TCGGGGGCGGGCTCGGTTTCGGTCGCCGGCGATTCCGGCTCGCCTTGGGCGCGGCCCATGGTGGGCCTGCGGCTGCGGCGCCGCGCGGGCTCGCCCTCGGCTGCGGCGGTCTCTTCCTTCGCCTGCGCCTGGCGGACGCCCATGCCTTCCTGCACCGCGTCGCACAGTTCCTTGGTGATCAGGTCGATCGCCCGCATCGCGTCGTCGTTGCCCGGGATGGGGATGTCCACCAGGTCCGGGTCGCTGTCGGTGTCCAGCAGGCAGATGACGGGGATGCCCATCTTGCGGGCCTCGCGGATCGCGTTGATCTCGCGCCGCTGGTCGATGACGAACATCGCACCCGGGATTCGCTCCATGCGACGCAGACCGCCGAGGTTGCGGCGGATCTTGCGGATCTCGCGCCGGAGCGACGCGCCTTCCTTCTTCGAGTACGCGTCCAGCAGGCCGTCGGTCTCCATCTGCTCCAGCTGGTCCAGGCGCCCCACGCGCTTGCGGATCTCGCGGAAGTTCGTCAGCGTGCCGCCCAGCCAGCGGTCGCTCACCCAGTGCATTCCGACGCGCTGGGCGTTGTCCTCGATGGCCTTGCGGGCCTGGCGCTTCGTGCCGACCAGCAGCAAGTCCTTGCCGTCGGCCAGCGTGCGGGCCAGGAACTTCTTGGCCAGCAGCACGCCCTTGAGGGTCTGCTTGACGTCGATGATGTGGATCAGGTTGCGCTTTCCGAAGATGTACGGCTTCATCTTCGGGTTCCAGCG
>DNAS01000012.1:2157-2972 GCA_003485185.1 Phycisphaerales bacterium | reverse complement strand
GGCTTCATCTTCGGGTTCCAACGGCTGGCGCGGTGTCCGAAATGAATGCCCGCGTCGATCAGGTTCTTAATCAGCTCAGCGGCCAAATGTGCACCTCCATCGGTTCGCCGGACCTTTTCACCCGCACCGTGCGGGCAGGACCGGATCGAGGTTTCCATCTTCCAAGGGGTTAACGATTCACGGTCACGCTCTGCCGGGCGCGGAGAAACACTCTCCCCACCCGCGATTGCAGAGCGACGTAGAGTACTCGCGCTGGCGGGGTCGGTCAAGGGCAATATTGGCGAAAAAAAGCCCCCGAAGTGCGTCGGGAAAGCGCCCCCACGGGGTCGAAAAGCGCGCGGAAACCGCAAAATAGCGCCGGATACGGCGCAAAACCACCCCCCGGCTGCGCCCGAAAGCAGCGTCTTGACCCCGCCGCCGGCTGCGCCTACAGTCTGGGAAACAGGAGAGCGCATGGAACGCACATTGGTCGTCCTGAAACCCGACGCCGTCCAGCGGAGGCTCGTCGGGCGCATCGTGGACCGGTTCGAGACGAAGGGCCTCCGGATTGTCGCACTCAAGATGCTCCATGTGAGCGAGGCGCTCGCCCGGCGCATGTACGCCGTGCACGAGGGCAAGGAGTTCCACCCGCCGCTGGTGGAGTTCATCACGGCATCGCCCGTGGTGGCGATGGTGCTGGAGGGCGTCGGCGTCGTCCAGGTGGTCCGCCGGATGATGGGCGCGACGTTCGGTCCGGACGCCGCGCCGGGGACGATCCGCGGCGACTTCGGCGTCAGCAACTCCTTCAACCTGATCCACGGCTCGGACTCGCCCGA
>DNAS01000012.1:264-2018 GCA_003485185.1 Phycisphaerales bacterium | reverse complement strand
ACCACGGTTCGGATTCGCCGGAGTCGGCCGATCGCGAAATCCCGCTGTTCTTCCCGCCGGGCGAGCTGATGAACTACGAGCAGGCCGGCGACGCGTGGATCTACGCCCGCTGGAAGGGCGATCTCATCTGACGCCGGCCGGCCGCGCCGGCGGGTGACGCCACCATGACCGACAAGCAGGCCAAGCGCATCGAGCGGCTCCGCGAGGAAATCCGCCGGCACGATTCTCTCTACTACGTGCAGGCCAGGCCGGAAATTTCCGACCGCGAGTACGACCGCCTGATGGACGAACTCAAGGCGCTCGAGGCGGCCCATCCCGAACTTCTCACGCCCGACTCGCCCACCCAGCGCGTCGGCGGCCAGCCCGTCGAGGGCTTCGCCACCGTCGCGCACGGATCGCCGATGCTGAGCATCGACAACACCTACAGCCCCGACGAGGTCCGCGAGTTCGACACGCGCGTCCGAAAGGCGCTGGGGGAGACGCCGTTTCATTATCTCGCCGATCCGAAGATCGACGGGGTGGCCGTCTCGCTGCGGTACGAGCGCGGCGTGCTGGCGCTGGCCGCGACCCGCGGCGACGGGCGGCGCGGCGACGACGTCACGAACAACGTCAGGACCATTCGCGCCGTGCCGCTGCGGCTTCGCGGAAAGGAATGGCCCGACGTGCTGGAGGTGCGCGGGGAGATCTACTGGCCGCGGAAGGATTTCTCCGCGTTCAACGCCGCGCTCGCCGAGCGCGGGGAGGAGACCTTCGCCAACCCCCGCAACGGTGCTGCCGGCACGCTCAAGCAGCTCGATCCGAAGGTCGTCGCCGCGCGGAAGCTCGCGTTCGTAGCCCACGGGTTCGGGCAGTGGTCGAAGGTTCCCGTCCGCCGCGCCGGCGAACTCAACGGCCTGCTGGGCGAGTGGGGCATCCCCGTCAGCCCGCACAGCCGCGTCTGCAAGGACATCGACGAAGTGCTCGCCGCCATCGACGACTGGGCCTCCCGCCGCGCCGAAGCCGAGTACGAAACCGACGGCATGGTCATCAAGGTGGACGAACTCGACCTGCGCGACGAACTCGGCGCGACCAGCAAGTATCCGCGTTGGTGCATCGCTTACAAGTACCAGGCCGAGCAGGCGGCCACCGTGTTGCGCGAGGTGAGTTTCCAGGTGGGGCGGCTGGGAACCATCACGCCGGTGGCGCACTTCGACCCGGTGCCGCTGTCGGGCACGACCGTCTCCAACGCCAGCCTGCACAACTTCGACCAGGTGGAGCGCCTGGACGTCCGCGTGGGCGACACGATCGTGGTGGAAAAGGCCGGCGAGATCATCCCCCAGGTGGTGCAGGTGCTCCACGAGAAGCGCCCCAGCGCCACGCACAAGCTGCACCCGCCGAAGCGCTGCCCCGCCTGCGGCGGCGAGACCGCCCGCGACGAAGGCGGCGTGTACCTGCGCTGCATCAATCCCGAATGCCCCGCCCAGCTCCGCGAGCGCCTGCGGTTCTTCGCCGCGCGCGGGCAGATGGACATCGAGAACCTCGGCGAAGCCATCATCGACCGCCTGGTGGAGGGGGGGCGGGTGAAGCATTTCGCCGACCTGTACGCGCTGACCAGGAAGGATTTTGTGGGCCTGGAACTGGGCCGGCACGTCAACGAGAAGGGCACCGAGGTCATCCAGCGGATCCAGGACAAGCTGGCGGGCAACCTGCTGGCGGCAATCGAGAAAAGCAAGTCGCGCGGCCTGGCGCGGGTGCTGGCGGCGCTGGGCATCCGC
>DNAS01000012.1:0-129 GCA_003485185.1 Phycisphaerales bacterium | reverse complement strand
GCGCTGGGCATCCGCCACGTCGGGGGGCGGGTGGCCGAGGTGCTCGCCGGGCACTTCGGCAAGATGGACTCACTGGCCGCCGCCACCCAGGAACAACTCACCGAAATCCACGAGATCGGACCGGTCATC
>DNAS01000153.1:51159-57140 GCA_003485185.1 Phycisphaerales bacterium | reverse complement strand
GGCGAAAGGCATCTCGGGTCGCCAGAGAACGATCACGGCGGCCACGCCGGCCAGCAGGAGCGATCCGCATGCCAGCAGCGGGCGCCGGGATCCGCGGAACACGCCCCCTGCCGCCAGGACGATGCCGCCGACGACGGCGCCGGTCACCAGCGCCGCCTCGGGCGACAGCGCGCCCAACGCCCCAGCCGCCAGGACGGCCAACACCACGCAGAGCCGACGCAGGCGGGCGCGCAATCCGGGCGACAGCGCAAGCTGCCCCGCGCCCCCCCGCGTCCACAGCGGAGACAGCCAGACCGCGATTCCCGCGAATCCCAGCAGCGCCAGCGCGCTGCGGACCGGGCCGGGATCGGCCAGGAAAATCGCCGCCAGCGAGCCGAGGATCATCGCACCTCCGCAGACGCTCAGGACGCTGGCGTGCTCGGTCGCCTTGGGCAGGAGGCTCTGGCTGAGCATCACGCCCAGGGCGAGGACCGCGAACTGGAAGATCATGGAGGCGTCCATGGCGCTGCTCAGGCCGGCGGGATTTTCATGGCGGTTGGCGATTCCCCGGACGAGGTGGACCACCAGGATCACCGCGGGCGCCGCCATGGCCAGGTGCAAGGGATGGCCCGGAACGGCGCGATCGCCGACCACCACGCGCCACAGCACCCACAACGTGAACACCGCCAGCAATCCCCCCACCAGCGAACCCCACGCCTCGAAGCTGGGCCACCACCAGGAGAGCATGCCGATCGTCACCACGCCCGTCAGCGTCCAACGGGCGATGCGGGAAATCTGCCTTGCCGTCGTTCCGATCGGAATTGCCATGCGCGTGCCTTTCGCAGCAGGCCATTATCGGCATCGCGGGCCGGCGGGCAAGCGACTGGCGGCAGTTTCGTCGAATTCCGGCGAAAAGAAGAAAAGAACGGATTCACCACCGAGAACATCGAGAAGAAGACAAAAGATATTCCAGAGAACTCCCGTATGTTGTTCCGCTCTTTCATTCGCGACTTTCAATCCGTCTTTTAATTTCTGCCTTCTTTGTGTTCTCTGTGTCCTCTGTGGTAAGTTTTTTTGGTTTTGGAAGCGCAAAAAACGCGGGCCGGCTTACCGGGCCGACCCGCGAACGGAAAGAAACTTCAGGCCTGCGGAACACCCGCCGGCCGATGTTCACATCGCTTCGGCGTTCTCCGCGCCCCAGAACGTATCCCCGGAAAGGTCTTCGGGGCAGATGCTGGTGACCTGCTCGCGCCGCTTCGTGGTCTTCTCCGGCCCGCCGCGCGTGCAATGGAACTTCACCAGGGCCTCGTTGGGGCTGCCCGCCTCGATGAGCATCTCCGACTGATTGGCGTTGCGCCCGTTCAGAAAGCGAATCCGATAGGTCATCTCACTGCCCTCCACCACACCCGGCAACGTAGGATTTTCTCCGGGGGAGGGCAAATTCAACCGCGACAAGTTGTTGCAGTTGACGGGCGGAAAGCTCGGAGAGTCCGCTGCGAAAGGACAGCGTAACATGCGCTGAAAGCGGGAGTTAGAATGCGATGGGCCGGCGGGAGCGGATCTGTCCTATCGCGAAAGGAATTCGACGATCCCGTCGGCGATGGCGTCGGCAAGACGCTGCTGGTAGCCGAAGTCGCCCAGTTTGGCTGCCTCGTAGCGGTTCGAGAGGAACCCGGTTTCGACCAACACGGCCGGGGCACTCGTCCGCAGCAACACGCGGAAACCCGCGGTGCGGATTCCCCGGCTGGCTGCGCCCGTGAGGCCCATTCGCCGCTCAATGGCCTGGCCGGCCTTGCGGGCCGCCGTGGACGGCGAGTTGGGAATATAGACCGTGAATCCGCTGGCGGCGGCGTTGTCCGACGAGTCGGCATGGACGCTCACGAACAGGTCCGCGCCGGCGCGGTTGGAGATGGCTGCCCGCTCGTTGAGTTCGATGAACGTGTCGCTGTCGCGGGTCATGATGACTTCGGCGCCCCGTGCGCTGAGGCGTTGGGCGACCATCCGGGCGATGGCGAGGTTGATGTGCTTCTCGTGGGTCCGCAGGACGCTGCGCGCCCCGCCGTCCTGCCCGCCGTGCCCCGCGTCGATGACGACGCGCCCGAGCTTTCCGATCCGGCGGTCCGGCGCGATGCGCCGATCGGGCGGCGCGATGGTCCGCCGCGTCGGCTCGCGCAGCTGCGAGCGGATCTGCTCCTCCAGGTTCTGCGGCACGAAGAGGATTCCGCTGATGGAGGAGATCTCGCACCCGCCCGCCAGCGGCTTGGCGTTGACGATCACCTGCGCGTCGGGCGACGGGAAGATCAGGACGGTGTTGCTCTCGTTGCGGAGGGTGGCGCTGGCGCAGGAGGTCTCGTCCACGGTCATCCCCAGCCGCCCGGCGAGCTGGAAGACGCTGAGCGTTCCGATCGGCGCCATCACGATCTCTCCCCCCGCCGATGCCAGGGCGCCGGGCTTTTCACATCCGGCCAGCGCGGCGGCGGAAAGGGTCAATGCGAGAATCAGCCTGTGAATCATGCCGGAACGCTTCACTGCGGGGGTCTCCATCCTTGGGTTATTCGACACCGGGCCACTGGGGAATTATCGGACGAAGCGAAGATTTCACTCCAGCCGGACTTCCCCGCGCCGGTCTCACGCAAGTTGGCAGTATACCAGAAACGCCAGCCACAAGAGAAAAATCGCCGCCAGCAGAAGGTACTTCCAAGCCGCACGGCGGGGTGAACGGTCGGGAATCCCATCCACGACGTTGATGGGTTCGGGAATCCCGCGAGGTTCCTCCCCCGCGGGATCGCGTGAGGCGGCGCTCTTGTCGTGTCTGGCGGTCATTCCTTCAACTCGAACTTGTCCGGGGCCTTGAAGGCCTCGTCAAACGTGTAGACGTTGCGGAAGTCCTCGATGCTGTCTTGGTCGGTTTTCCGCATGGGCCCATGCTCGATGAGCAGGTAGACCATGCTCCCGAAATCGATTGTCTCTCGGATGTTCCACTTGGCCAGGACCGTGCGGGCGAGCATGCCCCAGCGTTCGACGGCCAGCTCGCGCAGGGCCTTGCAGATCTGCTGGCCGGTCACGTGGCGCTGCCCCGGCGGGGCGGAACTTTCGCCATGGACCTCCTTGACCGCCCTCGCGAGACCCTCGTTGAGAAACGCGTACGCCTCGGGCGGGTAGCGCCCGTCCTCGCGGATGATCTGCTCGATGTTTTTCCGGGGGTGTTCGACCATCACGCCTTCCTCGGGAACAATCCCTCGCCCTTGCGGACTTGCGTTCCGGCGGGCAGCCCCCCCCACTGTCCCGCACCGCCGCGCAGGTCGGCGTCCGGCGGCAGGCCCAGCTGCGCCAGCCCGCGGGCGGCCGTGTCCGGCATGACCGGCTGAAGGTGCAGCAGCGCCACGCGCACCGCCTCGGCGCAGGTGTAGAGGATCGTTCCCAGCCGCTCGCGCTGCGAGGGATCCTTGGCGAGTTTGAACGGCGCGGTCCGGTCGATGAACACGTTGGTCGCGGTCGCCAGGGCGATGATCTTCTCCAGGTAATCCTGGAACTGGCAGGCGCCGAGGATTGCCTCGGCCGAGGCGTCCAGGTCGGCGGCGGCCGACAAGACCGGCGCCTCTTCGTCGCCCGCGGGGCCCGGCGCGGGAATCGCCCCGCCGAAGTACCGCTCGATCATGTTGACCGTGCGGCTGAGCAGGTTGCCGATCCCGTTGGCCAACTCGGTGTTGTACCGGCCCTGGAGGCCTTCCTGTGAAAAGTCCCCGTCGGCGCCGAACGCCACCGAACGCAGCAGGTAGTAGCGATAGACGTCCACGGAATACTCGCGGCAGAGGTCGGTGATCTTCTCCCGCGAGATAAAGTTGCCCAGGCTCTTGGACATCTTTTTGCCTTCGCTGGTCCACCACCCATGCGCGAAGACGCACTCCGGCAGCGGCACGTCGAGCGCCATGAGCATGCACGGCCAGTAGACCGCGTGGAACCAGAGGATGTCCTTCCCGATGAGGTGGACGCTGGCCGGCCAGTACCTCGCCGCCTTTCCGTCGAACTCGTCGCCGATTTCCGGCAGCCCGCACGCGGTGTAGTAGTTGCTCAGCGCGTCGATCCAGACGTACACCGAGTGCGTCGGGTCGTTGGGCATGGGCACGCCCCATCCGCCGAGCTTTTCGGCCTGGCGGGAGATGCTCAGGTCCTCGACGCCCAGGCGAAGCTTGCTGAGCACTTCGTTGCGCCGCGCTTCCGGCTGGACGAAGCTCGGGTTCGTCTCGATGTGCTCCACCAGGCGCAGCGTCCACTTGCCCAGCCGGAAGAACCAACTCGGTTCGCTGTAGCGCACGAGCGGCTTGCCGTTGATGGCGCTCTTGTACTCGTTCTCGCGGGCGGTCGATTCGGTGACGAACTCCTCCTGCCCCTCGTCGTACCAGCCCTCGTACTTGCCCTGGTAAATCTCGTCCCTGTCCACCAGTGCCTGGACGAGCGCCTGGACGCGCTTTTCATGCCGCGGCTGGCTGGTTCGGATAAAATCGTCGTGGGAGATGTTCAGGTCCTTCCAGAGGTCCTGGAAGTGCACCACGACGGCGTCGGCCAGTTCCTTCGGCGTCATGCCCTTTTCGGCGGCGGCCTTGACGATCTTGATGCCGTGCTCGTCGGTCCCGGTGAGGAACCGGACGTCGCGCCCCCGCGCCCGCCAGAAGCGCGCGAGCACGTCGGCCGCGATCGTCGTGTAGGAATGCCCGATGTGCGGGGCATCGTTGACGTAGTAGATCGGCGTCGTCACGTAATACGTCTGGGTCATGTCCGAAGCTTCCTTTGCGGAATCCGTCGTCGTCCGGGCAGATACCTTACACTTCACCCGGCGAGTCCGCCACTCCAAAGCGCATGCGTCGGTTGGTCTGCGCCGCGGAGGAATCCTATACTGGAACAGGAGTCGCGGGGAAGGTCACAGCTCTCCGCGGCGCCACCAAGGCAAAGCGGCCGGTCTCCCTAACGAGGTCGGCCGTCTTTATTGCCTGCCCGCCCGTTGTCCGCCGCCCCGCCAGCGCATATCATTGACGGGGAAAGGAGTTCCCCTCCATGAAGGTCTCGATCAAGACGATCGCATCGCAGCCGTCGTGGATCATCCGCAGTCGAAGCGTCGAACTCGCCGTCACGCAGCTCGGTGGGCACATGGCCCCCGTCATGTTCCGCCGCGACAGCGCCCGGCCGGTCCAGCCCTACTACGTCAGCCCGTGGCAGGACGAAGGCCGGAAGATCGACGATCCGGTGCTGGTCCCGCTTCGCGGCGACTTTTTCTGCGCGCCGTTCGGCGCCAACGCCCAGCCGTACCGCGGCGAGAAGCACGTCTGCCACGGAGAGCCCGCCACGGCGAAATGGACATTCGTGTCCGCCGACCGCGCGGGCCCAGCCACCTCGTTGACGCTCGCGATGAAGACGACGATTCGCCCCGGAACGGTCACCAAGCGCCTGACGCTTGTGGACGGACACGACGTTGTTTATTGCCGCCACATGCTGGCAGGCTGCGCCGGGCCCATGCCCCTCGGGCACCACGCCACGCTGGCCTTGCCCGATGAGAAAGGTTCGGTCCTCGTGTCCACCAGCCCCGTCCGATTCGGCATGACGAACCCGACGCTCTGCGGCGACCCGCGCAACCGCCAGTACCAGTCGTTCGCCCTCGGGGAGCGGTTCGCACGCCTTCAGCGCGTGCCGCTGCTGTGGAAGCGTCCGGCCTTCGCCGACGCTTCGCGTTTTCCGGCGCGGGAAGGATTCACGGACATCCTGGCCGTATTCAACCGACCCGCCAAGGCGCCGGCGTGGACGGCCGCCGTGTTCTCCCGCGAAGGATTCCTGTGGTTCTCGCTGAAAGACCCCGCCGTGTTGCCGACGACGGTCTTCTGGATCGCCAATCACGGGCGGCACAACGCGCCCTGGGACGGCCGCAATCGCTGCCTGGGGCTCGAGGACGTATGCGGATATTTTGCCGAAGGAATCGCCGACTCGGCGCGCCCCAACGCGCTGACCCGCGG
>DNAS01000153.1:27363-51032 GCA_003485185.1 Phycisphaerales bacterium | reverse complement strand
ACCCGCGCCGGCGTTCCGACGGCGGTGAAGCTCTCGCCGCGTCGCCCGACGGCCGTCCGCTACATCCAGGGCGTCGCCGTGACGCCGCGCGGGTTCGGGCGCGTCGCGCGGGCAGTCTTCTCGCCCGGTGCGGTGACGTTCGTGGACGGCGCGGGCAAACGGGCCAAGGCGCCCGTGAATCACGAATTCCTCCAGACGGGCGAGATCGCCTGATGGGAGCGTGAATCATGAATATCCTCATCGTGTTCTATTCGCGGACGGGCGTGACCCGGCGGGCGGCGACCGAGCTGGCCGCGGCGCTGGGCGCGGACGTCGAGGAAATCCACGACACGAAGGACCGCCACGGCGTGCTGGGCGGCATGGGCGGAGGAAAGGATGCCCTGCTCAAGAAACTCGCCGTCATCGAGCCCGTCTCTCGCCGGCCCGAGGAGTACGAGATGGTTCTTGTCGGCACGCCCGTCTGGGCGTTCACGATGGCGCCGGCCGTGCGGACCTATCTCGCCGAGCACGCCGCGGAAATCGCCAGAGCGGCGCTGTTCTGCACGCTGGGCGGAAGCGGCGCGGCCAAGACGTTCCGCGACATGACCGAAATGCTGGGCAAACCCCCCGTCGCCACGCTGGAACTGATCGACCGGAAGGTCAAGGCCGGGGAATGCGGCGAGGCGATGCGACAGTTCGTCGAGACGATCCGGAAGGCGTGACGGGATTCGTTCCGCCCTACTCCCCCAGGGCGGTTTCCAGGTCGCCCAGCCCGGCAACGACGCGCTGGGCCTGTCCGCCGGGCTCTGCTGAGCGGTCCGCGTGCACCTGTCCCGGCATGCGAAGCTGGATCGTCCGCCACCCGAGGCGGTTGGGCGCGAGGAAGTCCTTGGCGGGGTTGTCGGCCACGTAGGCGCAGCCGGCCGCCGGCACGTGCAGTTTTTCCGCCAGCGCGACGAACCCCGCCGGCGAGGGTTTCCAGCACTCCCGCCCCATCGTCTCGGTGAACAGGACGGCGTCGAACCGGTCGGCCAGTCCGAGGGCGTCCAGCTTGAGTTGCTGAGCGGGCAGGAATCCGTCGCTGAGCAGCCCCAGGCGAACTCGCCCGCGCAGGCGGTCAAGCAGCCCGGCGACGCCCTCATAGGGACGGATGTCGGGGTGATGCCCGCGATAGACTCGCACGAGCTGCCCGATGCGATCGGGACACAGGCCCAGCGAGAACGCCTCGTTGAGCGAGTCGAAGGCGCCGCCGGTCTCGCCTTCCAGGAAGCGCCGCCACAGCCAGTCCTCGTACTTCTCCCCGCGCCCGGTCTCGACGCGCAGGAACTTCGCCACGGCGACGTACCCGCTGCGGACATACTGGCGCTCCGGGTAGAGCGTGTCGTCGAGGTCGAAAACGACCGCGCGATTTGTCGCGTCCGATGCCGGCATAATTCAGGATGCTTCGAGGCTCGCTACCGGAACATGGGCTGGTTGAAGCCCGACAGTTTCTCGATGGCGTCAACCTGCATGAAGACGGCTTCGTCGTATCGCAGCATGAGCAGGTGATCGGTGAACTGCCCGACGGTGGCGGTGATCGGCTGTCCGAGGACTTCCTGGAGCAGGTACAGCGGGAGGTCGGCGCCGGCGGCGATGGACAGCACCGACCCGCCACCGAATCGCGGATTGATCTCGAAGAAGCGCGGCGCCCCGCCGTTTCCGCCCGGCCGACGGCACTGGCAGCAGAATACGCCCCACATGTCGTCCAGCAGGCTGGCGAGCTTGGTCGTCGCCTCGATGAGTTCCGGGTCATGGACGGTCACGCCCTTTTCGACCTCGCCGCTGCGGACGACGAGGCGCTGTCGCGGCACGACGCAGCGGACCTGTCCGTCGCGGCTGCGGTAGACGTCCACGGTGAATTCCTGCCCGGGCACATAGTCCTGGACGAGCAGCAGGTCGCCGTAGGTCGCCACGTGGGCGATGAGTTCCTTTTCGTTGTTGATGACGCCCGCGCCCACTCCGGCCGACCCGCGGACCGGCTTGACGAAGCAGGGATAAAACGGCTGGGTGCGGAACTCCCGGAGGGTGCACGTGCGAATGGTGGACAGCCCCGCCTGGGTCAGCAGCGAGTTGATCCGCGCCTTGTCTCGACAGAGGGCGACGACCGGCTCGCTGCCGATCATGACGGTGCATCCTTCGCCGGTGAACTGGTCGCGTTGGCGGGCGAGGCTTCGCAGGTCCAGATCGGTCAGGGGCACCACCAGCCCGATGCGGTGTTTGCGTACGATCCCCAGCAGCGAGGGGATATATTCAATCCGTCCCACCGAGGGCATGATGCATCCGACGTCGGCCCGCTGGAACGCCGGCGAGGACGAGGTGACGTCCGTGGCGATGATCTTTCCCGCGCAGTCCAGCTTGGCCATGGCGCGCCGAAAGGCGTCCATCAGGGCCACGCGTCGCCCGACGCACGTGAACAGGATGTTCAACTCATGTTTCGGAATTGCTCGCTCTCCGCGCCTCGTCCTGGGACGCCGGTGCCCTATCGGTCCCTGTCGGGACGTTGCTCTCCCTTTCATGAGTCAGGCTGTATTGCCTCTCATAAATGTCGTCCCGATGGCCCAGAAGGTTTAGAAATGTTCGGCAAATGATCCGCAAATCCAGCCAGATACTCTGCTTTTCTACGTATTCCACGTCAAGTTCGATTTTTTCCTCGTGCGTCATGTTTCCGCGCCCATAGGCTTGGGCATACCCGGTCAGCCCGGGCCGCACGTTCAGGCGGCGGCGCTGCCGGGCGTTCCACAGGGCGGCCTGGCGTTCATAGAGCGGGCGCGGGCCGACCAGGCTCATCTGCCCGGCCAGGATGTTCAGCAACTGCGGAAGCTCGTCGAGGCTCGTCTCCCGCAGAAACCGTCCGAGGCGCGTCAGGCGCGGGTCCGTGCCCTCGTGCGGGGATTCGCCGTACGGGTCCGCATCGATGTGCATCGTCCGAAACTTGAGCATGGTGAAGGGCTTGCCCTTCCAGCCGGCGCGGCGCTGGCAAAAGAAGGCCGGTCCGCGACTGGTCAAACGGATCGCCAGCGCGATCAGCAGCATGGGGATCGCCAGGAGTCCCAGGGCAATCAGGCTGCACACGATGTCAAACAGACGCTTGAGCATCTTCTTCTCGCCGGGCGCTCAACTCCGGGTTGCGTCGCGCTGGCGCCGGGGGCGCCGATTCCTGAAATGCGGGGCGAAAGCAAAGCGGAAAGCGAAACACTGAAAGCTGAAACTACGCCGCTGAAGGGATGCACTTTCTGATTTCAGCTTTCCGTTTTCCGCTTTCCGTTTTGCTATCCCAGATTTGCCTTGTACCACTCAATCGCCCGCGTCAAACCTTCCTCAAAGTATACCACAGGTTCGTATCCGATGATCTGTTTTGCGCGCGAGATATCCGCCAGCGAGTCCTTGACGTCGCCCTGTCTCGGCGGCTGGTAATCCACCTGCACGTCGCAGGCGAGCAGCTTGCCCAACTGGTTCAGAATCTGGTTGAGGCTGGTTGCCCGGTGGCAGGCGATGTTGACCACCTGTCCGTTGCAGACCTTGGCCGGCGCGGTCGCCGCGAGCCAATTGGCCCGGCAGACGTTCTCGATGTAGCAGAAGTCGCGGCTCTGTTCCCCGTCGCCGAAGACGACGGGCCTTTCGCCGCGCAGCAGTCTGCTGACGAACGCGGGGATGACGGCGGCATACGCCCCGTTGGGGTCCTGGTTCGGTCCGAAGACGTTGAAGTATCGCAGGCAGAGCGTCTCCATGCCGAAGACGTCTGCATAGGCCCGCATGTAGGCCTCGCAGGCGACCTTGCTGGCGGCGTAGGGGCTCTTGGGAAGGACGGGCATGTCTTCCTGCTTGGGTGAGACGGGCTGGTCGCCGTAGGCGCTGGAGGAGGCGGCGAAGATGACGCGTTTCACGCCGGCCTGCCGCGCCGCTTCGAGCACGTTGACCGTGCCGTTGACGTTGACGTCGTGGCTGGTGACGGGCTCGGCAACGCTGCGCGGCACGGACCCCAGCGCCGCCTCGTGGAAGATCGCGTCGCATCCGCCCAGGGCGCGGTCCACGACGGATCGGTCGCGGATGTCCCCCTCGATCAGCTCGATCCGCCCGCGGAGATCCTCGACGTTCTCGCGCTTGCCCGTCGAGAAGTTGTCCAGCACGACGACCTCGCAGCCCTTGTCCAGCAGGAACCGCGCAAGGTTGCATCCGATAAACCCCGCCCCGCCGGTGACGAGAGATCGTTTCATCCGCCGACCATCCTTTTCTTCTCGAATTCGATCACTTGCCGAAGCGTCTGCTCCAGGGAATGCTTCGGGCGGTAGCCGATGAGCCCTTCGATCTTCGACAGGTCCGGCATGCGGCTGAGCATGTCGTCGAAGGGCCGGCCGTACGCTTCCTCGTAGCTGAGGCGTTCCTTGGCGCTGCGGGAGCCGGTCAGCTCGACGACCTTGTCGGCCAGTTGCTCGATGGTGACCGACTCGGTCGTGCCTACGTTGATGACCTGTCCGACGGCGCCGGGGCAGCCGATCAGCTTGCCCAGCGCGTCGACCACGTCGGCGACGTTGCAGAAGCAACGACTCTGCCGGCCCGTGCCGTAGATCTGGATCGGCTCGCCCCGCAGCGCTTTCTGCACGAAGCGCGGAACCACCATGCCGTACTGCCCGGTCTGGCGCGGCCCGACGGTGTTGAAGAACCGGCAGACGATGGTCTCCAGCCCGTACTGGTCGTGGTACGCCAGCGCCAGGAACTCGTCCACCATCTTGCTGCACGCATAGCTCCAGCGGGTGAACGTCGTCGAGCCCAGCGTGGTGTCATCGTCCTCGTGGAACGGGATCTTGGTGTTCTTCCCGTAGACCTCCGACGTGGAGGCGACGAGGATCTTCCGCCCGAACTTGTTGGCGAGGTTCAGCATCACCTCCGAACCGTGGATGTTCGTCTCGATGGTGTGGACGGGACGGTCCACGATGAGTTGCACGCCCACGGCCGCCGCCAGGTGGTAAATCACGTCGCACCGGTCCACCAGGGTGGTCATGGTGGATTCGTTGCGGACCGACTCGCGCACGAAGCGGAACCGGCTTTGCCCGGCCAGGCCCGCGAGGTTCGCCAGCGAACCGGTGGACAGGTCGTCCACGACGGTGACGTCGTGCCCCTGCGCGTGCATCGCCTCGGCCAGGTGCGACCCGATGAATCCCGCGCCGCCGGTAATCAGTACCTTCATTCCGGAACGCCTTTCTCTGCGTGGCAAGGCACAAGACAATAGCGACCGTTCGCCGCGGTGACAAGATGAAATGCCCGCGAACGTTCCGTCGGCGCGGGGTCCCCAGCGCGCGAACCGCCCGCGGAAGGTCTTCCGCGGGCGGTTGGGTTTCGGTTCGCGGGATTTTTTCAGAACCCTTCGGGCAGGAATTTTTTCTCCGCCGCGAACAGTTCCCCGGCCATGCTCCGGATTTCGCCCGGGCTGCACACTGCTGCCGTCAGGGGGTCAAGCAGGAGCGAGTGAATTGCCGCCTCGCGCGAGCGCTCGACGCAGGCGATGGCCGCCAGTTCGATCATCCGCAGGTTGCTCTCGCAGATGGCGGCGCATTGCGGCGGAAGCGGACCGAAATGCGTCGGCGTGATGCCCCGCGCGTCGCACAGGCAGGCGACCTCGCAGATGTTGTCCTGCGGCAGGTTGTCGATCAGCCCGGTGTTCGGCACCGAGCAGTAAGCGACGAACGGCGCGTTGGTCTCGATGGCCTGGATGATCCAGCTGGCGTATTCCCAGCTTCGCGCGGTCTTCAGTTCCGCCTTTCCGGCGATCTGCTCGCGCCGGTTCTCGTCGCAGGCCTTGCGCCAGCCCGGCCACTCGCGGGCGTAGAATCCGCTTCCGCCGTTGTATTTCTCTCCGCAGTGCTTGCGGATGAGCTCCGGGCGCTTGCGATAGTACGGCAGGTACTCGCTGAAGTGCCCGCTGGATTCCGTCACGAAGTGCCCGAAATGCAGCATCATGTCGAACCGCACGGGGTCCTTGGCGAGCAACTCGGGGTCGCGGCGGACCTTCTCGCACAGCGCGGGGTAGAGGTCCTGTCCCTTGTGGGCCAGCTCGGTGAACCAGGCCAGGTGGTTGATGCCGCCGCAGCGCCACTTCAACTCGGCGTAGGGAACGTCCGCGTATTTGGCGAGCTGGTGGCTGGAGCCCTGCACGCTGTGGCAGAGCCCGACGAGTTTGACGTCGCTGGCCATGGCGGCAGAGAGGCACAGGATGCTCATCGGGTTGGTATAGTTGAGCACCCAGGCGTCCGGGCAAAGGCTTTCCACATCGTCCAGGACGTCGAGGAACACCGGAACGGTGCGCAAGGCCTTCATCAGCCCGCCGGGGCCCAGCGTGTCGCCGATGCACTGGTCCACGCCGTACTTCAGCGGAATGTCGTTGTCGAACCGGACGCAATCGGTGCCGCTGACTTCGATGCAGTTGATGATGTAGTCGGCGCCGGCGAGAGCCTTGCGGCGGTCTGTCGTGGCGGTGACGGTCCACTGAGATCCCATCGTGGCGACGATCTTCTCTCCCAGTTTCTGCGCCAGCTCCAGGCGCTCGGTGTCGACATCCACCAGGGCCATCTCGCCTTTCGCGGCGCCCGGAATGCTCAGGACGTCCGTGAAAAGCCTATGGAAAAATCCGCTGCCGGCGCCCAGGAACACGACCTTCAACGGTCGGGAAACCGCCTCGCGGATGCCGAGGTTGTCAGCCTTCTTGCTGTGCTCGAAGTGTCCCAGGTCCTTGCTCTTGGCGGGCGAGGCTTTCTTTGCCGATTTCTTCGCCGTCTTGCCCGCCGATTTTGCCGATGCCCGCTTGACTGTCTTGGTCGCCATGATCCTCTTTCCTGAAAAGTCCGGATGCCGAAATTGTCAATTTGTGCGGTCGATTTACAAAAACGGAATCCCATGTTACACTCGATAACGTGAGTCGCAAGGGTCGTTTCTTGATATTCCTTACCGAATTGTGACCTTATGCTCCTTTGGATGACCCGGTTCCAGACGTTTCGTCCGATGGCGTCGCTGCCCTGCCTGCGGGTTATTGCGAGCGAGCGGCAGGACGACCGTTCGTATCGGCACGAGGGGCGGTTCCGCCAGCGGGAGATGCATTGCCTGTTCAAATACACGCTCGAGGGGCGCGGGGTCTTTCGAGATGCAGCCGGCGAGCACGCCCTTCCCGCCGGCACGGGGTTCCTCTGCGAAATCCGCGATCCCGCGACCGCCTACCACTATCCGCCCGATGCGACCGAGTCGTGGCGGTTCGTGTATGCCGCCTTCGACGGGCCCGCGGCGACGGCCATGGTCCGCGAGTGGATCAAACGTTACGGGCCTATCTACCAACTCCCGGCCGACGTGGGCATCGTGCCGCGCCTGCTGGATTCTCGCAGTCGCGGCGGCGAAGAGGTGCGGATCTCCCCCGCCGAGGGCGGAAAGCTGGTGTTCGACCTGCTGGCGGCGTTGGCGGAAAGCAAAGACCGCACCGCCCGTGAAGAGCCGGGCAACCGCCTGGTCCTCCAGGCGCAGGAGATCGTCCGGGAGAATCTCGGCTGCAACCTGAACGTCTCGGACCTGGCGGCGAAGCTGAGCGTCTCGCGCGAGCACCTCACGCGGACGTTCCGGGAGCAAACCGGCCAGACGCCCTACCGCTACGTGCTCCGCCAGAAGATGCTGCTGGCCTGCCGGCTGTTGAAGGAGACGCCGCTGACGAACAAGGAGATCGCCGCGCGCCTGGGCTACGACGCTCCCGCCCACTTCACGCGGACCTTTCGCAACGTCATGCAGATGACCCCTTCGCGATTCCGGCAGGTGGGCGTGGTGCCCGTGCGATAGCCGCTACAGACCCAGAACGAACTCCTCCCGCTCGCGGAAATACCGGGCGGTCTGGGCCACCATATGGTCCAGCTGCTCCGGGTCAGGCTTGCCGAACATCGCCGGGTAGGGATCGCCGCCGGGGCCCAGCGGCTCGGGGGTCACGAAGCGGCCTGGCTGGTTGTAGCCGATGACATACAGGGCCATGATGACCGTGTCCAGGTCCAGTGAGCCGCTGCCCAGGGCACAGCGGTTGCTGTCGGCCATGTGCAGGTTCACCAGCATCTCGCCGGCGTCGAGGATCGCCTCGCCGATGTGGCTTTCCTCGACCTGCATGTGGTAGACGTCGCCGTTGATGTGCCCGATGGCCGGGTGGTTGACCGCCCGGATGTAGTCCTTGGCGTCGGCGATGGTGTGGCAGAAACTCACCTCGGCCGAGCGAATGGGCTCGACGGCCGCCCGCACCTTGTATTGGGCGAACTGGTCGGCCACGACGCGAAGCGTCTCGACGGACCGCTCGAACTCCATGGAGTCATACGGCGTCGGCCGACCCACTGCCCCGGGAACCACCAGCAGGTAGCTGCCCGCGACAGCGGCCGTGAACGCCAGCTCCCGCTTGATGTAGTCGATCGCCGCCTGGCGCTGGACGGCGCGATTGCTGGAGAGGTCGTTGTCAGCCGAGAACATGCCGCACACGCCGGCCACTGCGATGTTGTGGTCGCCGAGGACCTTCAGCGTCTCGTCTGCGTCGTAGCCCAGGTCCGGGCCATAGTGGTTGCCGTGCAGCTCGATGTAGCCGATGCCGGAATGGGCCAGCCTCCTGGCCGAGTCCGCCAGGGGCTCCATTCCAAACCCCCAGTTGCTCCAGGAAAGGTTGAGTCGCTGGTCAAACCTCCGGGGGCTCTCTTTCTTGAGGCTCACAAAGGCCTGGCGGATATTCTCATTCTTGATCTGGAAATTCTGGGGATTCACGGGAAGGCTCCTTTTCGGGTGGGGCAATTATGAACAGGCTGGCGATTCCTGGCAAGCCCCCTGGTTTCCCTTGGCCTGCCAACATTCAACTGCCCCGCTGCTGTGTCGCCCGTTGCCCCGCGTCAGGCGATTGGGTCTTGACGTCACTGCGTCCAAGGGGTACAAATCTCGTTTCGTCGAAAACCAAGACAGGAGCTAGGAACACATGGCAGAGTTGAAGATTTTCTATGACAAGGACGGATCGCTGGCGCCGCTGAAGGGCAAGACGGTGGCCGTCGTCGGTTTCGGCAGCCAGGGGCACGCCCACGCGCAGAACCTGCGTGACAGCGGAATCAAGGTGATCGTCTCCGAGTTGCCCGGCACGCACAACCACGCGATGGCGAAGAAGGCGGGCTTCGAGCCCGTTTCCGCCGCCGACGCGACGAAACATGGCGACCTGATCATCATTACCCTGCCCGACGAGGTGCAGGCGGTCGTCTACAAGAAGGAAATCGAGCCGAACCTCAAACCGGGCAAGGCGCTGGGCTTCTGCCACGGGTTCAACATCCGCTTCGGATGCATCGTTCCGCCCAAGGGCGTGGACGTCATCATGATCGCCCCGAAGGGCCCCGGGCACACCGTCCGCTCCTGCTTCGTCGAGGGCAGCGGCGTTCCGTGCCTGATTGCCGTGGAGAAGAACGAGACCGGAAAGGCCCATGACGTGGCGCTGGCCTGGGGCATCGGCGTCGGCGGTGGACGCGCGGGAATCATCGAGACCACCTTCACCGAGGAAACCGAGACCGACCTGTTCGGCGAGCAGACCGTCCTGTGCGGCGGGCTGACCAGCCTGGTCAAGGCCGGATTCGAAACCCTCGTCGAGGCGGGATACCAGCCGGGAATCGCCTATTTCGAAGTCCTCCACGAGCTGCTGCTGATCATCAAGCTGATGAGCGAGGGCGGAATCAGCTACATGCGGTACAGCATCTCCAACACGGCAGAATGGGGCGACCTGCACGTCGGACCGAAGATCGTCGGACCGGAGGTCAAGACGAAGATGAAGGCCGCCCTCAAGGCGATCCAGGACGGCAGCTTCGCCAAGGGCTGGCTGGCGGAATGCAAGGCCGGAAAGCCGAACTTCAAGAAGCTCTACGAAGCCGACAAGAACCATCCCATCGAGGTGGTCGGAAAGCAGCTCCGCCAGATGTTCTCGTGGATGGAAGCGAAAGAAGTGCCGGAAGAATAACCCGGCGAGATTGACATTCGCGAATCGCGAATCGCGAATGAAAAGAATCAAGACACACGCGGCGGGACGTGAGGAACACGTCCCGCCGCGTTATTTTGCGCTCCCGCCGCAGACCGGCTTGGGCGCCGCGCCCGTACGGGCGTGCTCTTTTCCGTGCTTCCTTTCTCAGCCGCGAACCGCGCGAACAAATTGAAGTCAGCCTTCGCCCAAATCGGCATGGAGGCATTTCGCCCTTGTTCCGATCTGTCGCCAAGAGCATAATCTTCTGACGCCTTTCTCGGTCGGGGAATTACGCAATGATCGACAAGAAATGCGGAGATTGAGTATTACAGACACAACTGGGGAAAATTTATGTCCAAATTGATATGTCCAGCTTGCCGTAATCCAATCGCAACATCGAATGAGCAAGTTACAGGCGTCGGACAATGTCCTTCCTGCGGTAATAATGTTTCTCTTGACGCAGTTTTGGCGGCGAGTCGTCGGCGTGCTCGAAACGGAATTATAATGATCACAATAGGCGCGTTTCTAGCGATAGCTGTCGATGTCGCCAACCTTGAGCACCCCTCTGATCCTGAAGCGAAGATACGTGGATACGCATTTTCCGTCTATGTAGTGGCACCAATAATAAAGCTTGCTGTCTGGGTTGTTTCATTGAGCTTGATAGCACTTATCGCGAAGTTAATCTTGCGGCGTACACTCCAAACTTTTGTATCCGTATTGGGCTGGCTCTTTTTGTCCGCAGGGGTATTCGACGTGATTGCTTATTTCGTAAAGTTGTGGATCGAAGCAATCCGCACGCCAAGCGTTTTATAGTTTTGTAGTGGTTCAGCCCTGAAAGGGCGCAAGAGGGTAGCCGGGGGTGGAGCGAGTCCGAAGAACGAGCGGAACCCCCGGAACGCATCCCCCCAGCGCAGAGCCCTGAAAGGGCGACAGAGAACCGGCCCGATCACTTGGCGCTGGGTGCGTTTTCATTCGCCCCGTCGGGGCTCGAAACAAACCAACCGCCTACCGGGGGCTTGCGCCCCCGGCTACCGTCCCTCGCCCCTTCGGGGTTGAACAGCAACCGAGCATATCGAACAGGCGCCGCCCGTCCTTTCGCATCCGGCGTTGCGATTGGTCATTTGTCATTGGACATTAGAAATTGAAGCCGTTCTGTTCGCGTTGTTCGCGGCCCAAAAATGCTGACAGACGGCCTACAGACGGCCTTCGGCTCTGAGGCTCAGGCTCGAAGAGGACGCCTGTCCTACAACGTCCACGCCCTACTGCGATGCTTCCTTCCAGAGAATGTCTTCCACCTTCTTGAAGTTCGCGAAGGTCTTCTGGATGTCTTCCCGAATCTGCTGAAGTTGTGGATCGTTCGCCGGGAGGCCTTGGGGGTTCGCCTCGGACAGGGCGTTGAGTTTCGCGATGGCCATGTCCAACTGCGTGGCGCCGTTGGCGAATGCCCGTGCCGCGTCGTAGACGTTCTGCGTGGCGATCTCGTCGGGCTTGGGCTTGTAGAGCAGCCGCCACGGATTGCGGCGGATTTCCCTGCTGGCGGCCTTGAGGTCTTCCGACACCAGCCGCATGTTGTCCAGCATGCGGTCGATGTTGTCCCGGTTCAGCGTCACGATCTTCCGCGTGGTGTCGGAGACCTCCGACAGGTCGCGGGCGACCTTGAGAATTTCGGTGTTGGACTCGCGGAGCCTGGCGAGCAGGTCGGCGATGTCCTTGTCGGCGTACTGCTGGATTTTCTCCGCGGTGTCGGCGACGGCCGTCATCGTCCGCTCCATCTTCGGGCGGGCATCGGCGCTCATGGCGTTGACGTCGTCGGCGGTCCGGTGAATCTTCGCCAGCAGCGAGTCCTTCTCCTCCAGGCGGGTCTGCGCCAGGACGTTGGCGGCCGCCTGCGAGACGTCCCGCGCGGCGGTCTGGAGATCGCCGACAATGGCGCGGACCTTTCCGAGCATCTCTCCGCCCTGCTGGGTGTCGAGTTCGGCGCGGACCAGTTCGGAGACGCGTCGGACGTTCTCGGCGGCGGCTGACAGGTCGGTCATCGCGCGGTCCAGCCCTCCGGTGACGGGCATGGGGTGTTCGAGGTCGGCCGGCGGCTTGCCGGGCGTGCCCCGGCTGGTGACCACGAGGTTCGCCCCGCCGACCAGCGCGGCGGCAGCGTGCGCCTTGCCGTCGCTGCGCAGGTCCAGCCCGTCGGTCTCGATCCGCGCCAGGTAGAGTGTCCGGCCGGCCTTTGCGTCGAAGCGGATTTCCGCGATCTTCCCCACTTCCTTTCCGCCGACGTAGACGAAGCTGCCGATATCGAGCCCGCAGTTCCCGTCCTTCTCCTCGGCGTAGAACGTCGCGACGGCGCCTCGCGCGAACCATTCCGCCGCGCCCAGCCAGAGCACCACCCCCACCGTCGCGCCGAGGGCGACCAGCACAAACAGCCCCGCCGCCAGCTCGCTGTGTTCTTTCCGTTTCGCCATGGTCAATCTCTCGCTTTCGCTATCGCTCGCCGTCGGCGGCCTCGAGCAGGTCTTCCGCGTACCCAGTGTCCTGCCGGCGGCGCGTGATGGGCCCCTGCGACTCGCCGCGCAGGAACTGGCGGATCAGGTCAGTGGTCTCGTCGCCGGAGGGGGCGGAGTCGCGAATCGCCTCGAACTCGCTCCGCGAGGCGATCTTCAGCACGCGCCCGCGATCGAGCATCACCATGCGATCGGCGATCCGGAACGCCGAGTCCATCTCGTGGGTCACCACCACGCTGGTGACGCCCAGCTTGCCCGACAGGTCCATCATCAACTGGTCGATCTCGGCCGACGTCACGGGATCGAGCCCGGCCGACGGCTCGTCGTAGAACAGGATTTCCGGGTCGAGCGCGATGGCGCGGGCGAGCCCGGCGCGCTTCTTCATGCCGCCGGAAATCTCCGCGGGCATGCGGTCCACGGCCGGACGCAGGCCCACCAGCTCCAGCTTGATCCTCACGATGATGTCGATCGTGTCGTCGTCGAGGTTCGTATGCTCGCGCAGGGGAAGGGCCACGTTGTCGCCCACCGTCATGGAGTTGAACAGTGCGCCGGACTGGAAGAGGATTCCGAACCGCTTGCGCAGCAGGTCCATGCGGTCCTCGGACAACTCCGCCAGGTCGTGCCCGAACAGTTCGACGCGCCCCTCGTCGGGCCGCATCGAGCCGATCATGTGCCGCAGCAGCGTGCTCTTTCCGCAGCCGGAACCGCCCATGACCACCAGCGTCTCGCCGGGGCGGACCTCCAGGTTCACGCCGTCCAGCACCGCGCGCCCGTCAAACCGCTTGACGAGGTCCGTCACGCGGAGGATCGCCTGGCCGTCCGGGATGTTCGCTCTTTGCGGCATCGCTCGATGGAGGCTCCGTCAAATCTCATAGACGAAAAAGATCATCGTGAACACGCACGCGGCCGAGATGATCGCCACGATGGAATACACGACGGTCATGGTGGTCGCGCGTCCGACGCCCTCGGCCCCGCCGGAGACCTTCAGCCCCTCGTGGCAGGCGATCAGGCTGATGAGCGTCCCGAAGACGCCCGCGAGGATCAGCCCCGTCACGAAGTCGGCGTAGACCAGCGCGTCGCGCATGCGGTCCCAGTATCCGACGTACACCCGCGGGCCCAGCACCGCGCGGGAGACCGCCCATCCGCCCAGCGAGATCATCAGGTCCGCGATCACCGTCAGCAGGACCATCATCACCAGCGTCGCCAGCACGCGCGGGACCACCAGTACGCGCACGGGGTTCATGGCCATGGCCTGCATGGCCTCGATCTCCTCGGCGACGACCATCGTGCCCAACTCCGCCGCGATGGACGCGCCCGCGAACCCGCTGAGCACGACGGCGGTGATGATCGGCCCGAGCATGCGGAACCCCGCGATTCCGATGATGACTGCCACCTGCGATTCCTGCCCGTAGGGTTTCAGGGGCGGGCTCATCTGGAGCGCGAGAATCACGCCGATGAACGCCTGCACGAGTACGACGATCGGCAGGCTGCGGACGCCCACGCGGACCATCTGGGCCGCCAGCGCGCGGCCGCCGAAGCGGACCTTGCGCGACACCGCGCCGCGGTAGGCCCATCGCCCGGCGGCGCCGAGCAGCAGCGCCATGCCGCCCAGGTACTCCAGGCCGCCCAGGACCCGCGCCCCCAGCGCGCGGACCGCGCCGCGTTTTCCGACGCCGTCGCTCATGCGCTCGCCAGCGCCTCCTGCTCGGTGGGATAAATGTCGAACACGCGGTCCAGGCGCGTGATCTCAAAGATGTCGCGCACGCGGTCGGTCATCGAGGCCAGGCACATCGCGGCGCCCGTCCGCCGCGCCCGCGAGAGCATCTTCACCAGCGACGCCACGCCCGACGAGTCCATGTACATCACGCCCGACAGGTTCACCACCAGCTTGCCGGGGCGCAGGTCCAGCACCCGAAGCAGCCCCTGCTGGAACTCCGGCGAGGTGTTCAGGTCGATGTCGCCCGCCACGTCCACCACCGCCACGTGTTCGATCCAGCGGATGGCCTTCAACGGCCCCTTGCCCGCAATTCCGCTCATGGGAGAAGCTCCTCCTGCGCGACGATGCGCTTGGTCAGGGTCAGCCTCGTGCCGCCGCCCTCGGCCGGCTCGTAGGTGACCGAGTCCATGCACTCCTGCATGATGTGAACCCCCAGCCCGCCGGGGCGCACGTCGTCCAGCTCGCGCGAGCGGATCTCCGCCGGGGCCACGTTCCGCCCGAAGTCCCGCAGGCAGATTCGCAGGCGCGGGGCGTCGTCGGCGCTGTCGGTCACGGACAGCTCGATCTCGATCGGCTGGTCGCCGCGCCCGTCGTAGGCGTGGCGGATGATGTTCGTCATCGCCTCGTCCACGCTGAGCACCACGCCGCCGATGGCCTGCTCGTCCACGCCCGCCAGTTCGCAGACCTTCTCCACCGCGGCGCGAACCACCGGCAGGTGCGACGGGACCGACAGCACCGTCATGCGGATCGGCGAACCGGGCGAGAGTTTCATGGGCTTGCCTCCCCGCCGGCCGGTCGCGTCGTCGCACCGCCGCGCCGGTCCTGCACCCACTTGCGCCAGCGTTTTGCGGCCTCGGCGCGCTCTTCCGCCGGCGCAAAGTAGCGGTACCCGAGCGTCTGCCCGGTCATGCGCTCCAGCGCGAGGATGGCGTAGAATCGCACGTCCTGCTCGCTGTCGGTGAGCCGGTCGACGAGATAGGGCAGCGCCTTTTCGTTTCGCGTGGCGCCGGCTTCGTGGATGGCCTGGATTCGCACGGCGGGGTCTTCGGCCTGGAGCCGCGACGCAAGGCTGCGGTTGGGCATCTCGCACCCGCCGGTCAGGCAGGCCGCAAACACAGCCGGCATCGCGAGCATGAGCGGACGCATTCTCAAGGAAACCACCTTTGTCCGGAGTTGTTGTTGCGCGACAAGCGAATTATAGGGAGCGCCGCGGCGCGTGCAAAGAAAACTTGCCCGCGCGGGCGCGTTGCGTGACGTAGCGGTGCGCGCAGCGGTTGGGCTCGGGCAACCTCACGCCGCGCGCCGAGCGCAGGACCCAGCGCACCGCCTCGTCGAGTGTGACGCGGTGCCCGACGGAGACATAGAGCGGCTTGACGTTCGTGCGCGTGCGGACGACCGCTCCGACGATCTCGCCCGCCAGGCGCAATTGCGTGCGGCAGCCTCGCCGCCGGCCGGGCTCGCGATGCTCGCCGCACAGGCGGCTCTTGGCCACCCCGATCGTCGGCAGGTCCAGCCAGAGCCCCACGTGCGACGCCAGCCCCAGCCCGCGCGGGTGGGCGATCCCCTGCCCGTCGCACAACAGCAAGTCAGGCCGTGACGGGAGCTTTTCGACGGCCTCCAGGACAGCCGGCGCCTCGCGGAAGCTCAGCAGCCCCGGCACGTAAGGGAACTCGCACGGACGGACAGCCTCGGCCGTGGCGATGACGCGCAGCGTGCGCGCCTCGCACAGGACGGCCGCCGCGACGATGCGCCGTCCGTCGTCGAGAAACGCGCAGTCCGTCCCGGCGAGCGTGTAAACCTCCTGCCGCAACGGCTCGATGCGGACAGCGCCCGCCAAGCGCGTCTGCAACGCGATGGCCTGCGCCGGAGAGATGATCCACGAATGCCTCATGTTTCGTATCCCGGAACTGGGGAACTAAGGAACCGGGAAAAAAACCGCGCGATCGCGTCGGCATCCCCGTTCCCGTGTTCCTGGCTCCTTTGCTCCGGGTTCCCTCTTATTTCAGCCCCAGCACGTCCTGCATGTCGTACAGGCCGCTCTTGCGCCCGGCGAGCCACTGGGCGGCGCGGAGCGCGCCGCGGACGAACACGTCTCGCGTGTGGGCGGAATGGCTGATGGTGATCGTCTCTCCCAGGCTGCCGAACTGCACCGAGTGCTCGCCGACCGTGTCGCCCAGGCGCAGCGCGTGCATGCCGATCTCGCCGGGGCGGCGCGGGCAGTGCCCGCCGCGCCCGAAGACCACCGTCTCGCCGTAGTCCTTGCCCAGCGCGGCGCAGACGCTGCGGGCGAGCATGACGGCCGTGCCCGAGGGCGCGTCCTTCTTGAACCGGTGATGCGTCTCGGAAATTTCCACGTCGTAGTCAGACCCGAGCGCCCGCGCGACCGTCGCCACGACGTTCAGCAGCAGGTTGATGCCCACGGACATGTTGCCCGCCCGGACGATGGCGATCCCGCTCGCGGCGTCGGCGATTTCCGCCTCCTGGCTTTCGGTCAGGCCGGTGGTGCCGATGACCATGGCCACGCCCTTCTGCCGGCAGACGGGCAGGATGCTCATCGTGCCTTCGGGCAGGGAGAAGTCGATGACGACCTGCGGGTCACCTTCGAGCGTCTCGGCGACCTTGACGCCGAACCGGCCGGCGCCGGCGAGTTCGCCGATGTCCTTTCCGAGATCGGCGTGCCCCGGTGCCTCGACGGCAGAGACGATGTCGAACTGCTCGCTTTCGATGGCCAGCGCGGCGATCCGCCGCCCCATCCGCCCTGCCGCCCCGGTGATCGCGATCCTGGTCATGACGTCGTTCCTTGTTTCGAAAAGCAGTCCACGAATGGAAGGAAGAAAAATCCGTCCACGAATGACACGAATTACACGAAATGGGCGGAAAGTTCAATGCCGACAAGACAGATCGAAGTTCGAAGGTCGGAGTTCGAAGTGCCCTTCGACCTTCGTACTACGAACTGCGATCTTCTTCCGCTTCGACCTACGACCTTCTTCCCACGGTCTTCTCGATGAACTCGCGGACGGCCTGCCGGTCGTTGGGCACCACCTGGCAGCGGGTGGGCAGGTGCATGAGCTTGTCGATGTCCGGGTGGTGGGCCAGGTCCTTTCCGGTGGCCTTGCGGATGGCGTCGGGGAACTTAGCGGGGTGCGCGGTGGCCAGGCAGACGACCGGGTCGCCTGCGAGGCCCCTCTTTTGCGCGACGGCCACCCCGACGGCCGTGTGCGGGTCCAGCAAGTATCCGTGCCGGTCGTGATACTCGCGGATGACGGCGAGGCATTCGTCCTCACCGGCCATCCCCGCCGGCATGCGCGGGTCCACGCCCTTTTCGCCCGCCTCGACGGTCAGCGATCCGGTCCTGCGGAAACCTTCCATCATTGCGCGGAGTTTCGCGGCGTCGCAGCCGAGCCGGTAGTACAGGTATCGCTCGAAGTTGCTGGCCACTTGGATGTCCATCGACGGCGAATAGGTCTGGTGCACCTCGCCGGTGGCGTAGACGCCGGTGTTGAAGAACCGCGAGAGGATGTCGTTCCGGTTGGTCGCCAGGACGAGCTGCGAGATGGGCAGGCCCATCTGCTGGGCGTACCATCCTGCGAGGATGTCTCCGAAGTTTCCGGTGGGCACGGCCACGCGAACCCCCGGCGCGCCGGTGAGCCTCTGGACGTCGAAGACGGCCTTGAAGTAGTACACCACCTGCGCCAGGACGCGGGCCCAGTTGACGCTGTTGACGGCGCCGAGGCTGTGGCGGCGCTTGAACTCCAGGTCGCCCGCGAGGGCCTTCATGATGTTCTGGCAGTCGTCGAAGGTCCCCTTGACGGCGAGGTTGTGGACGTTGGCGTCCAGGACGGTGGTCATCTGCCGCTCCTGGATGGGGCTGACGCGTCCGTGCGGGTGCATGACGAAGATGTCGATTCCCTTCCGCCCGCGCACGCCGCAGATGGCGGCCGAGCCGGTGTCGCCGCTGGTCGCGCCGAGGATGTTCATCCGCCCGCCGCGCTGCGCGAGGATGTATTCGAAGAGATGGCCCAGCAGTTGCAGGGCGACGTCCTTGAACGCCAGGGTCGGCCCGTGCCACAGCTCCAGGACGAACAGCCCGCCGACGCGGACGGTCGGTGCGACCTCCGGGTGGAAGTTTTTCCCATAGGCGCGGTCGATCATCTCCCGCAGGTCGTCGGGGTCGATGTCGTCGATGAACGGGCGCATGACCTCCATCGCCAGGTCGTTGTAGGCGAGCTTGCGCCACTCGTTCAAATGCGGACGGGCGTCGGGAATGGACTCCGGGACAATCAGCCCGCCGTCGTCGGCCAGGCCCATCATCACCGCGTCCTGAAAGGCGATCGGGGTGATTCCGCCTTGTGTCGAAACATATTTCATGGGCACCTCATCGATTTCTTTCGTTCCCTCAGGAGCGGTAAAGGGTCCGCTCTTCTTCGCGTTGTCGTTGGCTGGCGTCGCGGAGGATGCGTTTTTCCTTTTCGTCGAGGCTGGCGAGCCCCTGTTCGTGGACCTTGGCGAGCACGCGGTCGACTTCGGCCTGCGCTGCCGCCCGGCGGTCCATATTTCGCTGCCAGGCGCCGCGGCGCATGCGTTCGCGCGAGGCGGCGAGTTGCCCGCGCAGTCGCGGCAGCAGCCAGACCCACGCCCCGCCGGCCACCGCGCCGCCCAGGTGCGCCACGTCGGACCAGAACTCCGGGCCGGTCTGCCCGGACCCCAGCGACGACAGCACGCCCAGCACCATCGCGCCGAAGATCAGCAGCGCCGCCAGGCGGATCGGCACGGGAAAGATGAACAGGATCAGCCGGAAGTGCGGGAACAGCACCGCGCACGCCAGGACGATCGCATAGACCCCGCCCGAGGCGCCGATGATCGGCTGGGCCCACGCCCACCGCGGCAGCAGCACGACGCCGGCCAGCACGTAGGCCAGCCCGCCGACCGCCCCGCAGATGAGGTAGAACCGCAGGAACGCCCATCCGCCCCACCGCTGTTCCAGCGGCGTGCCCAGCATGTACAGGCCCAGCATGTTCAGGGCGATGTGCCAGAGCGTGTTGGGGCTGTGGAGGAACTGGAAGGTCAGATACCGCCACGCCTGCCACCACGCCCCGGCCGTGGCGCCCAGGTAGCGCGACAGGTCCAGCTTCGCCGCGTACCGGCAGACCAGTTGCGCGACGAAGACCGCGAGGTTGGCCAGCAGCAGGCACTTGACCATCCGGCCCGGGCGCGGCAGGCCGAGCGTCAGCCCGCCGCCGGCCGGGGAGCCTGCGTCGTCCCGCCAGTAGGTCCGGTCGTGCAGCGCCATCGTCAGAGCGTTCCCTTCTTCATCCAGTACAGCGCCATCGCGGCGATGGTTTTCCCGTCGTGAATCCGCCCGTCGGCGATCCTGCGGCGGACCTCGCTCTCGGCGAGCGGCTGGACGTCGATTTCCTCGTACGCCTCCAGCTCCTGCCGCCCGTCGCGCAGGTCGGTGGCCAGGTAGGCGTGCATCCACTCGTCGGTGCTTCCGGGGCCGGTGTAAAACGCGCCGAGTTCGACGATGTTCCCCGCGGCGTATCCGGTTTCCTCGGCCAGCTCTCGCCCAGCCGCGACGAGCGGGTCTTCACCGGCGTCCACCATCCCGGCCGGAAGCTCCCACAGCGTTTCGTCCACGGCGAACCGGTAGTTGCGGATCATCACGATGGCGCCGTCGGCGCGGACCGGCACGATGACGGCGGCCTGTCCGTAGCGCACCAGGTCGCGCGGGACGACCCGCCCGTCGCCCATGCGCAGGCCGACCTTGTGGACCTCCACCACGCGCCCTTTGTAGACCAGCTCGTCGGATGCGAAACGCTCGTTCATGCGGGCGATTATACGCCCAAGGGCCGCGCGGGACAACGCCGCACGACGGTTGGGCCTTGTTCCCCGCGCCGGGGGCGATAAGATAGACGCTCCGGGTCCGCGTAAGGCGCCCGGAACCGCCGTGAAGACAAAACGCATCGCCATCCTGGGATCGACGGGCAGCATCGGCCGGCAGACGCTCGACGTGATCGCCGAGCTGCCGGCGCTTCGCGCGTGCGCGCTGGCGGCCGGCGCGAACGCCGACCTGCTGGCAGAGCAGGCGCGGCGTTTCCGCCCGGAGATGGTGGCGCTATCCGACGGGCAGGCGGCTGCCGGGCTCGCCGAGCGCCTGCCCAAGGGCGTTACGCTGCTGATGGGGCCCGATGCGATGACGGAACTCGTCCGCCGCGCGAAGCCCGACGTGGTGCTCACCGGGGTGGTGGGCGCGGCCGGGCTGGCGCCCACGATGGCGGCCATCGAGTGCGGCGCGGAACTCGCCGTGGCCAACAAGGAGACGCTGGTGATGGCCGGCGCGGTCGTCATGCCCGCCGCACGGAAGGCGGGCGTGCCCGTCCTGCCCGTCGACAGCGAGCACTCCGCCATCTTCCAGTGCCTTTCCTCCGGGCGGCGCGACGAGGTCCGCCGCGTCGTCATCACCTCCTCCGGCGGGGCGCTGCGCGACTGGGACGACGACCGCTCCGCGGCCGCCACCGTCGACGACGCCCTGCGGCACCCCACCTGGTCCATGGGGCGCAAGATCACCATCGACTCGGCCACCCTCATGAACAAGGCGCTGGAGATCGTCGAGGCGCACTGGCTGTTCGACCTGCCGGCGGAGAAGATCGAGGTGCTGATCCACCCGGAGTCCATCGTGCACTCGCTGGTGGAGTTCCGCGACGGGTCGGTGATCGCGCAGCTCGCCCGCCCGGACATGATGATGCCGATCGCCTACGCGCTGTGCTACCCGGAGCGTCCGGCCCGTCCGGTCGAGCCGCTGGACCTGGCGGCGCTGGGCAAGCTGACGTTCCGGCGGGTCTCGGGGCGGTTCGCCCGCGCGGTGGACCTGGCCTACGAGGTGATCCGCCGGGGCGGGGCGGCCGGGGCGGTGCTGAACGCGGCGAACGAGGCGGCCGTCGAGGCATTCCTCGGGCGGCGGATCCCCTTCGGAAAGATCGTGGCGATGGTTGAGGAAATTCTCGCCCTCGCCGAACCGATAACAGAAGTGTCTCTGGAAAACCTGGCAGCGGCGGACGCCTGGGCACGACAACAGGTTGCGCAGCGCGTCGAGCGGATCGCCGCCAGGTTGAACCCTCCGTCATAAGCGAAACGAGGTCGTCATGGATTTTGCCGTATGTCTCGCCCAAGCAAACGTTTGGGTGCATTGGGTCTGGCCGATCGCCCTGTTCCTGCTGGGGCTGTGCGTGGTCGTGTTCGTCCACGAACTGGGGCATTTCCTGCTGGCCAAGCTGGTGGGAATCAAGGTGGAGCGGTTCGCGATCGGCTTCGGGCCGCGGCTGTTCGGCGTGCGATGGGGGGAAACCGACTACTGCGTCTGCGCGATCTTCCTGGGCGGGTACGTCAAGATGCTCGGACAGGAGGACTTCAAGCCCCTCAGCGACGACGACAAGCCCGACCCGCGCTCGTACAACGCCAAGAGCGTCGGCGCGCGGTTCCTGGTGATCGCCGCGGGGGTCTACATGAACGTGCTGCTGGCGGCGGGATTGTTCGTGGCCGTCGGGCTGGCGGGCAAGGATTTCGTCGCCCCGGTCGTCGGGGGCGTCTCGGCGGACATGCCTGCCGCCGCGGCCAAGATCACCTGGCAGCACGGCGTGGCCTCGCAACCGGCCAGCGCGCCGGCCTCGCGCCCCGCGACGGCGCCCGCGAGCCGGCCCAGCACTGCGCCGGCGTTCGAAACACCTGACACCCTCCAGCCGGGCGACCGCATCGTCAGCATCCGCGGCGACAGCGTGATCCTCTGGGCCATCAGCGATCGCATCGGCAACTTCACCGACCTGGCGATGACGGCAGCCCTGGCCGACCCGGAGGACAAGTTTCTCTTTACCGTCTCGCGCCGTGTGGGCGACCGGACACTCGTCGGCACCGCCCGCATCGGCGTGAAGGAAAGCGGCGAGGGCCTGTACGCCTTCGGCGTCCGCCGGCCTGATTCCACCGTCGTCGCGCCGCTGGAGGACCTGATCTCCGACACGCCGTTCCAGGCCGGGGACCGGATCGTCGCCATCGACGGTGAGCCGGTTTCCTTCGCCTGGGACATCGACGCACTGCTGAAGAAGCTCGACGGCTCGCCTGTGCGCGTCTCCGTTGATCGCGGCGGCGACGAGATCACCGTGACGCTCCAGCCGGAACTCGTCGGCCCGCGCGACCTGTACTGGCTGGACGACGGCACGCAGCTTCGCGGCTCCGTCGTCGGGGGCGACGCCGAGGCGCGGACGCTGCAAATCCGCCTCTCCGACGGGCAGGTGCGGACCGTCCCCTCCGACCAGTTGCAGAGCGACATCCTGAGCGTTCTGGGCATGGTCCCGCGGCAACGGGTGGCGGGAGTCATCTCCGGTTCGCCGGCCGACAAGGCGGGCGTCCAGCCCGGCGACATCCTGCTGGCCTACGGAGACCAGGACACCCCCACCATCCAGCAGGTGCTGGAGATCAACAAGCAGGTCCAGGGGCAGGAAACGCGGATCGTCGTCGAGCGCGACGGAAAAGAAGTGGCCATGAAGGTCGTGCCCACCAGCCGCGAGGGACAGGCGCTCATCGGCATCCAGCAGTGGCCGGACCGCCAGAACGCGGTGGTCGCGCACGTGCGCGCGGGGTCGCCCGCCGCCGCTGGAATCCCGCGCGGCGCGGTCCTCCGCAAGGTCAACGGGCAGGTGGTCGAGTCGTGGTCCGACGTCTGCCGCGAGCTGTCCCGCCTGCGCGGAAAGAAAGTCGCCATCGAATACACCGCCGCCGGGCAGGACGAGACGGCCGAGATTCCCCAGCTCGCCCGCGCCGATTACGACGCCTCGGAATACAGCTACCAGCTGCTGCCGGCGGGCACGGCGTTCGAGCCGCTGACCGAGCGCGTGGTCCAGCCGGGCGTGTGGGCGTCGCTGAAGTGGGGCTCGCGCGAGACGTTCAAGCTGGTGCTGTCCTCGTACGCGAGCCTGCGCAGCCTGATCCGCGGGCAGGCGTCGACCAAGACGATCTCCGGACCGGTGGGGATCGGCGGCGCCGCCGTCGGGTTCGCGCGGCGCAGCTTCATCGACTTCGTCTGGTTCATGGGTTTCCTCTCGGCGGCGCTGGCGGTGTTCAACTTCCTGCCTCTGCCGGTGGTCGACGGCGGGCACGCCGTGTTCCTGCTGATCGAGAAGATTCGAGGCCGGCCGCTGCCCGTCCGGCTCCAGAACATCATCCAGGGCGTCGGAATGGCCCTGCTGCTGCTGGTGCTGGTGGCCGTCACCTGGCAGGACATCGCCAAGATGGTCAGCAAGCTCTGGTGACGAGCGAAATCCAAAACGGAACCGGGAACAGGGAACTAAGGAACCAGGGAAGAATCGCCTGTGCGCGCCAGGATTCCGGGTTCCGGGTTCCTTCTTTCTTTAGAAAGACACCCTCAATCCCGAATCACGACATCGGGATTGAGGGTGGCACC
>DNAS01000153.1:26868-27272 GCA_003485185.1 Phycisphaerales bacterium | reverse complement strand
TCGGGATTGAGGGTGGCACCCCGCTTTGCCCGGGTTCCTTAATTGGGAAGCTGGTCCCCCGCCGTCATGGCCTGTTTCAGCCAGCGCCGGCTGGGCAGGATCACATCGAGCGAAGAACGCAGCGCGGCGCGTTTCCGCAGTTCCCGTGGCGATTTTGTCCGCAGGTCTCGTGGCGAACGGTCCTTGCGTGCCTCGGAGACCATGGCCCACAGGCCGCTGCTCATCTCGATATTGTTCGTTTCCGTCATCATTACGAAGTCTCCCCCGTCTTGAAAATGCTCTTCATATTACTATAGACGCCTCCGACGACGATTTGTTGCAGCAGAATGCGGAAAATCGCAACCCCCGTCCCTTTGACCGGTTGGCTCCCTGCGGTTTTCGTCACGCCCCGACGGACACACCCC
>DNAS01000153.1:24582-26564 GCA_003485185.1 Phycisphaerales bacterium | reverse complement strand
CGTCGAAGACGAGGTGGCGGTCACCGGCGGACTCGTAGGCAGGCCAGTCCGGCAAACCCGGGCCGTTAGGATCGCCGCTGCGCGCGAAGTTCACCCAGTACGCCATCATCCGCTCGGAGAGCTTGCGGTCGGACGCGTCGTAGAGCATCGCCGGCATCCGCCCGAAAACGTATGGCAGCTCGCTGCCGTGGAAGGCCCCCATGCCGCGGCGCCGCGCCCAAGGCGTGACGCGCGCGAAAGAGTACAGGAACGTCCGCGGCTGGACCTTCGCGTGGGAGGCAGCGCCCAGGCGAGCGCCGCAGACGAAGGCGTCGCCGATGATCTGTGCGACGGCCCGTCGGGCCGATTCGTCGTCGGTCACGCCGTAGAAGCGCATTGCCTCGTCGGCCCGGCCGGGCATTGCCAGGGCGAGCATCGCCCGAAGCCCGGCCTGCCCCCGGACGCCCAGCAGCGGCGCGAACGTGGCGCCCTCGTCGGTGGTGGCGCCGATCAGGAGCGGGACATTCGTCTGCCGCCCTGCCGTGAAGATCGCCGCGGGGGAATCCGGCAGCACCACGCCGTCGGCGCAGAGGAACCGCAGCGTACCCTGCCCCGGCCCGGGCCCGACCTCTCCGGCCGCGGCCAGCAGGTCCGGCCAGCGGGCGGAACGCATCGCCTCCAACGAGGCGGGCTTCCTGCCCTTTCCGGCCAGCCGCGCCGCGAATTCCTCCCCCCGGCGCTCGGCTGCGCGAAGGTCGCCCAGGCGCGACGGCGCAGGACCGCTCTGCGCGATCGCGCGGTGGAACAGCCCCTTCGCCAGTGGGCTGGCCATCAGGCAGCAGACGCTCACGCCGCCGGCGGATTCGCCGAAGATCGTCACGCAGCCGCCGTCGCCCCCGAACGCGGCGATGTTTTTTCGCACCCACTCCAGCGCGAAAATCTGGTCCCGCAGGCCGTAATTGCCCGAGGTCTTGTCGGTCGATTCGGCCGTCAGGTCCGGGTGCGACAGGAAGCCCAGCACGCCCAGGCGATAGTTGATGCTGACGACGACTACGCCGCACTTCGCCAGCGCCGTCCCGTCGTACAGGTCCTGCGCGCTGGAGCCCACGTAGAACCCCCCGCCGTGGATCCAGACCATGACGGGCCGCTTGTCGCCGGCGCGGGCAGCCGTCCAGACGTTCAGCGTCAGGCAATCTTCGTTCTGGTCGGTCGGCGTCTGCACGCCGCGCCGCGACGGCTGGGGGCACGCCCGGCCGAACGTCCTGCACGCGCGGGGCGCGGTCCATGGCGCCGGATCGACCGGGGGCTTCCACCGCAGCGGGCCCACCGGCGGCGCGGCGTAGGGAATGCCCAGGTACGCGCGGACCTCGCCGACGTCCTTGCCCGTGACCGGCCCGCAGTGCGTCTGGACAGGCATCGCCGCCGTCGGGCGGGTCTGCGCCCAGGCCGGAGCGACGAAGCCAATCCACGCGACGGACAACAACGCAGCCAGACACAAGGAACGTTCCCGCAGTTTCATATCGCGCCTCCGTGACGGAAAGCCGTATCCCGGAACCCGGCTTGCCTGGGCGTCGCCGTGGCAAGCCCGGCCCGCAAATCGGCGATTGCCTTCCCCGGTTCTTGGTTCCCTGTTCCGGGTTCCTTGTTATTTGCTGTCGAGTTTTTTCCGCGCGGTCACGGCGAGGGAGGATTCGGGATACTTTTCGACGACGCGTTTCAGGGCGGCCTTGGCGGCCTGGGCGTCGCCGAGTTTCCCGTAACACTCCGCCGCCATCAGCAGCAGTTCCGGCGCGTAGTTGGACGCGGGGCTGACGCGGACGAGAGTTTCGGCCTCGCGGGCAGCCGTCGCGTACTGCTTCTGGTCCATCCGCAGGCGGACGCGGTAGAGCGTGCTGAATCCCTCGAGCTTGTCGGCGGGCAGGGCCTGCTCCCAGCGGTCGAGGTAGTCCTCGGCGTCGCGGAGTTTCCGGTCTCGCAGGTAGGCTTCGACGTGGCGGACGAAG
>DNAS01000153.1:20202-24463 GCA_003485185.1 Phycisphaerales bacterium | reverse complement strand
GGCTTCGACGTGGCGGACGAAGTCGCCCCGCGCGACGGGCTCCCCGCCGCGCGCGTCCGGCGGCAGCGCCGCGCCGGCGGCGAGGTAGGCCTCCAGCGCCTTGTCCCGCTCGCCCCGCGCCCGGCGGACGTCGCCCAGCCCGATCCGCGCCAGGCGGATGGCTGGCGAACTGCTGACCAGCGCGTATTTCTGGAGGACGGTGGCGAAGAGCTTCTCGGCGTCGTCGGCCTTGCCCAGGCGGTCGAGGGTAATCTGTCCGGCCTGGACGAGCAACTCGGCCGTCACGCCCGCGTGATCGGTCATCTTCGACCCGCGGATGAGGGCGATGACGGCCTCGGTCGCCTGGCCCCCTGCCGCCAGCGCGTCGGCGTACGCCGGAACGATCTGCTGCACCGCCTTTGCGGGCGCACTGTCCCGCCGGAGAAAGCCTTCGCCCGCACGAAGGACAGCCGCCGCGGAGCCGGCGCGGTTCAACAGCGCCATCGCGGGCCCCGCCGACTCGCCGTCGATCGTCCGGAAGTCGTACCCCGCGACGATTCGTGCGTGCTTGCCCAGTCCGTCCACCTCATTGCGGATCACGGCGTCCCAGTCTCGCGTCACGGCGATTCGGTTTGTGCGTTTCAGTTCGCCCAAGGCGGTCTTCGCCGTCAGCGTGACGGTGTAGACCCCGTCGGCCAGGTAGACGTGCTCGATGGAAGGCCTGTCGGACGTCTGCCCGTCGCCGAAGTCCCACCGCCAGGAGACATTCTGCCCCAGCCGGCCGGCGGTGAGCGCCTCGAATGCGTACCGTTGGAAGTAGGCGTTGTCCATGAACGCCTCGCCGGCGTGGTCAGGCACGAAGTCGATCGACCCGCCGCGCCCATAGTCCTCGATGGGCCCGCAGCGTCCGCGGAAGACCGGCGCGAATGCCCCCGGCGGAATCGGCTCGACGCGCCACGTCTCCGGCGGACGCCAGGCGACGACCATCGTCGGGTCGCCCCAGCTCGAGACATGGTAGACGGTGAGCTTGCGCAAGCCGGCCTTGAGGTCTGCGGCCGTCCGCTTGCTGATGTTGTCCTGCGGGCCGTGGAACCCGCCGTTGTCCAGCAGCAGCGCGTCGTCGAGAAGCAGGAACGAGGCGTTCTGGCTGGAGAGGCAGAAGATGTATTTTCCGTCGGCCGGGCAGTTCAGCCAGGCGGTGTAGATCGTGGCGAGGTTGGTCTGCGGGCCGAACGGATTGTGCGCCTGGAAGATCCGGTCGCGGAAGTCGGCGCCGAGGAGCGTCTTGGCGCGGTCGAACACGGCGCGCACCTGCTCGAAGTTGCCCGTCCCGCCGCCGGGATTGGCCCACGTCTGCTGGAGCACGCCGCGGCGGATGTCCAGGGGCTTGGCCTGCGGGGGCGGATCGGCGTTGCCAAAGTAGGCGTAGTATCTCGTCGTGCCCGGCTCCAGCGCAAAGGCGACGACCGCGCGGTCACCCGGGCCCGTGCTCAGCACGCGCGTCGGGAGCAGCCTGCCCGCGGGCGTCGTCACGCGCAGGTCCGCGCCGTCGGCTCGCGTCAGGCCTGCGGTCGGCATCGTCACCACGCCCACGTCGTCGCCCGGAAGCTTCGTCGGCTGGTAGGAGTCCACGTCGATCGCGCGGCGGTGCGCCCAGGCGACGTTCCACCAGCCGGCCGCGCCGAAGGCGGGCGAGGCCGCCAGCAACATCGCCAGCGCCGCCGGAAGAAGTTTTCGCGTCCCGAGGGTCATGGTCGGTGGCAATTCTATCGTGCAAAACGCGGGGCGGTCAGTGTAAATTGCGACCACTGGTAAAACGCGCCGCCGGCGGAAAGGTTTCAGTCTTGCGACGATTCGACGCGGTCATTTTCGACATGGACGGCACGCTCATCGAGCCGCTGCTGGACTTCCGCGCCCTGCGCGACGAGCTGGGCGTCCGCCCGGACGCGGGAATCCTGGAGGACATCGCCTCCATGCCGCCCGCGCAGGCCGAGGCGGCCCATCGCAAGCTGCTGGAGCGAGAACTGTCCGCCGCGGCGAAGGCGAACCTGATGCCCGGGGCGGCCGAGACGATCTCCGCCGTGCGGCTGGCCGGCATGAAAACCGCCCTGCTCACGCGCAACGCCGCGCCGGCGATGCAGCGGGTGCTGGAGCGGTTCGGCTCGCTGCGGTTCGACTTGGCCTGGTCGCGCGAGGACGGTCCGATCAAGCCGGAGCCCGACGGCATCCTGCGGGCGTGCGCGACGCTGGGCGTGCGCCCGGAGCGAACGGTATGCGTGGGCGATTTTCACTTTGACCTGATCGCGGCGCGGGCGGCCGGCGCCGTCAGCGTGCTGCTGGCGACGGGCGAGCGACCGGCGTTCGCCGACGAAGCCGACCACGTGATCCGCCGCCTGCGCGAGCTGCCGGCGTTGCTGGGAATTGCCCCGCCACCCGGCGAAAACCCCCCGCGCCAGGGGTCGAAAACCCCCCGGCCGGACGGGGAAAAATGATTCGAAAAGCGCATAAAAGAGTCGAAAAGGGCGAGATATCCCCCCAAAATCGACGCGGACACGACATGAATCTCCCCCTGGCGAACATCCTGCACCACAAGCTCCGCAGCACGCTCAGCGCGCTGGGGATCGGCATCGGCATCTGCATGCTGGTCACCCTCAGCGGCCTGGCGCGCGGCACGCTGTACGAGGTGGCCGACCGCTGGGAGCAGGTCCGCGCCGAGTTGATCGCCTACCCGGACATCTGGGGCGACAACCTGACGACGCTCAGCGGCGTCGGCTTGCCGGACAAGTACGCCGGCATCTTCGCGGCCGAGCACGGCGCGCTGGTCGAGCGCGTGGCGCCGGCGTTCCTGTGGCACCTGAAGCTCGGCGGGCAGGACCAGACCGTCGTCGGAGTGGACGCGTCCGACGCGGACGTGGTGTTCGGCGGGCGCGACCTGCTGGAAGGGCGCATGTTCGACCCGGACTCGCGTTTCTCTCGCTGGCTGGAGGGGCTGCTGCTGGCGCCGTCGTCCGAGGGCGACGCGCCGCTGGAGATCGCGCCGGCCGACCTGTCCGCGCCGTCGCACAACGGGCTGGAGCTGGTGATCGACTCTCGCCTGGCGGCCGCCGGCGGATACCGCGTGGGCGACCGCGTCCGCGCCGCCGGGCACGAGTGGAGCATTGTCGGCATCGTCCCTGCCGGCGGAATGGCCCGCGTCTACATGCCGCGCCGCGCGGCGCAGTTCCTGTTCGGCAGCGGCGACATCACCAAGAGCACGATTCTCTTCGTCCGCCTGCGGCCCGGCGCGGACCCGTCCGCCGCCGCCCGCGCCCTCTGCAAGCCCGGCGTCATGCTCGTGCAGGTGCGACAGTACCGCGCCATGCTCGAGCAGAAGTTCGGCGTGCTGTTCCGCTACGTCGACGCGGTCAACGTCGTCGCGCTGGTCATCGCGTTCCTGTTCGTGATGATCACGCTCTACACGATGGTCCTCCAGCGGACCCGCGAGATCGCCATCCTGAAATCCAGCGGCGCGTCGGACGCGTTCATCCTGCGGCAGGTCGTCTGCGAGTCGCTGCTGCTGACAGGCGCGGGGACCGTCGCGGGGCTGGCCATGAGCTTCGCCGCCGCCTGGGCCATCGAGGCCGCCGCCCCGCTGTACACCGTGACCATCACGTGGACGTGGGTGCTGATTGCCGTGGGCGCTGCCGCCGCCGGCGCGATCGTCAGCGCCCTGTACCCCGCCTGGCGCGCCAGCCGCGTGGACCTGCTCAGCGCGCTGACCCTGGAGTGAGACCGTGACCGACTCGGACGCCATCCTGGAAGCCCGCGGGCTGCACAAGTCGTTCGGGCGCGGCCCCGCGCGCGTCCACGTGCTGCGCGGGCTGGACCTGCGCGTGCGGCGCGGGGAGTTCCTCGCCGTCATGGGCCCCAGCGGGTGCGGAAAGAGCACCCTGCTGCACATCCTGGGGCAGATGACCCCGCCCGACGCGGGGGAGATTCTCCTGGACGGCGTGCCCGTGCCGCCCTCGGCCGCGGGGCGCAACGCCATCCGCCGCCGGCGGATCGGGTTCGTCTTCCAGCGGTTCAACCTGATCGACGTGCTGACGGCCGCCGACAACATCGCCATCTCGCTGCGGGTGCGCGGACTGCCCGCCGACGGGCGAGCCGACGAGCTGTTCGCCGCGATGGGCGTCTCGCACGTCGCGCGGCGCAAGCCCGGGCAGATGTCCATCGGCGAGCAGCAGCGGGTGGCCGTCGCGCGGGCCCTGGCGCACCGCCCGCAGGTGCTGCTGGCCGACGAGCC
>DNAS01000153.1:19595-19988 GCA_003485185.1 Phycisphaerales bacterium | reverse complement strand
GCCGAAGCGGCTGCCGTCGCCGACCGCGTCGTCCACATGATCGACGGGAGGCTCCTTGACGCCCAACCCTGACATCGCCGCCGTCGGACACCTGCCCGACAACGTCTCCATCCGCCGGTGGTTCGCGTTCTACGGGCTGTTTTTCGCCGTCGGGGCCGCGGCACTCGTCTGGCTGTTGCGGCGCGAACCGCTCGCCTGGCCCGCCTCGTGGTCGCAGGCGGCCGAGACGCTCCGCCAGACCGCGCCGGCCGTCAAGCTCATCGCCTTCACCCTCTACATCTCGCTGGCCTGCACCTTCCTGCCGTTGCCGACGACGGCGATCGTGGCAGCCGTCGCCACGCGATCCGCTGCCGTCACCGGCTCGCTGGCCTCCACCGCCCTGCTGGTCGGGCT
>DNAS01000153.1:17814-19473 GCA_003485185.1 Phycisphaerales bacterium | reverse complement strand
ACCTCAACGACTACCACCTGTTCACCTGGCTGCTGCGAAGCCGGCACGTCTCGCGCGTCCGCAACACCCGCGGCTACCTGCTGGCGGCGCGGTGGTTCGCCCGCGCGCCGTTCTTCATCCTCGTGCTGTTCAACTTCATCCCGATTCCCGTGGACGTCATCCGCATGCTGGCGACCACGGCGCAGTACCCGCGCCTTCCGTTCGCCGCGGCGAACTTCCTGGGGCGGTTCGTGCGATACGGAATCGTGGCCGGCGTGACGTACTGCCTGCCGGCGGAGAAGGGCTGGATCGCCGTCGTGGTGCTGCTGGCGCTGGCGGTGGTGCTGGGGGCGTTCAAGGTGCTGCCTCGCGCCGCCCGGCGCCTCTTCCGCCGCGGGGCCAACGGCAACGAAATGGAACAACTGCCGCAGAGTCGCAGAGACGCGGAGGAGATATGAAATTTCCGCTTCATGATCCGATTGATCTCTGCGTTCCCTGCGTCTCTGTGGCCGTCGTTTGAAAATATCCCCTGATTTCATCCGGAACCGACGGGAGTGCAGGCAATGAAACGACTGGCAGGTTTGATGATTCTCGCGTGCGGGTGCGTGGCGGCGGGCCCGGCCAGCCAACCGGCGAGCGCGCCGGCCACGGAACCATCCACTGCGCCGACGACCGCAACGGCCCCTGCCGTGGACCCCGCCGCCCGCAAGCTCCTGGAGCAGCTCGAGCAGGCCGGCAGGGACCACCCCCGCATCCAGGCCGACGTGGAGTACGAGGTGCTCATGCGCAAGGTGGGCGACCGCGAGACCCGCTGGGGGCAGGTAAGGTTCCAGCGGGCCGAGGGCGACGAGCCCGCGCGGTTTCACATCGTCTTCGACGTCCTCCGCCAGGGCGACGGGCCGAAAATCGCCGACAAGGTCGAATACGCCTTCGACGGCCAGTGGCTCACCGAGTTGAAGCACCGCATCCGCCAGCAGACGCTCTACCAGGTGGCGGCAGAGGGCGAAAAGATCGACGCCTTCCGGATCGGGCGCGGGCCGTTCCCCATGCCCTTCGGGCAGAAGGCCGAGGACATGATCGCCCACTTCGAGCCGTCCACCCGCCCGCCGGCCGACGGCGACCCGAAGGACACCGACTATCTCCGTCTCGTCACCCGCCCGGAGCACGCGAAGGACATCCAGTTCACCGACGTGGAGATGTGGATCGACCGCGCCACGCGCCTGCCGGTCCGCCTCGTCAGCCGCGACCGTAAAAAAGACCGCACGACCGTCGTCTTCACGAACCTCAAGACGGACGTGGAGTTCGACAAGTCGGTCTTCCGCCCCGGTCGCAAACTCGGCTGGGAATACCACGTCAAGAGGCTGGGAGAGTAGAAGAGAAGGGACCAGGGACTTGGGACCGGGGAATCGGGAGTGGTTCGTTTGAGTTTTTCGTGTAATTCGTGGATAGCAGTTTTGGAGAACAGGCGATGTCCGACAAGCTGACGATTCGGCGGGCGGAGGTGGGCGATTATCACGCGGTGATGGACCTGATCAACCGGGTGTTTCGCCCGGCCGAGCCGCAGTATTTCGAGACAAACTATCCCCACCTCTACCGTCATGTGGAGACGGCCACCGGCGGCGCCTTGCTGGCGTACCAGGGCGGGAAACTCGTCGGGCACGTGGGCATCTACCCGTTGTC
>DNAS01000153.1:8193-17679 GCA_003485185.1 Phycisphaerales bacterium | reverse complement strand
CATCTACCCGTTGTCCTTCCGTGTGGGTAAAATCGTGCTCCGCGTCGGCGGGGTCGGCGCGGTGGCCACCGACGCCGCCTGTCGCGGCCAGGGCATCATGAGCGCACTGCTCCCGGCGGCCATCGAATGGATGTCCGAGGCGGGCTACGACCTGTCGATTCTCTGGGGCGACCGGCGGCGCTATCGGCGATACGGGTGGGAGGTGGCAGGGCGCGGGCTCCGCTGGCAGTTTGACGACCAGCTCGCCACGCAGGACGGCGTGGCGGCCCTGCCGCTGCGCCCCATTCACCTGCCCGACGATCTGGACGCCCTGACGGAAAGCTGGAACGCCCGCCCGTTGGGAACCGCGCGGACGGCGGAGGACCTCTCGTGCCTGCTGGAGCGTCCGCAGTGGTACAAGTTCGTCGCATCCACACAGCCCATGACGCAGGTGTGGTACCAGTTGAACGACGGCGGGCGCGAAGTCCGCGTGCACGTGCTTTGCGGCCGGGCGGGCGAGGCCTTGGGCGCGCTGCTCTGGCTGCGGCAGAACGTCTGCCAGTCCGACGGAAAGGTGGTGGTCCATTCACCCGCGTCGGATGACGCCTCGACGACACTGGCGGAGCGCTACGGGCGGACGGTGGAAACGTACAACCTGGGGCATATCCGTCTGGTCAATCCGGCGGCGCTGGCCGAGAAGCTCGCGCCGGCCCTCGGCCCGGGCGCTGCGGCGCTGGTGAAAGTCGATCTGTCCGACGCCGACGCGGGCCCGCGAATGGTCCAACTGCTCTTCGACGCGCCGCTGAAGCCCGCACTGCCGACGCCGCTGGCGGGTCTGGCCGCCGCCCTGCCCCTGCCGTGGTGGATCGAAGATCCCAGCCGGGTCTGAGATGCGCGAGTTCTACTTCACCTCGACGACGACGCGCAGTCCGATGCCCAGGCTCACGTAATCGCTCTTGCCCCATCCGCGGGCGGCGGAGCGGCACGCTTCCGGCACGAACCACGCCGACCCGCCTCGCAGCACGCGATACGTCCCGTCCTTCGGGCCGACCGGGTCGGTCGCGTCGGGCCCGTACGGCCCGTACCAGTCGGCGCACCACTCCCAGACGTTCCCGTGCATGTCGTGCATGCCCCAGACATTGGGCTTGAAGCTAGCCACGTCCATCACGCGGCTGCGAAAGACGCCCGGAGGGTCCTTGGCGTCGCGGAAGCGTCCGGCGAAGTTCGCCTGGTCGGTGGAGAGCTTGTCGCCGGAGGCATAGGCGGACTTCGACCCGGCCCGGCAGGCGTATTCCCACTCGGCCTCGGTGGGAAGTCGGACGGCCCGCCCGGTTTTTTGGCCCAGGCGTCGGCAGAACTCGCGGGCGTCGTCCCAGGAGACCATGTCCACGGCCAGCCGGTCGCCGGGGTAGGCGCTCGGCATCTTGCCCATCACGGCCCGATATTGGGCCTGGGTGACTTCCGTCGTGCCGAAGTAGAACGGTCGGGTGATCCGCACCGTGTGGGGCGTCTCGTGGGCGACGCGGTTCGGCTCCGACGCCGGCGAGCCCATCTCGAACTGCCCCGGCGGAATGTAGGCCAATGGCATCTTCACCCCGCCGCCCAGGTCCAGGAACAGCGTCAGGCGATTCTCCATCTGCCGGAAGAACTCTTCGGCGGGTTTGAAATCGCGGTCGATCCGAAGGGCGGCGTATGCGGCATGACGGGCCAGGCGAAGCTGGCCCTGGTCGGCGAGCTTCTTCGCCTCGGCGAGTTTGGCCTCGGCCGCGGCGCGCTGTTTGGCCTTGGGGTCTTCCTTCGGCGCCGTTTGCGTCTGGGGCTTGGGAGCGTCCGCCGCTCGCGCCGCGCCCGCCGCCAGAAGCAACGCCACCACCGTCCATCCGACCCATCGGCTCATCCGACTGCCCTTTCCGTGCGAGTGTTGCTCTGTTGAAAACATCCGTTCACGGGATGGGTGGCACGCTTTGCTTGCAAAGCGTGTTTCCGAATTCGCCCAGAACACGGCTTGCAAGCAAGCCGTGCCACCCGGTTTTCTGATGTTTTCAACAGAGCTTGCGAGTTTCTTATTGAACCCCTCGTTCTGCCCGGGGTTCCGCGCCGCAGGAAAGCATTGACCCCGCCCCCGGTGGCGGTATAATCTGCGGAGTCAGGCTCGACGGCACGCAGCCGGAAGGATACCATGCGGACGAATCAGGACAACCTGTCAGGCCTCAGCCCCCGCGCCGGGAGCTTGGGTCGCGTCCGCGCCGGCATCATTTCCCCCCTCGCCGCGAGGGGAGTACGTTGCGTGCCTTAGGGCGAGCGTTGCGCAGTTTGCGTCAACTTTCGGGCCCTGAGGCGAATGAAGCTTCAGGGCCTTTTTATATTTCACGTTTGACAATTTGCGTTTCGCGGGTCCCGGCGCCGAAAGCCTGACGGGCCGGCCCGGACCGGCAAAACGATACGGTGACCGCCATGACCGAAAACAAGACGAGAATCGAGACCTACGACACGACCCTTCGCGACGGCTCGCAGGCCGAAGGCGTGAGCCTGTCGCTGGAGGACAAGCTGGAGATCGCCCAGGCCCTGGACGCGCTGGGCGTGGACTACATCGAGGGCGGCTATCCGCTGAGCAACCCGAAGGACGCCGCCTTCTTTACCGCTGTCCGCAAGCGGGGATTGCGCTGCGCGAAGCTGGCGGCGTTCGGCATGACCCGCCGCAAAGGCGTCTCGGCTGAGCAGGACACGGGCATGAAGGCCCTGCTGGACAGCGAGGCGCCGGTGGTGACGATCGTCGGAAAGACGTGGGACCTGCACGTGCGCGAGGTGCTGCGCGTCAGCGAGGACGAGAACCTGGCGATGATCGCGGACTCGCTCGCGTTGATGGTCGCGCGCGGGCGCGAGACGATCTACGACGCCGAGCATTTCTTCGACGGCTACCAGGCCAATGCCGAGTACGCCCTGCGGACGCTCCGCGCGGCGCGGGATGCGGGCGCGTCGTGCCTGGTCCTGTGCGACACCAACGGCGGGTCCACGCTGGCGCAGGTCGCCCGGACGGTCAAGGCCGTCGCCGAGGCCCTGCCGGGCGTCAAGCTCGGCATCCACTGCCACAACGATTGCGACCTGGCCGTCGCCAACACGCTGATGGCCGTACGACACGGCGTGCGCCACGTCCAGGGAACCGTCAACGGAATCGGCGAGCGATGCGGGAACGCCGACCTGACGGCCGTCATCCCGAACCTGGCCGTCAAGTACGGATACGACGTCCTGCGCCCGGGCACGATCAAACGCCTCACGGAGACCAGCCGGTTCGTCTACGAGGCGGCGAACCTGAACTTCCGCGACAACCAGCCGTTCGTCGGGGCGGCCGCCTTCGCCCACAAGGGCGGAATGCACGTCCACGCCGTCCAGCGGAACGTGCACACCTACGAGCACATGGACCCGGAACTCGTCGGAAACCAGCGGCGCATCCTCGTCAGCGAGCTGTCCGGCGCGAGCAACATCGCCGCCACCGCGCCGAAAAAGTTCGGACTCGCCGACGACCGCGACGCCCAGCGCAAGGTCCTCCAGCGACTCATGGAGCTGGAGAACGAGGGCTACCAGTTCGAGGCGGCCGAGGCGAGCTTCGAAATGCTCATCCGCAAAACGCTCGGCGAAAAGTGGTACCGCCCGCTCTGGACGCTCGACCACTATCGCTGCATCATCCTGCGGCGCGACGGCGGCGTCGCCAGCACCGAGGCGACGGTCAAGCTCACCCTCGGCGGGCGCTGCGAGCACCGTGTGGCCGAGGGCGACGGCCCGTTCAACGCGCTGCACAACGCGCTGTGCTCCGCGCTACGGGGCACGCACCCCTGCGTGGACGACCTGCACCTGATGGACTACAAGGTGCGCGTGGTGAACACGGCCGCCGAGACCGCCGCCAAGGTCCGCGTGCTGATCGACTGGCACGACCCGGCCGGCGAGCAGTACTTCGGCTCGGTGGGCGTCAGCGAGAACATCATCGACGCCTCCTGGCTGGCACTGCTGGACGCCATCGAGTACAAGATTCTCTCCGAGGGCGAGAAAGCCTGACGGATTCCCACTGGACGGAGCCCATGACGAGCGAGCTTGCCAAAACGTACGACCCCAGGAGCGTGGAAGAGGAAATCTACCGTCGCTGGATCGAGGCGGGCGTCTTCGACGCCGATCCGGACGGCGGCGGTCCGCGCAAGTTCTGCATGGTCATCCCCCCGCCGAACGTGACGGCCGCCCTCCACCTGGGCCACGCCCTGAACAACACGCTCCAGGACGTGCTCATCCGCTGGCGACGCATGCAGCAGTACAACACGCTCTGGATGCCCGGGACCGACCACGCGGGCATCGCCACGCAGACCGTCGTCGAGAAGCGCATCCTCGCCGAGGAAGGCCGGCGGCGCACCGACTTCCCCCGCGACGAATTCGTCGCGCGCATCCGCCAGTGGAAGGACGAATACGAGCAGCGGATCACCCGCCAGCTCAAGCGGATGGGCTGCTCGTGCGACTGGCGCCGCCAGCGGTTCACCATGGACGACGTCTGCGCGCGGGCCGTCCGCGCGGCGTTCTTCAAACTCTTCGCCGACGGGCTGATCTATCGCGGGAAGCGCCTCGTCAACTGGGACCCCGCCACGCAGACCGTGCTGGCCGACGACGAGGTCGAACACGAGCAGGTGCAGGGCCACTTCTGGTATCTGCGATACCCATTGACCGAGCCGGTGAAAATCCCCCGTGGCACGGGCGGACAGGAAGCCCCTGCCGCGACGATGACGCACGTTACCGTCGCCACCACGCGCCCGGAGACGATGCTCGGCGACACCGCCGTCGCCATGCACCCCGCCGATCCGCGGGCGAAATACCTCGTCGGCAAAAAGATCCGCCTGCCCATCGTCGGGCGGGAAATCCCCATCATCGCCGACGAGCACGTGGTCCTGCCGGACCCCGGCAGCGACGACGAGAAGGCCCGCTTCTCCACCGGGTTCCTCAAGGTCACGCCCGCGCACGATCCCGATGACTGGGCCATCGGCGTCCGCCATGGTTTGCCCGTCATCAACGTCCTGGCCCCGGACGGGAGCATTTCGGACCGCCACGGCTGGACCGACTGCACCGCGCCGGAGGCGCAGAACCTCGTCGGCATGGACCGGTTCGAGGCCCGCGAGGCCGTCGTCGAGTTCTTCCGCCGGGAAAAGCTCCTGGAAGACGTGCGGGATTACACGCACCCCGTCGGCCACAGCTACCGCAGCCACGTGCCCATCGAGCCGTACCTGTCCGACCAGTGGTACGTGGCCGTCAAACGGCCAATTGCCAATTGCCCATTGTCAATTGACAATTTGAAGAAGCAGAATCTGACGGAAGATCGAGACGGGGTCACCTGCCTCGCCGGAACCGACATCCCCGTCAATTCGCTGGCCGGTCTGGCCTTGATGCCGCTGCTGGACGGGCGATTGAAGTTCGTGCCCGACCGCTACGCCAAAACATACCAGTCCTGGCTGGAGAACCTGCGCGACTGGCCGATCAGCCGCCAGCTCTGGTGGGGCCACCAGATTCCGGCATGGAAAGGTCCTGTCGAACAATTATTCGGGGCGGCACCTAAGATACGGCAGAATGTTACAGAGAGCCAACTCTGTGATACACGGTTATTTACCATTTGCACGCGTATCCAAGACGTGGACGTTGCTTTTCAGACTCGTCATGAAGGGGATACGATTTATGCCTATGTTTGTGTTCCCGAGAATCATCCGGAGATAGAACAACTACTGGAAAACTCCGGTTTCACCCGCGACGAGGACGTGCTGGACACGTGGTTCAGCTCGGCGCTCTGGCCGTTCAGCACGCTGGGCTGGCCGGAGGAAAAACCCGAACTCCGGACGTTCTACCCCGGCGACGTGCTGTGCACCGCCCGCGAGATCATCACGCTCTGGGTGAGCCGCATGGTCATGATGGGCCAGTACTGCGCGGGCGACATCCCCTTCCACACCGTCTTCATCCACGCGATGATCCAGGACGGCGAGGGGCGCAAGATGTCCAAGAGCCTGGGCAACGGAATCGACCCGCTGGACATCATCGACAGCCACGGCGCCGACGCCATGCGATTCACCCTCGTCAGCATGACCACCCAGACGCAGGACGTGCGCATGCCCGTCCAGTCGATGACGCTGCCCGACGGGCGCACCGTCAACAGCAGCCCGAAGTTCGACGTGGGGCGAAACTTCGCCAACAAGCTGTGGAACGCGTCGCGCTTCGTGCTGATGAACCTGGAGGGCTGCCCCGCCTGGAGCGACATCCGCCCCGGGCAGGAACTGTCCGACCGCTGGATTCTCAGCCGCCTGAACGCCGCCGTCCGCGAGGCGACGCGGGCGCTGCACGAGTACCGCTTCAACGAGCTGGCCGACACGCTCTATCACTTCCTGTGGGACGATTTCTGCGACTGGTACGTCGAGATCGCCAAGGCGCGGATCGTCGCAGGGCAGAGCGACCCGAAGGCGGTCCTGGCGCACTGCCTGGATGTGGTGCTGCGCCTGCTGCACCCCGTCTGCCCGTTCATCACCGAGGCGATCTGGGCCAAACTCAACGAGGTGGCGCCGGTGCGCTCGCCCGGAGACTGCCAGGCCGAGGAAACCCTCGCCCGCGCCGCCTGGCCTCAGGCGGACGCAGCCGCCGTCAACGTCAAGGCCGACGGCGAGTTCGACCTGCTCCGCCAGATCGTCCGCGAGATCCGCAACGTGCGGACGCAGCACAACGTGCCGCCGGGGCGGCGCGTCGACGCGATCGTCGAAGCGGCGGGCGAGACGGCCGAGCTCATCGACGCCAACCGCGACCTGCTGGCCTCGCAGGCGCAGTTGGGCGAGGCGAGCGTCTCGCAGAAACCGGTCAAGGCGCCCTCGGACGCCGCGGCGCTGGCCGTCGGATCCGTCAAGGTCTTCGTCCTGGGCATCGTCGACCGTCGCGCGGAGCTGGCGCGCCTCGGCAAGCAGAAGGAAACGCTCGTCAAGGGCATCCGCGGGATCGAGGGAAAGCTCGACAACGAGAATTTCATCAAGCGCGCCCCGCCCGACGTCGTCCAGCGCGAGCGCCAGCGTCTCGGAGAGCTACGCGCGGAACTGAACGCCGTGGAAAAATCCCTCGCGGCGCTCGAATGACGCCCCGTGCGGTCCCGCGCCTTGTTTGTGCGCCGCTCGCGCTCTACAATCAGGACGACGAGCGACGGAGGCCGCCATGGACGTCCTGATGGAACTTTCCCGAATCCTCATCACCGAGCTGGGCGACCAGCAGGTGATTTTCCTCAAGGAAAAGGACGGCCAGCGAAGCTTCCCCATCCTCATCGGCATCCATGAGGCACTGGCGATCGACCGCCGCCTGAAGAACAAGCCTACCCCCCGCCCGATGACGCACGACTTGATGGCGCAGGTCATCGAATCGCTCGGCGCGACGATCGAGAAGATCGTCATCAACGACATCCAGGAGCACACCTTCCTCGCGACGCTCTTCCTCCGCCGCGACGGGCAGGTCATCGAGGTGGACTCGCGCCCGTCCGACGCCATTGCCCTCGGGGTGGCGTTCGACACGCCGATCTACGTGGCCGAGCACGTGCTGGACAGCGTGGTGCAGGCCGAGCCGAAGACCCGCGAGGCGCGCATCGGGCTTCTCCGCCAGCGGCTGGAGATGCTCAGCGACCGCATCCGCCAGGCGAACGAGCAGTTGGGCGACGAGGATTTCCTCGCCCAGGCGCCGGAGGAGATGATCAAGGAACTCCGCCGGCAGTGCGAGGAGATGCAGTCAGAGCACGACGCCATCGAGAAGGTGCTGCGGAAGCTCGGATAGCCCGCGATCGGCACCTACTTGCGGAAGGGGAAGATTCCCAGCGAGACCACCTGCCCGTTCGGATTGTAGTAATGCGCGGCGAAGGTCTCGTCGTCGAGGCTCGTCAGCACGAGCCCGTAGTAGTTGTTCCGCCGGGCGTCGAGCAGTTCCGCCGCGTCTGGCCCGACGCGGGCGGAGTTGTCGGCTTTGTCGAAGTGTCCCACGAAGCTGCACAGGCTGTCGCGCCGATCGTAGACGGCGCGCCGGCATGGTGTGTAAGTCAGGTCGTTTTCCCCGCCATCCTGCTCGGGCGGATAGAGTTTCGCCTCGGCCATTCCGTTCTCGTAGAACACCAGCCCGCCCCAGGCGCTGCGGGCGTCGGCGCGGTCGCGCAACGCCATGATCCGCAGTGCCAGCTGGATGCGCGGACGCGTCAGCATTTCGTTGAGCAGGTAGAGGTTCCACAGGTCGGCCAGCGACAGCTTGTCCACCTGGTCGCTGAACCGGTCGCGGTAGTCGTCGGGCGCGCCGTAGGCGCTGGGCTTGTGATGGGCGTGGCGGCGCGTGTTGATCTCGTGGGAGACCTCCAGCACGAGCTGGGTCCGCCGCAGGATCGTTCGTAGCGGATCGCCGGCCAGTCCATTGACCAGGTGGAAGTCCCGCACGTTGAACCGGTATCCGAAGTCTTCCTTCCATCGGGAGGCGAGCTTGGACGTCTCGGCCAACCGCCCCGAGTGATTCTTGTAAAGCTGCACCGCCGCCAGCAGTTCGCTTCGCTCGGTGGGCACGTGGTCGAACAAGGCCGAGAAGGTCTGGAGGGCGCCCATGGCGTCGGTCCGCGGGGGCGTCTTCTCGACCAGGGTCCGCAGTTCCTCCTGGCCAATGCGTTTGGCCAGCACCTCGACGGCCGACGCGCGCGACGTGAACTCCGGCGAGTTCACCCCTTCGGCCAGCGCGGTCTTCCAGTCCTTTCCGCTGACCCGCTCGACGACCGCCCGGTAGCGGGGCTCGTCGGGACCGGTGGCGGATTCCTCTTCCGCCCACAGGCGGACCACCTCGCTCAGCACCGCCGGGCTCGGGTGCGCCGCCAGCCAGCGCAGCACTTCCTCGCGCAAGGCGGTCTGGGCGCCCAGTTGCGGAAGCGCCGCCACCACGTAAGCCGTCAGGTCCGGGTAGTCCTTCTTCAGCAGGTACGTCAGCACCGCCTCGCGGAACTCGGGCGAGGTCTGCGGCTGGGCAAGCACCGACGCGATCTGCGCCCGCACCTGCGGGTCGTCGCCACCGAGCTGGTCGGCCAGTTGGAGCGAGTTCAGCCGGGCCGTCGGGGCCAGCTCGCCGTCCATCACCCGCCGCAGGTTGAACAGCACGATGGTCTGCCTCGGGTAGGCCTGGGGGTTGCCGTGGAGCATCTTTTCGTATTCGGCCTGGCTGGCGGGCGGGTTGGGCGTAGGCTGGACGCAGCCGGTCAGGCTGGCAGCGAAGACGGCGACAAGAATTCCGTGAAATGGTCTCAGTGTCATGGTTCCCTGCGTGTTGCGTTCCCGATGTTTAGAGCCTATTCCAGTAGGTCGAAGGGCCGCGACGGGCCGGATTTTGCCGCAGGCCAAGGCGCGAGGGCGACGACATATTTTGCGATGATAGGTCGAGCCCGAGCAACGCCGGCATGCGGCAAAAGACGGCCCGTCCCGAAGGGTTGCGACAAAAACCGCCCGTCTG
>DNAS01000153.1:1729-7967 GCA_003485185.1 Phycisphaerales bacterium | reverse complement strand
TTTTGTCACAACGCGGCTCCTTCTACCTACTGGGATAGGCTCTTATCGGCTGGGGGATTCTACCTTCTCCACCCAACCTGCGGCAAGGACGAACCGCGACCCGGAGTGCCGCAGTTTGCTTGCTTCCGGGCGAACAGGGCGATACAGTACACCGCTTGCGGACCTTAGAGCCTTCAGGAGATTTTTGATGCCCAGCATGCGGGATTCCGACCCCCAGGTCGCCGAAATCATCCAATCCGAGCAGCGCCGCCAGCAGGAAACGCTGGAGATGATCGCCTCGGAAAACCACGCTTCCCCCGCCGTCCTGGCGGCCATGGGGACCGTCCTGACCGACAAGTACGCCGAGGGATACCCCGGGCGGCGCTACTACTGCGGAAACGCCAACATGGACAGCGTGGAGCAGTTGGCCATCGACCGCGCCTGCAAGCTGTTCGGCGCGGAGCGCGCGAACGTCCAGCCGCACTGCGGAACCAGCGCGAACCTGGCCGTCTACCTGGCGGCGCTGGAGGTCGGACAGAAGATCATGGGCATGAACCTGGCGCACGGGGGGCACCTGTCGCACGGCATGCACATCAACATCTCCGGAAAGCTCTATCAGATCGTCAGCTACGGCGTGCGCGAGGACACCGAGCGCCTGGACATGGACCAGGTGCGCGAGCTGGCGCTGCGGGAGCGTCCGAACCTGATCATCGTGGGCGCGTCGGCCTACCCGCGGAAGCTCGACTTCGCCGCATTCGGCGAAATCGCCCGCGAGAGCGGCGCGATGCTGCTGGCGGACATCGCGCACATCGCCGGGCTGGTGGTTGCGGGCGCGCACGACGACCCGGTGCCCCACTGCGAGTTCGTGACGACCACGACGCACAAGACGCTTCGTGGGCCGCGCGGCGGGTTGGTGCTCTGCCGGGGCAACTGGGCGAAGAAGATCGACTCAGCCGTGTTCCCCGGAATCCAGGGCGGGCCGATCATGCAGAACATCGCCGCCAAGGCGGTCTGCTTCGGCGAGGCGATGCGCCCCGAATTCAAGTCCTACGCGAAGGCGATCCTCTCCAACGCGCAGGCACTGGCGGCGGAGCTGCTCGCCAAGGGCTGGCGTCTGGTCTCCGGCGGCACGGAGAACCACCTGATGCTGATTGACCTTCGCAGCCGCCTGCCCGAGGTGACGGGTCGCGACGCGGCCCTGTGGCTGGAACAGGCGGGGATCGTCGTGAACTGGAACGCGATCCCGTTCGACCCGCGTCCGCCGATGAAGTCCTCGGGGTTGCGCATCGGCACGCCCGCGCTGACGACGCGAGGAATGGGCGCGACAGAGATGAAGCAGGTGGCGGACTGGATCGACGCGGCGCTGATGTCGGGCGGGGACGCCGCGGCGCTGGGGCGCATCCGCAAGTCGGTTTCGGAACTGTGCGGGCGGTTCCCCCTTCCCGCCTGACAGGCCTGACGCGCCCCGCGAGGGGCGGAGGTGACGAATGAGAGAGGTCCATCGGATCCTGGACGCGAACTTCAACCGGGCGCGCGAGGCGCTCCGCGTCATCGAGGACTGCGGGCGGTTCGCCCTGAACGACCCCGCCGTCACCGCGCTGGCCAAGAACCTCCGCAGCGATCTGAAAGAAATCTTCTCCGCGATGCCCGTGGAGGAGATGCTCACCAGCCGCGACACCCCCGGCGACATCGGCACCGACCTGACCAGCCCGGCCGAACCCCGTCGGCGCGATTTGGCCGACGTCGTCGTCGCCGCGTGCAAGCGCCTCACCGAGGCGCTGCGGACCATCGAGGAGTACAGCAAGTTCGTGGCCCCCGCGCAGACGCTGCTGGTCGAGCGCACGCGGTACAACTGCTACACGCTAGAGCAGCGGGTGGTCGGGCGCCTGCTGACCGGGCAGCGGTTCGCCGACGTGAAGCTGTACGTGCTCATCACCCCGACGGTCTGCCGGGGGAGCGTGCGGGAGACGGCGCGGGCGGCTGTCGCCGGCGGCGCCGACGCCATCCAGCTCCGCGCCAAGGACCTTCCCGACGCCGCCCTGCTGGCGATGGCGGCTGAGCTGCGAGAGCTGGCCGACGAGACCGGCAGGCTGTTCCTCATGAACGACCGCGCGGACATCGCGGCGCTGGTGGCAGCCGACGGCGTGCACGTCGGACAGGGCGACCTGCCGGTGGCTGAGGTCCGCAGGCTGCTCCGCCCCGGCGCCATCGTCGGAAAGAGCACCCACAGCATCGACCAGGCGCGCGGCGCCGTCAATGAGGGCGCCGATTACGTCAGCGTCGGGCCCATGTTCGACACCGACACCAAGGACGCCGGGCCTGTCCGCGGACCGGACTACCTCCGCCAGGCGGCCGGCGAGATCACCGTCCCGCTGGTTCCCATCGGGGGCATCACGGCCGAGAACGTCCGAACCCTCGTCGAGGCCGGGGCGCGGCGCGTGGCCGTCTGCGCCGCCGTCTGCGCCGCCAAAGACCCTGCCGCCGCCGCCGAGGCCATCCGAAAACAGATTCCCTGATCCCCGCCACGAAAGGACCGAGCCTTGTACCTGACAGGATTCGCCGACGAAGCCGCAAAGGACATCGACACGCAGATTCGCGCCACGAAGGAACTCGGCTGGAAGTGCATCGAGTCCCGCAACGTGGACGGGAAGAACCTCCACGACATCGACGACGCGGCCTTCGAGACCGTCCGCGCCAAGCTCGCCGCCGCGGGCGTCCAGATCAACTGCTTCGGGTCGGCCATCGCCAACTGGGGCAAGAAGATCGACGAGCCGTTCGACTCGTCGCTGGCCGAGACCCGCCGTGCCATCCCCCGCATGAAGGCGCTGGGCACGAAGCTCATCCGCATCATGAGCTTCGCGGTGCTCAAGGATCGCGGCCCCGACGACCAGATGGAGCAGGAGCGCTTTCGCCGCCTGCGCGAGCTGGTGAAGATGTTCTCCGACGCGGGCGTCACAGCCGTCCACGAGAACTGCATGAACTACGGCGGCATGGGCTGGACCTACACGCGGAAGCTGCTGGACAACGTGCCGGGCCTGAAGCTCGTGTTCGACACGGGCAATCCCGTCTTCACCGACGACCGCACCAAACCCGCCCCCTACCCCAAGCAGTCCTCATGGGAGTTCTACTCGCACGTCCGCGAGCACATCGCCTACGTCCACGTCAAGGACGGCAAGTGGGACGCGGCGAACCAAAAGATCATCTATACCCACGCCGGCGAGGGCGACGGCGACGTCAAGCGGATCGTCAAGGACCTGCTCGACCGTGGATACGACGGCGGAATCTCCATGGAGCCGCACCTGGCCGTAGTGTTCCACGACGCCAGCGTGCAGAGCGAAGGCGACGTGCGATACAGCAACTACGTGGAATACGGCCGGCGGTTCATGAAGCTCCTGGCCGAGATCGGACACCCATACAAATTGGCGAAGTGAGTGGGAGACGAAAAGAACCCCCGCTTCACAGCGGGGGCTTGTAAAACCAGGATTCCGACACGACAAAAACAGCCCGCGGAACGTCTTCCGCGGGCTGTTTGTCAGGCGTTTCGGAAGCGTTCGCCGAAGCGGTTTCGGTGGACCACTTGGGCGAATTCGGATTTTTGAGGGCGTGGCGGGGTTTTCGCCGCCCGTCCGACGGACATCAGGCTCCAGACCCGCAGGTTCGCCGGGACGCCCAGCAGTTCCCGCAGCGTTTCCTCGCAACGGCGCAGGGCCCCTTCCACCCAGCAGGCGCCGTAGCCGAGGGCCTCGGCCGCCAGCAGCATGTTCTCCATGGCGGCGGAGGCGTCCTGAATCCAGAACTCGCCGTACTTGGTGGCCTGCGGATCGACCAGCAGGACGATGGCGGCCGGCGCGCCGTCGATCGCTCCGCTGAGCGGGCGCAGATTGTCCATCACGGCCGGGGCGTCCACGATCACGTACTGGCGCAACTGCATGTTGCACCCCGAGGGCGCCTCGATGCCCGCCGCGACGATCTTTTCCAGGTCCGCCGCGACGACCGGATCGCCCGTGAAGTTCCGCACGCTCCGCCGCCTGCGTATCGCCTCGAACACGTCCATGGTGTTTCTCCCGGGCCTGTGGCCCGCGGCCAGCATACCCTGCCGCCGGCTGTGGGTCAAAGAAGGTCAAGGAAACCGCCCCGCCCCGGCCGATACATACCATGCGCAGGACGCGCCGGAGACGAGTCATGGCCGACGAAACGAAACGGGTGGCGCTGGTTACGGGCGGTTCGGTGGGCCTGGGGCGGGCCATCGCCACGGAACTGGCCCGTTGCGGGTGGTGCCTCTGCCTTCAGCACGATCACGACGCCGAGGTGGGCGAAGCCGTCGAGGCCGTCGAGCAGGCCGCGAGCGACGCGGGGCACTCCGTCGACGTGGAGGCCTTCGCCTGCGACCTGTCCGTCGCGGCGCAGCGAGAGCAGCTCGTCGAGGAGGTCGTCGAGGCGTTCGACCGGATCGACCTGCTGGTCAACGCGCACGCGAGCGCCCCGCCGACGGCGACGGACCTGCTGGAGACGTCGGAGGAGGCGTACCGGTCGGTCCTCGACGCGCAGCTTCTGGGCCCGCTGCTGCTGACGCAACTGGTCGCCAGCGAGATGGTTCGCATGGTCGAGGCGGGTCTGATCGAGGGCCCGCGGATCGTGACGATCAATTCCATCAGCGCCGAGGCGTCGAGCGTGGACCACGGCCCGCATTGCGTGGCGCGGGCGGCGCTGGCGATGATGACCCGCCTGTTCGCCGACCGGCTGGGCGAGCATGGCATCGGGGTGTTCGAGGTGCGCGTCGGGCTCATCAGCACGTCGCCGATGGACCCCGCATACGGGCGCTACAACGCGCTGATCGAGCAGGGGCTGACCCCCATCCGCCGTTGGGGACACCCCGGCGACGTGGCCCGCGCGGTTTCAGCCGTCGCCGAGGACCTGCTTGGCTTCTCCACCGGAGAGGTGCTCCACGTCGACGGCGGGTTCCACCTCCGCAGGCTCTGACGGACAGCTACTCGGCGTCGAGCACGCGGTCGTCGTTGCGCGCCACGATCTTCCGCCCCGGCTGGACGATCACGAAGTCGTCGTCCCACTCGCCCCAGAAGAGCTTCTTGAGCAGGCGCATGTCCCCTTGCCGCTGCTCGAACTGCCAGTTTCGCTCGGCCGCCTCGTCCTGCGTCCGGCGGATGTAGTCGTCCTCGTCGCAGATGCCCATCGAGAGGTAGAGGAACTTGGTGTAGTTCTTCCGCCAGTCGCCGAGGGATTCGAGGATGAAATCTGCGTTCTCCTTGCCGTACTTCTCGACCATCTGCTGGTACGACTGCGCCAGGCCGAGTTTGCCCATCACGCCCGTCTGCCCGTAGGCGGGCTGGGCGTACTCGCCGTCGGTGTCGCCGACGTTGCGTTCCGTCCAGCCGGTGGTCTTGTAATACGTGCCGGGGTGGGCGTCGAAATACTCGCGATAGGCGCTCCGCGATCCGAAGAACAGCGTGATGCAGTCGTGCGCCCGCGGGATCACCAGCGGAACGGTGCGGGCCGTCACGCCCACCAGCCCGTCGTTGCAGCGGGCGTAGCCGAGCAGGATGGCTTCGTATTCGCCCGAGGCGTCGGCCGCGTCGATCGACTGCTGAATTTTCGCGACCATGTCCTTCGTCTCCAGGTCGTGCAGGCCCTTGCGCAGGAACTCCACGTCCACCACGTGCGGCGTGCTCGCGGCCAGGTGGCACGCCTCGCGGTAGAGGATTTCGCAGCCGATGAACTTGAATTTCCGGTGTGCGGCAGGCGCGGACATGCGATTCACTTCCTGACATAAACAATCTGGTGGAACGGTTCGTCGCGGAGATAGAGCACCATGCGGTCGCCCTGGGCGACGAGGCGCAGGACGGCGTTCAGGCTGTTGTTGCCCTTGCGGAGCGTCACGTCGAACAACCCGCCGCCGCGATCCTCGGCCCGGCCGGTCACGGCTGCGTCGGGAATCTCGACGATCAGCAGCTTGCCTTCCCTGCGGACGCGCAGCTCGTGGTCGCCGGCGGACTGGAGGGCCGCCATCACCGCGTCGCGCAGCAGCGGCTGGAGGTTGCGCGGCGGCGATTCCGCCCAGAGCCCCTCGGGCGTGGCGTCCTCGGGCAGCGCGGGCAGTTCGACGGGCCCGGTGGCCAGCGGCGGCGCGCCCGCGACGACGACCTGCGCGGCCCGCAGCGTCACGGGCACGTCGAACAGGACGGTAACGGCCGTCGGGACGCGCTGACCGACGGAGATTGTCGCCTCATGGGCCAGGCGGGGC
>DNAS01000153.1:1030-1628 GCA_003485185.1 Phycisphaerales bacterium | reverse complement strand
CGCCAAGCGGGGCAGCGGCGCCTCGTTGCCGCCCGGGGTGCCCAGGCACGGATACTCCCACTCGCCGGCCCGCAGGACGATGTCGCTCGTGCGGAGTTCGACGGGCTTCTCGCCCGACTGCGCCAGGAGCTTGACGTTCCAGTAGACGCGGGTCGAACCGGCGGGGAAGAACCCCCCGTGCGGGATCACCTCGGGCAGCACGCCGGCCAGTTCGACCTTGAACGGAGGCACGGTTGGCGGAGGGGGAATCGGCGTGAGAGGCTGGACCGGCGCTGGCGCAGAGGCGACAACCGGCCGAGGCGGCGCGGGCGAAGGGGCAGCCGTCGGCACGGGCTTGGGGGCGTGCATCCCGCGCAGTCCGAACCACAATCCGACGGCGAAAATTGCCGCCAGCAGCAGCCCGGCCGTCAGCAGCGCCGTCAGGTTCACCAGGCGATTGCGTTTCGCGGGAGGCTGGACGGCCTGCGCGAATTCCGCGAACTCCGCGGCAAGGTCCAGCCCTTCCGGGAGCACTTCGGGGAAGGTTTCGGCGGGCGTTTCCGGCGGCGTCTCGATCTGCCCTTCCGGGACGGTCTGGTCGGCCAGTTGCGCCAGGACA
>DNAS01000153.1:436-926 GCA_003485185.1 Phycisphaerales bacterium | reverse complement strand
CAGTTGCGCCAGGACAGATGCCTCGTCCGTCTCCGGCGGCAAGGCGCCCTGCGTCAGGCGTTCGAGGACGGCTTCGTGCCCCTCGTCAGGGAACGGAACGCGGATGCCCGCCTTGCACGCGGGGCAGCGGGCCTTCCGCCCGGCCAGGTGAAGCGCCACTTCCAGATTGCGCCCACACGCGCCGCAGGTGAAGCGGATCTTGCGGGACATGGCGTGCCTGGCCATCGAGGCGAACCCGCCGTCTTCGTCGGCGCCGGCGAGCCTCTCGGGGGTGAGGACGATGTCCTCCTCGAGTTCCGCCGGCGGCACAGGCACCTGGTGCCCGCAGGCCGGGCAGGCGATCTCCTGCCCCGATTGGGCGTCGGCGACGTCGAGGGTCCGCCCGCACTGTCCGCACCGGAAGCGCACTAGCCGATCCCTCCGGACGGGACGTAACGCTGCGCGATGGGCATCCGCCGCCCCGACCCGAACGCCCGCGAGGTGACCTTCC
>DNAS01000153.1:0-355 GCA_003485185.1 Phycisphaerales bacterium | reverse complement strand
TCCGCGAGGTGACCTTCAGGACCGGCGCCGCCTGCTTGCGCTTGTATTCGGCCGCGTCCACCATGCGCACGACGCGCCCGACGGTCTGGGCCGGCAGCCCGCGCGAGACGATCTGCTCGGTCGAAAGGTCCTCCTCGACGTACAGCGTCAGGATGCGGTCCAGCAGGTCGTACGGCGGCAGCTTGTCCTGGTCCACCTGGTTGGGCTTCAACTCGGCGCTGGGAGGCTTGGTGAGCGACCCGGGCGGGATCCGCGTGAAACCCGCCTCGTCGTTGAGCTGTTTGGCCAGGCGGTAGACGACCGTCTTGAGCACGTCGCCGATGGGCGCCAGCCCGCCGCACATGTCGCCGTAGAG
>DNAS01000083.1:5580-5786 GCA_003485185.1 Phycisphaerales bacterium | reverse complement strand
CGCCCGCGCCTCGTCGAGCAGCCACTGCTGGATCTCCAGGTCGCGCCGCGCCTGCCGGAGCGACCAGTATGTCGTCACGACGGTCGTGACGACGTCCTCGACCTTCGCTCGGAAGGCGGACCGGCTGGCGGACTCGTTGATCGAGGCGATTCGCATCCGGGCGAGGTTGACCTCCGGCCAGGCGTCGCGCAGCAGCGGCTGGGTCA
>DNAS01000083.1:4451-5452 GCA_003485185.1 Phycisphaerales bacterium | reverse complement strand
GTCGCGCAGCAGCGGCTGGGTCACGCTGGCCACGAGCGTCGGCTCGTAGCGGTTCGTCAGCGTGTGGAAACCGGAATTGTCCCACGTGCGGTTCCATGTGTATTCGGCGGACCACGTGGCGCCGGTGACGGTCTTCTGCTTGACTCCGGCGGAGGCTTCCCGCGTTCGGGTCTGCCCGCCGCCGAAGGAACTGTCGGTTCGCCGGTCGTCCTTGACCCTCGACCATCCGCCGAAGAGCACGTAGTCGAACTCGGCGGCCGCCGCCTGCATGTCCTCGCGCGCGATGGCGGGGGAAAAGCTTTCCACGCGGATGTCCGCGTTGTTGGCCAGCGCCCGCAGGACGGCCTCGTCGAGCGTCAGGCGCACGACGGCGGGCCGGTCCTTTCCGCCCGGCGTCACCGCCAGTCGCGGCAGAGACGCCACGGGCGAGGGACGCAGCAGGCCGAGCCCGTCCTGCGCGTCGCGCACTTGCGGGCCCCGTGCTGCCATCTGCTCCTGGTAGCGGTTCAGAACCGTCGGGTCCAGCCCATCCGGCTGGACACACCCCGACAAGGCCCCCGCCGCGAGCACGGCGAACACAATCCGGATCATTCTGTTATGGCTCATCTCACACACCTTGCTTGGACTTCGTTGAATCCGCGGGCTTCGCGGCATCACCGGTTCCCGCCGGTCAGGAGGTTCACCGCCTCGGTTCGCGTGGCGAGGTTGCTGCGGAAAATCCCCAGCATCGCCGAGGTCACCATGACCGCGCCGGGCTTCTTGACCCCGCGGATGGTCATGCACGTGTGTGTCGCCTCGATGATGACGCCCACGCCCTTGGCGTCGAGGTTGGTCATGAGCATCTCGGCGATCTGGAGCGTCAGGCGTTCCTGGAGTTGCGGGCGGCGGGCGAACGCCTCGACGATCCGCGCGAGCTTGCTGAGCCCCACCACCTTGCCCCGCGGAATGTACGCCACGTGCGCATGCCCCATGAACGGAAGCAGGTGGTGCTCGCACATGGA
>DNAS01000083.1:3437-4331 GCA_003485185.1 Phycisphaerales bacterium | reverse complement strand
AGGTGGTGCTCGCACATGGAATAGAACGGGATGTCCCGCAACACGACCATCTCGTCGTACTTCTCGGTGAAGTCCACGTCCAGGTACCGCGCCGGGTCCTCGTGCAGGCCCGCGAACAGCTCCGCGTACATCCGCGCGACGCGCGCGGGAGTGTCGCGCAGGCCTTCGCGCTGCGTGTTTTCGCCCACGGCCTCGAGAATCTGCTTCACCGCCTTCTCGATGGCCGGCAGGTCCACCTTCGACTCGTCCACGTTCCCGTTGTCGTTGTCGTTCATGGAAATCCTCCCGGACAAGATTGTAGGCGCCGCAGGGCTCGCGTCAAACTTCATCCTCCGACGCCAAGTCGCACCAAGGCCCAGGCGACGGCGTTGACCGGTCCCGCCCCGCCGGTCAGGAGCGTCCGCAGGGGCTCGACAAGGGCCGCGTCGCCGCTGTTGCCCGCCGCCAGCGCCGCGTTGCGCAGCCACTGGTCGAGCTTCGCGCGGCGCAGAGCCGAGCCGCGCGTGAAGGCGTCCCAGTCGCCTTCCCGCCAGGCGAAGATCTCCGCCAGCGTCACTTGCCGTTTGCCGGTCAGCTCCGAATCGCCGGGCGGAACGCCGCGATTGTGGGAACAAGCCTCCTGACAGGCGTCGCACCCGAACACGCGCCGGCCCAGCGCGGCGCGGAATTCCGGGGCGATCTCGCCACGGTGCTCGATGGTCAGGCAGCTCAGGCATCGCCGGGCGTCCACCAGCGGGGCGTCGCCGATCGCGCCCGTCGGGCAGGCGGAAACACACTGGCGGCAAGGGCCGCACCCGTCGAGCAGCGGCGTGTCGGGCGGCAGGTCCAGGTTGCAGACAATCTCCGCCAGCAGCATGTAGCTGCCCAGGCCCGGGACGATGAGGCAGCCGTTTC
>DNAS01000083.1:2406-3333 GCA_003485185.1 Phycisphaerales bacterium | reverse complement strand
GTTGAGGCAGCCGTTTCGACCGATCCAGCCCACTCCAGCCGCCGCAGCCAACGCCCGCTCCGACAACGGCGCGGTATCCACGAACGCCCTGCCCTCGAAAGCCGGAGACACCTTGCGAATGCGGTCCATCAGCCCAAGGCATCGCTTCTTGAGGACCTTGTGATAATCCCTGCCGCGGGCATAACGAGCGAGAAACGCGATGGAAGGATTCGCGGGCGCATCTTCCCCGGCTGGGGCGTATGCCGCCGCCAGGCACAAGACGCTCCTTGCGGCCGGAACCAGCCGGTCAGGTCGACGGCGAGTCTCCGCATTGCGGGCGAGATAGCTCATCTCCCCGTGCCAGCCCCGCCGCAGCCATTCGTCGAACAGATCCGCGCGAGGCGTCGGCCCGGCCGGCGCGATCCCCACGCGCGCAAAGCCCGCCTCGAGGGCGAGTTTCTTGACGGTGGCGGCGAGTTCTACGTGCCGGTCCATGCCCAGAGTCTACCGCCCCGACACGATGGTCGATACCCCCTGCTATTTGATCAGCCGAGCGGCGGCGAGGTCCACCTGGTCGCCGACGTCGAGCTTGTCCTCGCCGAAATCCACGCGGATCGTCAGCGTCTTTACGCCTGCAACATCCAGGCGCACCGGCTGGGCGGGGCCCTCGCCCGTCAGACGGAGAGGTTTGCCGAGGGGGTTTCCGTCGCCATCGAAGGTCAGCGTCGCGTCACCGCGCGGGCGGGCGGCATCGTCGATGCCCGCCAGCGCGACCAGCTTGACGTACTGCCCGCCCAGGTCGTACGTCAGTTCGCAGTGGCTGTGCAGCCCCAGCCCGGCCGGGTACGTCCGCCCGTCGAGGCGAAGCGCCTTTCCCGCCGCCGACCGCCCCACGCGGTAAGGCCAGCGGGCGTCCAGCAGGCCTCGCTCGATGACCCGCGTGGGCGT
>DNAS01000083.1:0-2313 GCA_003485185.1 Phycisphaerales bacterium | reverse complement strand
CGATGACCCGCGTGGGCGTCAGCTCGCCCAGGTCCGTTACGCGGTCGGAGCGAAATCGCAAGGCCGCGACTTTCCTCGCGTCGAGTGTCCGCCGACCCATCGTCGGCGATTCGACGACGAACACGTCGTCCGCGAACGTCAGCGACCGGAACGCCAACGAGGATCCGTCCACGCCCAGCACCGTGCCCGCGGAGGGCACGGCGGGGGTTTCCAGCGCCGCCAGTCGCACGGCCGGAACGGTATCGGCGGCGATGGCGCGGTCGGAATCCTTCCAGCGGAAGGAAATTTTGTCAGCTGTGACCGCCTTCAGCACGCCCTCGACGGCAATCCAGTTGTCCGCCGTCTTGGCGACGATCAGCGTGTCCCGCGCGGCGTCGAGTTTCATTTCGGTCAGGTGGGTCCGGATGGCCGCGACGGTCTGGTTGGCGGCGGGCAGGTACAGCGTCCGCACGCTCGCGACGGGCAGTTCCACCTCGCCCAGCAGCGGGCTTTCCCATCGCACCTTGCCGTCGGAGACCCGGACGTTCGCGGCGGCCAGTTCGTCGCCAGCGGCAGTCACCACCACCTGCCGGCCAGGCTGGCGGGAAAGGTCTTTCGATTCTGCGAGGACGAGTTGCGCCGTGTCGGCGCGGGCTATGGTCTGCTTGCCCTCGGCCCCGGACAGGACAATTGCCTGGTCGGTGATCGCCGTCAGCCTGCCGGCCGTCGAGGTCGTGTCGATGCAGTCCACGCGCGCCTCGTTCGCGCCGCGCGCCGTGGCGGCAGCCAGCAGAATCGCAATGACGGTCGCGGCATAGGCCGAAGCCCGCATGTCATCTCCCCGAGGCGTCTTCCGCCAGTTTCTTGTGGTAGTCGCGCGTGACGTCCCGGTATCCTTCCGGCGCACGGGTCTTCAGGATCGACTCGAGCTTCTCGCGCTGGCGCGGGGGCAGGGCGGACCAGTCGCCCTCGCCGTCGCCCACGTGCTCGCGGGCGAGGTTGCTGGGGCGCTGCGTCGGGCCGGGTACGATCATGCTGTCGACCATCGGACTGCTGGGGTTGTTGCCCCCCTGTTGTCCGACGGCGCCGGGAGGCTGCTGGCCTTGCGATTCGCCCTTCTCCCGCGGCTTGTTGTTCTGCGAATTCGAGTTGCCCCCCTGCCCTTGCCGCTCCTCGGACAGCTTGATCAGGTCCTCCAGCAGCGCGACGATCTCCTTCTGTCGCGTCTGCGTGACCTGCCCGCTGTCGCGCTCGGCCAGTCGCCGCTGCACCTCGCCCATCTTCCCGGCGACCGTGCCCACCGGGTCCCGGTAGACCTTCTCGTACTGCTCGATCTTCAGGAGGATTTTCCGCGCCTCCTCGGTGTCGAGGGTCAGTCCGTAGTTGGCCAGGCAGTAGGCGTACATCTTCATCGCGTAGAACTGCCGGCCGAGTTTCTCCCAGGTTGCCGCCGCCTGCACCGACGCGGTCGCAGCGAAACTGATCTTCTCCGGCATGTTGGCCAGCAGGTCGGCGTAGACCTCGACGGCGCGCTCGCCTTGTCCGCATTGGGCCAGCGCCTGGGCACAGAGGAAATGCCGGGCCGCGCTGAGATAGGACGCGTCGCGCGTGTCGAGCGAGGGCAGGGCCTTGGCAGCCGCAGCCTCGTATTCCCCCTTGGCGTACAGCTTGTGGACGGCGCCGAAGTCCGCGTCCACGGTCGCCAGCGCCTCGCAGATGCGCTGGATGTTGTCCTTCTGCGTATCGGCGGGGTCTTTCTCCAGGACCGCCAGGGCGGCGGCCTTGGCCTTGGGGTCGAAATACATCGGGGCGTCGCGGATTTCCCGCGCCACCTGCTGACGCTCCACCCGCAGGCGGGACTTCATCGCCTCCTTGACGAGTTGCTGGAGTTCGTCGGGCGTCATGTTCTCCAGCATCCGTTCCAGCTCGCGGTCGGCGGGGTCCGGTTCGCGCGGAGCCGCGCGGGGCGCTGCGTCCGGCGCGGGCGAAACATCCGCCGGGTCCGGCAGGTCCTGCGCCCGCGCCACCGCGCACAGGCCCCAAGCCGCCAGCACAACCGCCACGTGTTTCCCAATCCTCATGCGCCGCTCCTTGCACCGTGCCGCGCCGCCCATTTTACCGCCCTCCCGCGCCGGCGGGCGCCTTCATCTTCTCCGCCATCGCCTCGGCCATCTTGCGGAGCGTCTGCTGGCGCTCCGCGAGTTCCCGGTGCTGGGCCGCCAGGTCCGCCGGGGCAACCGTGTTTTCCGCCTTGCTCGCCTCGAGCGTCTTCGTCCGGGAATTGACGAGCAATTGCATAGAACGGAGCATGCGGAGTTCGGCGTCCATCTGGAC
>DNAS01000085.1 GCA_003485185.1 Phycisphaerales bacterium | reverse complement strand
ACAGCAGCGGGTGGGTTTGATCCGAGTGGCAACCTCATCAATCAAGCATTCGGTTCCGCGGGCTCGTTCAAATTCGGCAACACCTCCACGACTGCGGACGTCAAGACGGAGAATTTCGACCAGTTCCGCATCTACAATAGCGTACCGACGAGTTTTTCGGCGCTGCCGGTTCCGGAACCGGCGACGACGATCATTCTTCTGGCAGGTGGAACGCTGGCGATGCTACGCCGTCGCAAGGCGTGAGTTGCCGTTTGGATGCGAATTCCTCGTCGCCCCCGAGCGCAAAAGTGGCTCGGGGGCGACGAAGGGAACAGGGTTGCGTCGTTGCCCGATGGAATCGTGGGGCGGGGTAACCGAAAGGTTCATTCGACGACGAGTCACGAACTGGCCAGAGGAGGCAGTTCCCGTATGGATACCCGGAAGAAGAACAAGGCCTTTACCCTCATCGAGCTCCTGGTGGTCGTCGCCATCCTCTCGTTGCTGGTCAGCATCCTCATGCCGTCGCTGCGAAAAGCCTTGGACCTGACCCGACAGGTCGTGTGTTCGTCGAACCTCCGCTCCATCGCCGCCGTGAGCCTGCTGTATTCGCAGGACAGCGACGACAGGTTCCCGCCGGCTCACCACATTTACAGCCCTCCCTTTGGACTTTGGCGTTGGCCAACCATCCTGGGGCCATACCTATACCCCGACAATACGATGGCGGAAGTCCAGTCGCGGATCAACCGGAACAAGGGGACGATCTTCTACTGCCCGGCCCAGTTGGACAATACCCATTACAACGCCTCCTACGGCATCAACGGGCAAGGCGTTTACACTACGCCGCCCCCCAACGTGCAGGCGGACCAGCCGGAGGTGGGGGTCACGAAAATCAAGACGGACTGGTTTTGTTCCGCCGACCGGACGTTCTCCTACGCGGACAGTCATTGGAACGATGCGAACGGTTACCGCCTGTATGCCCAATGGTCAGCCACGTGGGGAAACTTCTATCTCGGTTCGACACGGCACCAGGGACCGGTGAATTTCGCCTACGTTGACGGCCATGCCGGAGCGGTGAATTACGACCTTATTCCGACCCATCGAGCCGCCACGGCGGCAGGTGGCGAGGTGGACGACGTTTTCTGGGACTACCGAGGTTATTACCCAGGATGACGAAGACGGTGTCACATCCTGATCGAAAGCGTTTTTCGGTCTCTCCGCTCTGGGGCGGCGGGATGTTGGTTTGCGGTGCGAGCGGGGGGGCTCGCGTCTCGCGCCGATAGCTGCGTAGACGGAACGATGTCGCTGACGAAGCAACGGATCATCCAATGGAAGTACAGACAACGGACAGGAGACTCCATGAAAACGCATCGACTCCGCAGCGTGAGTATTTCGGCAGCCGTTTGCGGCCTTTTGCTTCTTTCGGCCGGACCGCTTCGGGCTGACAACCTGATCGTCAACCCCGGTTTTGAGCGGGGCGAAGGCGGCAGCATCGAAGACTGGAACGCCAATCCCCGAAACTGGAAAAGCGGCGCGAAGGCCAGCATCGACAAGGCGGAGCATCACAGCGGCGACAAAAGCCTGCTGCTGGAGATGCCTCAGCCGCTCAAGTCCGGTGAGAGAGGTTTCGTCCTTGTGACGCAAGACGTGCCGGTGGAGGCGGGCAAGAGCTACAACCTGCGCTATTGGTACAAGGCGCAAGGGCTTGTAAAAGAAGATCGCGCCCACAAGGAGCGAGGCTACGCGAACCTCGCGGTTTGGATCTTCTGGCTGGACAAGGACCACAAGAGCGTGGGCAGCCCGCCGCATAGCTGGATGAGCAACATCCAAACCGACGCCAAGGATTGGGTGAAGGTGGAAAACACCCGTCACGCCCAGCCGGGAGACGGCACGCCGTTTCGCGCGCCCGAGGGAGCGGTCATGGCCCAGATCAAGCTTCAGATGGCCGTCACCGCGCCGGATGCGGCGCCAAAAGTTTGGCTTGACGACGTGGAGTTCGAGGAAGTCGGCAAGTAATCCACCTACGTCCAAGTTCCAATCCCAGTCAGAAGGAACAATCGAGCGGTAGCCCGTAGTCCCGACCCATACGGGCCGCCGCAATGTCGAAACTCCAGTGCTGTCAAGTTGGCAGCGAGATCAGAAAAGTAGGATTCCAAGCTGTTGTCGAAGCATTTCCGTCCAGATGTGCTCGCGTGTCAACCAGTTTTGTGCCTTCAAATTTCTGAAAGGAAAGAACCATGCAATGCCAAGGCACTGACAGTAGGTTGGCCCCTCACGATTGTGAGACGGGGAACTTTGGAGTCTATAGGGAGGCGAACGGGAACCATGGCTCCCGTCCCACGGCGGTCATGGAGCAATTGGAGCCCCGGTTGCTTCTGTCCTCGGTCGTTTTTCAAGCCGATTTCAACGGCAATGGTACTGGCGAGGGCTGGCAGAGCGACATTGTGACATTCGGCGGCACCGGCTCCTTGACAGACGCTTCGGTGATCGGCACGTCGCCATTGAGCAGGGGAAACTACCTGAATGTCGTCGATAGCGGCGCCGGCGCAGGCTACGCGACGTTCTCGCCC
>DNAS01000007.1:1510-8764 GCA_003485185.1 Phycisphaerales bacterium | reverse complement strand
GATGTCGCTGAGGTTCCCGCAGGAGTGAAGCATGTAGGGGCGTCCGGCTTTGTGCGAGATTTCCGCCAGCACCTTGTGGTTCGCCAGCACCAGTTTGCGCATGTCGTCGGGCGAGATCAGCAGGCCGGTCCGGAAGCCCATGTCGTCGGCGGACCAGTAGATGCGGACGCGGCTGTACTCGAGCGTGCGCTCCAGGCAGACGCGATAGATTTCCAGCAGTTTGGCGGCGATCGCCTCGACGAGATCGCGCTGCTCGTACAGCGCGAAGCAGAGCGTCTCGTAGCCCATCAGCCAGGACAGTTCCTCGGCGAAGTGCCCTCCCAAGCCGCCGACAATGCACATGTCCTCGGGCAGGTTTTCCTGGAGCCATTCCAGGCTCGCCAGCAGTTCGGGCGCGTGCGGGTCGGGCCAGGCGAACTTCTCGAAGTCCTCCCAGCTCATGATCGGGCCGGTGTGCTCGTCCTGGAACGACCGCCCGTTGGCGCGGGCCAGCCCGGCTTGGTCTTCCGCGACGGCGCGGTGATGCGGGAATTCCACGCGCGTCCTCGTCAACACGTAGTCGAATCCGCAGAAGCGGTTGACCGCGACGATCTTCTTCAGCTCGTAGTGCGGGTCGTCGGGCCGGACGCCCGGGATCAGGTCGAACCGCTCGGCGATGGCGTCGCTGACCTCTTTGTCATGGAACAACTCCATGTGGAACACGCGATCGGGCGTGCCCTTGCGGAGGAGGTTGTCCACCAGTCCGCGCCAGTCGGGCGTGAATTCGCGTTGCAGTCCTGCGTACTGTGTCATGGAATCCTTCCCTGCCTAAGGCGATGAAAACATCTCGCGCCGGCCTCAGGCGTAGAGCCGGCCCTCGTCCACCATCGCCAGGTAGTTGTCCAGCGGGATGTAGTTGGCCACGCTGTTGCCCGTGCCCAGGCAGTACCCGCCGCCGGGCAGGCAGACGTCCAGCGTCTCGCGGACGCGCTTGCGGATGGCCTGCGGCTCGCTGCGGCAGAGGAAGTCCATGTCTATCCCGCCGATGAGGGCGATCTTTTGCCCGTAGGTCTTCTTGGCGTCGCAGACGGACTCGATGGTGTCCTCGAAGCTGTGCTTGGCGTCGATCTTCACGTCGTCGGTCAGGTCGTCGATGATGTCGCTGAGGTTCCCGCAGGCGTGGAGCAGGTACGGGCGCCCGGCCTTGTGCGAGATCTCCGCCAGCACCTTGTGGTTGGCCAGCACGAACTTGCGCGTGTCGTCGGGCGAGATCAGCAGGCCGGTCCGGAAGCCCAAGTCGTCGCTGGACCAGTAGAGGCGGACGCGGCTGTACTCCAGCGTGCGCTCCAGGCAGACGCGGAAGATTTCCAGCAGCTTCGCGGCGATCGCCTCGACCAGGTCGCGCTGCTCGTACAGCGCGAAGCAGAGCGTCTCATAGCCCATCAGCCAGGACAGTTCCTCGGCGAGGTGCCCTCCCAGGCCTCCGATGACGCACATGTCCTCGGGCAGGTTTTTCTCGAACCATTCGAGGTTGGTCGTCAGCTCGGGCGCGTGCGGATCGGGCCAGGTGAACTTCTCGAAATCCTCCCAGCTCATGATCGGCCCGGTGTGCTCGTCCTGGAACGACCGCCCGTTGGAGCGGGCGAGCCCGGCTGAATCTTCCGCGACGGCGCGGTAGCTCGGAAAGGCCACGCCCACGCCGGCCACCACGTAATCGAATCCGCAGAAGCGGTTGACCGCGATGAGTTTCTTCAGTTCGTAGCGAGGGTCGTCGCGCCGCACGCCCGCCAGCAGGTCGAACCGATCGGCGATGGCGTTGCGGATTTCCGCGTCATGGAACAGTTCCATGTGGTACACCCGGTCGGGCGTGCCCTTGCGGAGGATGTTGTCCACCAGTCCGCGCCAGTTGGGCGCGGGTTTACGCTGAAGTCCGGCGTATTGTGTCATGGAGTCTCTCCCGGGGCAAGGCAACGGATTCGTCTGTCGACATCCGTCGCGAGACTACTCGAAATCGATCTCGAGCTTCTTGTAGAAGCCGACCAGGTCTTCCTTGCGGGTCGCATCGGCCATCCATTCGATGGCGACGTTGGGGTGCAGATTGCGGATGCCGCTGAGCATGTACGGCACGTGATAGCCCCAGTCGATCTGCTTCTGGAGCGGAAGGATGTGCCGGGAAATCACGTCCAGCAGCGGTACGAGGTTGAACTTGGGGTTCTTGAGGAATCCCAGCAGCAGCTCCGTCGGGCAGTTGCCCGCGCCTCGCCCCAGGCCGTACAGCGTGCCGTCGAGGAAGTTGGCGCCCTTGATGATGCCCTCGATGGTGTTGGCGAAGGCGAGCTGCTGGTTGTTGTGCATGTGCACGCCGACGTGCTTGGTCTTCAGGAACATCGTGAACCGCTCGACGAAGTAGTGCACTTCCTCGCTGTACAGCGAACCGAAGCTGTCCACGACGTAGACGGCCAGCGCGCGGGTTTCCTCCTCGATCTGCTGGAGCGCCTCGTCGAGGTGCAGACCGCCCTCCTTGGAGATGGACATGACGTTGATGGTCGTCTCGTAGCCCTGGTCGTGAGCGACCTTCGCCAGGCGGATCGCCTTGTCAACGTCCTTGACGTACGTGGCGACACGGATCATGTCCACCACCGACCGGTCCTTCGGGACGATGTCGTCGACGCTGGACTTGTGCGAGTCCATCATGACGGCCAGTTTCGTGCTGCGAGGATCCACCCCGCGCGTGACCTCGGCCAACTGCGACTCGTCGCAGAACCGCCAGGGCCCGAACTTGGCGGGTTCGAGCATTTTTCGGTTGTTGCGGTATCCCAGTTCGACGTAGTCCACTCCGCTCTCGCAAGCGGCCTGGTAGACCGCCCGGACCGTCTCCAGGGTGAAGTTCGAGTTGTTGGTCAATCCACCGTCGCGGATGGTGCAGTCGACAACCTTGATCTCGGGACGAAACATTCGGGAAGTCTCCAAAGTCCTTTTGATTCCCCGCCGCCGGCGGCGAAGAGTGCGGAGTGTATCCGAATCCCGCCGGGTTTGTCGATGGTCTATGTATCAGGAAAAGACTTGTCTTCGGGATCCCCAAAAAAGCCGTTTCCGGAACCAAACCCCCCGACGTCGCCGCGCAAGGGAATCTTCAGCGCCTCGATGGCGGAAATGCATTTTGCCAGGCGAATGTCTGCTTCCCGCAAGCCGCGTCGTTTGGCTGCGTAATCGCCCACGACAGGGATCCCGCCCATCGGAACCCGACAGCAGGCTGTTCCGTCCGCGAAGGACCAGTGAAACCGACCGGCCAGTTCGACGACCACGTCGTACCCGTACGAGAGATGCCGCCGCACCAATTCGACGGTCACCGACTCGGCACCTTGTTTTCCGGCAAGGTCGAGGCAGTCATCGAGAGTCCGCGGCCGGCCTGACAGTCTGTATCGAAGACTTTTCATGATTTCGATTTCCAATATGTATAGTATTTCTATCAACATGATCGCATATCGTCAAACTTTCCTTTTCTTTTTCCCGTCGCTGTTGCTGCCCCTCGCCATTGGCGGGATATTCGTTACAATCTCGCGTTTTGCAGGACTTCCTGACGCATGATCCGTAAAAGTGAATATCATCCGGACCAGTACGGCGAGTATCTCCGGACGCATCACCGCCGGAACGTCGTGGTGAACGTCCTCGACGTGAGCCTGTTCATCTTCGCAATGCAGATTGTTTCGGCGTCGGTGGTGCTGCCCGCGCTGGCGGTCCGTCTGGGCGCGTCGGACCTGGTCATCGCCCTGCTGCCCGCCATCCGCATCCTGGGCACGAACTTCCCGCAGGTGGCGGTCTCGTTCGTGACGGAGGGACGCATCCGTCACAAACCATGGTGCATGTTCTTCGGAATCCCGCAGCGATTGCCCTGGCTGGCGCTGGGCGTGCTGGTGCTCTGGCTGGGCGTGAGTGATCCCGGTCTGATGGTCTGGGTGCTGGTGGCGGGCGTGCTGATTGCCAGCCTGTCGTTCGGGTTCAACGGCCCGGCCTACGGGGAATTGATCGCCAAGACCATTCCCACAGCCAAGCGGGGCGGATACATGGCCACGATTTCCGCCGCCAGCGGTGCGCTGGGTGTGCTGGCGGGGCTGATCGTCAAGCTCGTGATGGACGGCGGGTGGTTCGCCTACCCGGCCAACTACGCGGCGCTGTTCTTCATCGCCTCGATCGTCCTGTGGATCTCGTACTACATGTTCTACCTCAACCGCGAGCCGATTCTCTGGCCCGCGCGCCGGGAAAAAACCTTCGGCGACTACCTGCGCTCCCTGCCGGCGGTGCTGAAGACCGACCGTTCCTTCCGCCGCCTGATCCTGGCCAACATCCTCGGACAAGGCGGCGTGATGGGCATGGCGTTCTTCATGGCCCACGGGCTCAAGCGGTTCGCGATGCCGGATTCCGCCGCGGGAAGCCTCCTGATGATCTCGACGGTCACGGCGCTGATCGCCTCCCCTTTGCTGGGTCGCCTGGGAGACCGCCGGGGACACAAGCTGAACCTGCTGATCAGCCTGACGGCGTATCTCGCGGCGGCGGGGATGGCCCTGCTCGCCTGGCGAGCAGAGGTGATGTATGCGGTGTTCGCGCTGATGGCCGTCAGCACCTCGGCGAACCTGATCAGCGCGAGCAATCTCGTGTATGAGTTGGCGCCGCAGGGACGCCGGCCGACATACATCGCGTTGAGCAGCGCCCTGCCAGCGCCGTTCGTGCTGGCGTTCAGCCTGGCGGGCGGCTGGTTGGCAGGGACCGGCTGGGGGTACCAAGGCCCCTTTGCGGCATCGATCGCCCTGTGCGCGGCCTCCCTGGCGGTTCTCTGTACCGTCAAAATGCCCCCACGCGATACGCCGCGGACTGTTTCGTAATCGCGGCGGGAACGCCGTTTCCTACCGCTTTCCCTCCTCGCACGCCGGAACGGGAAACCTTCCGCGCTCAGGGGACCGCCTTTTCTCCAAGAATGAGCTTGACTTGCACAGCTATCCATTTACAATGGAATGAGTTCAATAATATTGGAATCATTTATGCGGCTGGTTTCCCCGGTTCAATCTCTGGAAAAGGGTTTGGTCATCCTGGAGCGGTTGGCTGCGGCCGGAGCCAAGGGTCTGACCCTGACAGCGCTGGCCGAGGCGATGGACATCAAGGTGACGACCGCCCACAATCTGCTCAAGACGCTGCGCCTCTGCGGATTCGCTGAGCAGGTGGACAAGGGGCGCTACCGCCTCGGGTGGAAGGCCCTGTCGCTGGCACGGGGGCGGCTGTTCGGCCCGGTCATCCAGGAGCGCCTGGCGGCACTGGTCGGCAAGCTGGCCGGGGAACTCGGCGAGGCGGTGGTGTTGGCCGCCCTGTCGGCCGGGCGACGCGTGGTCATCGCGCGGGCGTCAGGCGCGGGCGTGGTGCGCGTGGACACCGCCGCCCTGGACGCGCGCGACGAGGGGTTCTGGAGCCGCGTCACGGGGCGCGTGCTGGCCTCCTGGTGCGAACCGCAGGAGTTGGAGGCAATCCTCGTCGATTCGGGCCTGCCCGCCGGCGCTTGGAACGGAATCGACTCGCGCGAACTGCTGGCCCACCGTCTGGCGGAGGTCCGCGCCGACGGGTTCGCCGCACAGACTGCCGACGACATCGCCTCGATCGCCGTGCCGGTGCGCGCGAGCGGAGAGTGGCTGTTGGCCGTCGGGGCCTACCTGCCCGCCTATCGCCTGAGCGACGAAACCCGCCAGCGGATTCTCGACGCCCTGCGGCAAAGCGCCGCGCGGATCGAGCAATGCCTCGCCCATGCCGCAGAAACGCCTTGAGCGAAGAGGAATCTCGCAGGGATGAACGCGGATAAGCACGGATAACGAAATGTGAAAGTTGTTTCATCCGCATTCATCCCATTCATCCCTGCCTGTTTTTTGATCGAGCAGGGACAAACCTTGAAAGGGAGCAACGTGAACACGGTTCTGACAGCCGGCGTGAAGCGGCGCGCGTTCGATCTGGGCGCCGACCTGGTGGGCATCGGGAACATCGAGCGGTGGCACACCTGCCCGGCGAAGATGAGCCCCGCGGGCATTCTCCCCGGCGCGAAGTCCGTGATCGTCTGCGGCCTGCATCACGTGGACGGGATGGTGGAGATCGGCAGCGAAACCAGCCCGCACGCGATGGGCCCCTACCACTACCAGTATTACATGAACAACCGGCTCGACGTGATCTCCTACGAGTTGTCGCGTCACCTGGAGGACTGCGGCGCGCAGGCGGTGCCGATCACGGCCAGCAACATCTGGCGCTACCGCCCGTACAAGGACCTTCCGGCCACGTTCGCACCGGACATGTCGCACATTTACGCGGCCGTGGCGGCCGGGCTGGCCGAACTCGGGTACAACGGCCTGGCCCTGACGCCGGAGTACGGGCCGCGGAACCGTTTCGTCTCTGTCATCACCGATGCCGCGCTGACGCCCGACCCGCTGCTGCCGGGCAACACCCTCTGCGACCGCTGCATGCTGTGCGCCAAGCACTGCTACGCCGGCGCGCTGAGCGAGGAATTGAAGGGCCTGGCCGCGCTGGAGATCGAAGACCGGCGCTACGAGTTCGCCGACAAGAACCTCTGGCGGTGCAGTTGGGCGGAGCATTTCGGGCTCGCACACGACCTGCCCAAGCCGGCCCACGTGACCGAGGAGGTCATCCGCGAGGCGGCGCGACGGCACGGCGTGGTTGGCGGGACGATGGGCTACTGCCTGAAATACTGCCTGCCGAAGCATCTTCGCGTCTGGGACCGCGCGTACAGCAGCGCGCCACGGCGCAGGAAACCCGTCGCCGCGCAGGAACTCGCCGCCCCGGCGACGCCGCTGCGGCAACTGCGAGACCGCATCGCGGCAGAAGCCCTCGACGACGGCGCCGAGTGGGTGGCGGTCGCCCCGGCCGAGGCGTGCGCGGCGAGAGGCATCGATCTGTCCGCCCTGCTGCCCGACGGTCGCAGCCTGCTGATGCTGGCCGTCGCCGACCCGTCCCGCGCGCCGGCGAATCCCGCCGCACGTCGGGCGAACCTGTCCTTCGCCGTCGAATACATCGCCCACACGCACGCGTTCTCCGCCGCTCGCCGGCTGGAAGATCTCGGTTACAGCGCCGCGCCGTACACGGCGGGGCAACTGCCGAAGCCCGTGCGCCAATACGCGGATGAGCTTCTGGATGGGAAAAACGCGACGCTGGCGTGCGTGGTCAGCAGCGCCCCCCTTCCGGAGACGTTCGTGCGGGCCGAGGGCGGCGCTTGCGGCAGGTCGGCGGACC
>DNAS01000007.1:0-1406 GCA_003485185.1 Phycisphaerales bacterium | reverse complement strand
GGTCGGCGGACCTGGCCGGGCACGTCAAGGACCTGGCCCGGCGGTTCGGCGCGGACCTCGTGGGCGTGGCGCCGGCGCGGCGACTGGCCGACGCGGCGGCGCAGCTTCGCGGAATCTTCGACGGCCAGCCCGTCTTCGCCGCGCGAGACCGCGGAAAGCGATGGGGCCCGTACGAGCCCGAGGTCTCCGCCGGGACGATGCGCGTCCTGGAGCCCGACGACTACCTGCCCGGCGCGAAGTCGGTCCTCGTGCTGGGCGTGCGCGTTCCCCGCGCCGGCGCCGCCCGCGCGGGCAAGGGCCCCGCCGAGGCCATCGGACCCTACGTCTTCGCGCAGCACCAGTCGGTCCGTACGCTGGCGCACGCGGCCGTCCGGCTGATCCGTCGCCTGGCGGACCTGGGCATCGTCGCGGTGGCGGCTGCGGATTTGTGCGGAACCTCGACGTCCGTCGCCAACGTCCGCGGCGCCCAGCCGGACGCCTTCTGCAACCGGTTCGCGGCCGTCGCCGCCGGGCTGGCGGCGCTGTCCAAGGGCGGGTTCCCGCTGACGGAGCGTTTCGGCCCGCACGCGCGGTTCCTGGCGATCGTCCTCGACGCCGAACTGCCCGGCGACGCCATGCTCGAGGCCGCGCCGCTGCTGCGGACGTGCGAGTCCGGCTGCCGCGCCTGCCTGGACCGCTGCCGCGCCGCGGCGCACCGCCAGGCCGTCACCGTGACCGTCGGCGGGCGGGCGGCGAGCTTCCACCCCGTCGAGCAGGCCCGCTGCGACTGGGCCAAGCGGTACGCCCTTCTCGCCGACGAGGGATTCGAGTATATAGGATCGCACACGGACGTGCCCCCGCCCGCGCACATCACGGCAGAAGCGCTCGCCGACGCGCTGGCCAGGCACGACCCGATCCTGAAGGTCCGACCCTGCGCCGCCGAGATGTGCCTGCTGGCCTGTCCGCTGGCGCAGTGACCCGGCCGCGAGGCGCACCATGACCGGACACGCAGACGGAAACGCCCGGCGCGTTCACACCGACCACCGTCGGCAGTGGCGCAACTGCCTGTACGTCTACCCGGTGATCAGCCGGCGCGCGGGCGGGCTGTCGGTCGGCGTGAACCTCAACCCCGACAAGCGCTGCACGTTTGCCTGCGTCTACTGCCAGATCGACCGCACCGTCCCGCGCGAGGCGTACCCCATCGACCTTCCCGTGCTGCGCGACGAGCTTCGCCAGGCGCTCCAGGCCGTCGCGAGCGGCGAACTGTGGGCCGAGCCGCGCTTCGCCGCCGTGCCGCAGGCCCTGCGCCGCCTGAACGACATCGCCTTCAGCGGCGACGGCGAGCCCACCTGCCTGCCGAACTTCGACGAGGCGGTGCGGGCCGCCGCCGACGCCAAGCGCCAAGCCGGGCGCGACGACATCAAGAT
>DNAS01000011.1:27608-30290 GCA_003485185.1 Phycisphaerales bacterium | reverse complement strand
CCGACGAATCGCCGCGCGGCGCTGCCGGCGCGCCGTCGGGTCCGGCCTTGGACGCGTCGGCCGTGGCGACGAACAGCCCGCCCGCGCCGTCGGGCACGACGGCCGAGATTTCCTCTTCCGCCGCGTCGAGGATCACCCGCCCGGCGCGCGCAGCGGGATCGATCTCGATCACCAGCCCGCCGCTGTCCGTTCCGGCGTAGAGTTTTCCGCCGTCGGCGGCGAGGCACAGGAAGTTCTTCGCGAGCGTTTTGGGGGCTTCATAGAGCGTGGTGGGGCGGCCCTGGGCGTCGAGGGCGATCACCCGGGCCGCGGCGCCGGTGGCGGCATAGATCCCGCCGCCGGGCGCGCTGGCCAGCGCCCAGACGTAGCGGGCGGACTTGTCGGCCCAGAGTTGCTTGACCTGCCCGGCGGGGCTGACGCGGAAGACGGCCGCCTGCTCCCCGCCCGCGCCCGCCAGCACGCCTTCGCCGTCGGCCAGCAGGCAGCAGACCATCGCTACGGGCAGTTCTGCCAGCTTGACGCACTTGCCGTCGGCCAGTCGGTAGACGCAGCGGTCGGCCCCGCCGGCGAGATAGACCTCGTCGCCCCGCGTCGCCAGCGCCCAGACGACGGCTGGCGCCGCCTCCGACGCCACCAGCACCTGCGTCTTCCGCGCGAGCTGGAGTTCGCCGAGGGAACTGACGGCCGTCGCGTCGAACGTGCCGGCGGCGAAATTGGCCTCGGTCTTGTGCGTCCACGTGCCCGGCTGGACCGTCAGCGGCGCGCCGCACAGGGCGAGGATCAGCGTGCATGTCCAGGATGTCATCGCGGGGGCTTCCTTACTGGGCGTTGAGTCGGGTTTCCTTGGGTTCGGCCTGGACGGTGAATTTCGCGGAGGCCGAGCCGTTCAGCACGTACTCGCAATCGGCGGTCCGCACCGCGCTGCGCGTGAATCGGAACAGGTCCAGCGGCTGGGACTGGCGGAGGATGGCCGCCTTGCTGGGCGGAAGGTCGCTCATCTCACGGGTTCCGACGGCCAACTCGTCGGCGCGGACGGGCAGGCGGAGGTAAAGTTTCGCCCCGTCCGGTCGGACGACGCGCTGGAGGGCGGCGAACATCTCGGCCGTCGATCGCGGCTCGAAGAGGTGGGGCATCTCGTTCCTCTCAGCCGACGCGGCGGTGTAAGCGTCGCAGGCGGTCAGCTCGTACGCGCCGTCGGGCAGGTTGCGCGGAAGCGCGAACTTCACCGGCAGCTCGCGCCGCGCCTGGCGGAACGGCTGGACGGTCAATCGCCCGGTGACGGTGTCTCCGGGCCTGTAGGTTGCGCCGTCCAGGGCCAGCTCCAGCACGTCGGCGGCGCGGGCCTGCTCGGAAATCTCCAGGCGGACCTCGATGGCGCGGGGCGCGACCGGGGGGTCGAACGGGTTGTTCAGCAGCGCCGCCAGCGGGCGAGAGACGTCGGAGGCGGCGTGCGCTACCCCGATGTTGCACCCGACGTTCCGCGCGCGGTACTCGCCCAGCGCGCCGAAGTCGATCCGCACCTCGTGGCGAACGGTGTGCAGCTCGGGCGGGTTGCGCCAACCCCAGGCGGCGTCGTACAGCAGCAGGTTGGTCAGGACGGCCGTGATCCAGCGGTCGATGACCAGGCGGAAGCGGAACGTCTGCCGGTGCCCGGTCTGCGGCCAGTGGACCTCGACGGTCATGGGCACGGCGGGAGCCTTCGCCCCCAGCGAACCGGCGACGCCGGAGGCCTCATCGCGGTCGAGCAGGCCCGTCGGCTCGAAAGGACTGGCGAGCTTGAAGCTGCTGTAGCTGCTGGCGACGACGGCGTGGACGTAGGCCGGGGCCATCGAGAACTGGACCTTCCCGTCGGAGAACAGGGAGTGCCCGAATCCCAGGACGCGCTCGCCGACGACGTCGGTGACGGTTCCGACGGCGGAGATGTCGGCGTCTCCGGAGACGAGGGCGACGGCCAGCGGAGAGCCCGGCTGGAGCTTGCCGGCGCGGGCATCGTCTGGCGTGCCTGCGCCTCCGGCCTGGACGGCCGCCAGGCCCAGCGGCGCGAAGAGTTTCGCCGCTTGCGCCACGGTGTTCCGGCCTGCGCCGGAGATCATCAGCGGGCTGGTCAGCGGCACGAGGCGACTGGCGCGGTCGGAATCGTCGCCGTCGGCGGGGCGTTTCGGCAGGGCATAGGCGGCGAAATCGCCCTTGCGCGGGTTCAGCAGCGCGTGCAGGTACGCCTGCGGGGGCGATACGCCCGCCGCGCCGGCGGCCTCGGAGGCCGGCTGGCTCGCCGGCGCCGTCGTGGCGCCTTTGCCCGTGCCGACAATCCCCGACGCCGCGATCATCTGCGTGATCGGCTGGATGCCGCACAGCGGCGCCGATTGGAACAACCACCCGTACGCCACCGCGCCGATGAGCTTGTCCTTTCCGTCGGCCGGGTCCGTCACGAAGCACGGCGATCCGCTCATGCCCTGGATCACGCCCGTCTTCTCCAGACCCAGGCCCGACAGGTTCGCCAGGATCACGTCTTGGTGGGGGCCCCAGCGGGTCATCACCGAGACGATCTCCACGTCGAACCGGACGATCTTCTGTCCGCTCAGGACGGTCAGGCCGTAGCCCTTCATCCCGCGCCGCAGGCGGGAGTGATGGAGGTAGCGGTCGGACTTTTCGACGTACTGGCGGGGGGGCCGGGGGGGGGGG
>DNAS01000011.1:27150-27473 GCA_003485185.1 Phycisphaerales bacterium | reverse complement strand
CGGCCTGGATGCGGTCGTCGCCGGACGGCGCGTCGGCAGGCCCGGCCGCGACGGACGTTCCCCCGGTCAGCAACCACCCCAGCAGGATGCTCCCCGCGACGGTGCGATAGGCGTTGGCGGACACTGGATGCCTCCTGGCGCGAGTGCGTGTCTGCGGACAAAACCGGCCACGATCCGGCGGGAACCCATGCTAAAATCCGCCCCCGCGCGCCACAAGCAAAATCACGAGCGGACCAGAGGAGGAACCCGGAACCAGGAACAAAGGAACCCGGGAAGAAAGCCTCCGTGCGGGCCGTGTTCCTGGTTCCCGGTTCCGGGTTCCC
>DNAS01000011.1:16290-27034 GCA_003485185.1 Phycisphaerales bacterium | reverse complement strand
GGTCCCGAGTCCCCCGTCCCCGGTCCCTGGTAGCTCGGTCCCTTCTTCCCTCAAAAGGTCTCGCGGGCGAAGGAGCGATCTGCTAAGATTCCCATAGAGGCGATGTAGCGTTTTGTGCCGGATCCTGAATTCAGGAGAACCTGCAATGAACTTGCGTTTGGCGGTGTTGGGGGCGGTCGTTTCGGTTTGGGGATGGGGAACGTTTGCGGCCTCGACCGCCGCGGGCGCCGAGGCGGCAAAAGCGGCGGGAAAGGACGAACTCCAGGCCTTCATCAAGAAACTCGAGGAAGAAGCGGCTAAGCGCTACGAGGGCGACGATCCCGACAAGGAACTCATCAAGCAGGTCCAGGCCCTGGTCTACGACGACGAGTCGGTCAAGCATCTCAATTCGCTGTTGGGTACGCATCGCGATCCCGCCATTTCGGTGTTCGTTGCCAACGAGATGCTGACGCCGCTGAAGAAAGCCGACAAGGCCGTCATCAACAAGGCGCTTCCGATGGTCGGACGCCTGAATTCCCGCTTCCAGCTCAAGCCCCTCCCGAAGTTCCCCCCCGCGGTGCTGAACGCCTCCAAGCTGCCCGACAAGTTCCCCACGGGCGTCCCGCTGGAGCAACTGCTCTCGCAGATGTCGCGTACGCAGGAGGCCCGCCGTCAGAAGACCTCCCGCGACGAGGAAGTGGTCCGCTACAACCGCGAGGTCGTCGAACTGACGCTCACCTATGCCGATCTCCTGCTGGCCAGCGGAGACGCCACCGACGACGCCAAGGTCCTGAACATGATCAACCAGGAGGAATCGCGGGGCAACGGGCTATACTCGACCCTGCTGGGGCGGATCGTCGTGGCCGCCAAGACCATGGACAAGGACCGCGCCGAGAAGATGTATCGGTCCCTGGACAGCTACCTCAACCGCGTCCAATACCGCTCGGCCAAGTATCTTAACCTGTCCAGACCCATGGTCCTTCCCGACCAGAACAGCCGCTACGAGGAAGTCGCGATGTATCCTTACACGTCCATCGTCAAGGCCCTCAACGCCGTGGCGAAGGTGGCGGACCAGCCGCTCCGCAAGGAGCTCAGCGACAAGGAAATCCCGGAGATGCTGAAAAAGGCCAAGGGCGGAAAGTGAAACTCCCGTTGGCTCACTCCCGGTCCTTCCAGGCAGAGAAGGCGACACCCTCCCCCGGCCCTTCGGGCCACCCTCTCCCTGGCAGGGAGAGGCGTGGGCGCCGAAGTTGACGCCCCGGCCGTCCTGTGCTATCCTGCCCCGTTCTGACCACAAGCCCCTAGGCACGGAAGGACACCCACATGGCGAAGCAGCATAAGGTGACGTTGATTCGAGGCGACGGGACGGGACCGGAACTGGCCGAGGCCGCCCGGCGGTGCGTGGACGCCGCGCTGGCCCGCACGAAAGGCGCCGGCAGCATCCAGTGGACCGTCTGTGAGGCCGGCGTGGACATCATGGAAACCGCGGGCACCCCCATGCCCGACCAGACCGTCCAGTCCGTTCGCGACTCCGACGCCACCCTCAAGGCGCCCATCACCACGCCCATCGGGACGGGCTTCCGCAGCGTCAACGTCCTGCTCCGACAGACGCTCGACCTGTACGCCTGCGTGCGCCCCTGCAAGAGCTACCGCGGCGTCCGCAGCCGCTACGAGAACATCGACCTCGTCCTCGTCCGCGAGAACTGCGAGGACCTCTATGCGGGCGTCGAGTTCGAGAAGGGCCTGCCCGCGACGGCCGAGTTGATCGAGACGGTCAACCGCCTCTCGGCCGACAAGAAGGTCAAGACCCGCAAGGACTCCACCGGCGTCTCCATCAAGCCCATCAGCGTGGAGAACAGCGAGCGGATCGTGCGGTTCGCCTTCGAGTACGCCCGCAAGCACGGGCGGAAAAAGGTCACCTGGGTCCACAAGGCCAACATCATGAAGTTCACCGACGGGCTGTTCAAAGCCGTCGCCGAACAGGTGGCCAGGGACTATCCGGACATCGAGGGCGAGGAACGCCTCGTGGACAACATGTGCATGCAGCTCGTCCAGAAGCCCGAGCTGTACGACGTGATCGTGCTTCCGAATCTCTACGGCGACATTCTGTCGGACCTGTGCGCCGGGCTGGTCGGCGGGCTGGGCGTCGCGCCGGGCGCGAACATCGGCGACAAGGGCGCGGTCTTCGAGGCCACCCACGGCAGCGCCCCCAAGTACAAGGGGCTCAACAAGGTCAACCCGACGGCCCTGATCCTGTCCGGAATGCTGATGCTCGACTACCTCGGCGAGACTGCCGCCGCCCGCGCCCTGGAAGACGCCGTCGCGGCGACCATCGCCGAAGGAAAGAGCGTCACCTACGACATGAAGGAGGACCGCAACGACCCGACGGCCGTCGGCACGCAGGAAATGGCCGACGCCGTCATTGCCGCGATGGGGTCGTAACCAGTAGCCGGTAGCCAGTAGCCCGTAGTCGGACGGCGGTCTTTCGGTCTCCGGTATCCGGTCCTCGGTCTTTTTTTCGTCCCCCCCGGAAAGTACCATGATCTCGCCATGGACGAGCGGCGGGCGATGGACATCCTGAGCGGCCGGCGGAGGGGCTTGGCGCTGACGTTGCTGCGGACGGCGCTGCTGGCCGCCAGCGGCCCCTACGCGCTGGTCATGCGCTGCCGCCGCGCCCTGTATCGCCTGGGCCTGCTGCCGCGCCGCCGCGCGGGCGCGCCGGTCATCTGCGTGGGCAACCTCACCACCGGCGGAACGGGCAAGACGCCCATGGTCGCCTGGCTCGTCTCCCGCCTGCGCGAGATGGGCTACCGCCCGGCCGTGCTGACGCGCGGATACAAATCCGTCGCCGGCGTCAGCGACGAGGCCGAATTGCTCCGCCGCGCGACCGGCGCGCCGGTGTTCGTCGACGCCGACCGCGCCGCCGCCGCAAAGGCCGCCATCGCCGACGGCGCCGACGTGCTGGTCATGGACGACGGATTCCAGCACCTGCGCCTGCGGCGCGACCTGGACGTCGTGCTGATCGACGCGACGAACCCCTTCGGCTACGGGCACTGCCTGCCGCGCGGGCTGCTGCGCGAGCCGCCCGCCGCCTTGCGCGACGCCGACTGCGTGGTCGTCACGCGTTCCGACGCCGTGCCGGGCGACGAACTCGCCGCCCTGCGGACGCGCTTGCGCGCGCTGACGCCCCGCGCGAGCCTTCACGCGGCCGCCCACAGGCCCGTCGCCCTGGTCGACGACACCGGCGCGACCCGCCCCCTGAACGCGCTGGCCGGGCGGAAGGTCTGCGCGCTGGCGGGCATCGGCAACCCCGAACCGTTCTTCCGCATGCTGGACAACCTGCACGTCCGCCTGGTCGACCGCCGGGCCGTCGGCGACCACGCGGAATACGCCGGGCCGCTGCTGGACATGCTGCGCGACGGGCTGTCCGGGTGCGAGGCGGAACTCGTCGTCACCACCGAGAAGGACTACGTCCGCCTCGCCGCCGTGCCGCTGCCGCGCCCGGTCTGGCGCCTGGCCGTCGAAATCGACCTGCTCGACGGGCGCGACGAGCTGCTGAGCGCGATCCGCCGCTGCTTGCAGTGACCCGCGCGGGCTCATACAATCGCACGCCATGAATACGTTGATCGAAATCGTGGAACGGCTGGGCTCGCCTCTGGTGGCGCTGGTGGGCGATTTCATGCTGGACCGGTACGTCTACGGCGACGCCGAGCGGATCAGCCCCGAGGCGCCGGTGCCCGTGCTGCGGGCTGTCCGGGCCGAGGGGCGCACCGGCGGCGCGGCGAACGTGGCGGCCGCCGTGCTCGCCCTCGGCGGGAAGGTCGCCTGCATCGGCGCCGTCGGGCAGGATGAGGCGGGCGACCAGCTCGTTTCGCTGCTCAGCGCGCAAGGGGCCGGCACGAGCACGCTGGCGCGCCTGCGCGGGCGGGCGACCACGGTCAAGACCCGCTACGTCGGCCTCGCCCAGCATCGCCACGCCCAGCAGATGCTCCGCGTGGACGAGGAGGTGTCCGAACCGCTGTCCGAGAGCGTGCAGGGAACGATCCGCGCCGCGGTGCGCAGCCAGCTTTCCGCCTGCGGGGTGGTGGCCCTGGAGGACTACGACAAGGGCACGCTGACGGACCTGAACACGCCGCAGATCATCGCCGACGCCCGCGCCGCGGGCAAGGCGGTGCTGGTGGACCCGGCCCTGACGGCCGACTACCGCCGCTACCGCGGCGCGACGCTCCTGACGCCCAACCGATACGAGGCCTCGCGCGCGACGGGCGTGTCCATCGTCGACGACGAATCCCTCGAGCGGGCGGCGAAGCAGGTGCTCCTGATCGCCGACGCCGATGCCGTCGTCATCACCCTCGACAAGCAGGGCGCCTACCTGCGGATGCGCGGCGACAAACCCGGCACGATCATTCCCACCCGCCCGCGGAACGTCTACGACGTCACCGGCGCGGGCGACGAGGTGCTGGCGATGCTCGCCGTCGCGCTGGCCGGCGGGTGCGAAACCCCGCAGGCGGTGGCGCTGGCCAACGTCGCCGGCGGCCTGGAGATCGAGCGATTCGGCGTCGTGCCGATCCGCCGGCAGGAGATCGTCGACGAGCTCCGCCGCATGGTCGGCCTGCGCGGCGGAAAGGTGCTCGATCGCGCCCCGCTGGCCGACGAACTCGCCCGACGACGCAAACAGGGCGAGAAGGTCGTCTTCACCAACGGATGCTTCGACCTGCTGCACCTGGGGCACATCCGCTGCCTCCAGCAGGCGCGCGAGCTGGGCAGTTGCCTGGTGGTGGCCGTCAACAGCGACGCGAGCGTCAAGCGCCTCAAGGGCCCCGGGCGCCCCGTCATCGGCGAGCGGGAGCGGGCGGAAGTGCTGGCCGCCCTGGAGTGCGTGGACTACGTGACGATCTTCGAAGAGGACACCCCCGAGCCGCTGCTGAAGCTGCTCAAGCCCGACGTGCTGGTCAAGGGCGGAACCACCGGCGAGATCGTCGGGCGGAAGCTCGTCGAGCAGTACGGCGGGAAGGTCGTCTCGCTCGGGGCCGTCGACGGACTGAGCACCACGACGATCATCAACCGCATCGTCGGCGCCGAGCCCGGGCAGTGACGCGCCGACGCCCACGGGAGATCCAACCATGGCGAACAAGGCCGTATTCCTCGACCGCGACCGGACGCTCATCGAGGACCCCGGCTACCTCAGCGCCCCCGAGGCGGTCAAGCTGCTGCCCGGGGTGGACCTGGCGCTGAAGTCGCTGGCCGGCGCGGGGTTCAAGATCGTCGTCGTGACGAACCAGTCGGGCATCGCCCGCGGGCTGCTGACCGAGGAGACGCTGGAGAAAATCCACGGCGAACTCCGCCGCCAGCTCGCCGCCGGAGGGGCCCACGTCGACGCGATCCACTACTGCCCGTTCCACCCCGAGGGCACGGTCGAGCAATACGCAAAGGAGTCCGAGCTGCGCAAGCCCCGCCCCGGAATGCTGCTCCAGGCGGCCGAGGAACTCGACATCGACCTGTCCCGTAGCTGGATGGTCGGCGACAGCCCGCGCGACGTCGAGGCCGGATACCGCGCCGGGTGCCGGACGATCCGCGTGCGGATCCCCGACGCGTCGCCTACCGTCGGCCAGGAGTCCGACGAGTCGGTGCAGGCCGACTTCACCGTGCGGAACCTCGTCGAGGCCGCGCGCCTCATCATCCGCCAGGCCGACGCGGCGCCGGCCGCAGCGCCCACTGCCGCGCCCGCCGCCAGCCCTCGGCCCAACGGGCGGGAGGAGGACCTCATGCACGACAGCGAAGTCCGGCGCGAAATCCTCCGCTACGTCCGCCACCTCGCCCGTGCCGGCCAGCACGAAGAGTTCAGCTTCCTCAAGCTCGCCGGGGGGATCGCGCAGATCCTGGCGCTGCTGGCGCTGCTGAACGTCTTCTGGCGGCTCCTCAGCGAAGCGCCCGCCCAGCAGACCGTCGTCTGGGCCCTGATCGCCGTGTTCCTCCAGACCTTCGCGCTGTCCCTGTTCGTCCTTCACCGGAACCGGTAAGCGTTGTACAATGAAATTGCTCTGTTGAAAACATCTGAAAACTGGGTGGCACGGCTTGCTTGCAAGCCGTGTTCAGGGAAATTCGGCAACACGCTTTGCGAGCAAAGCGTGCCACCCGTCCCGCGAACGGATGTTTTCAACAGAATAGTTAATGAGCAATGGGGTTTTGTTTCGAAAGGACTCTGCCATGAAATCCGGAACGCTCGCAATCTTCGTGCTGGTCGGACTGGTCGGGAACGTCGGGCAACTCACAGCCGAGGAGCCTTCGACCGCCCCGGCCGCGCCGGCTGGGCCGGTTGCAAAACTCTCCCTGCCGCCCGCCGCCACCGGGGCGATGGACGCTGCGCATCTCGCCGCGGCGCAGAAGCTGATGAACGGAGGAATCGCCTGGCTGCTGGCCAACCGCGAATCCGACGGCGGCTGGAGCCTCAACGGCGCCAACAAGCCCGCCATGACGGCCATGGTGCTCAAGGCCCTGCTCCAGCACCCCGACTTTGACGCCAAGCATCCCGTCGTGCGGAAGGGCTTTGAGGTGCTGATGAAGTCCCGCCAGAAAGACGGCGGCTTCTACGCGCCGCAGGAAGGGCTGGCGAACTACACGACGGCCGTCGCCGTCATGGCCCTGAAGGCCTCCGGCGACACCCGCTACAACGACGCGCTGGAAGCGGCCGTCGCGTTCCTCAAGGGCCAGCAGATCATCGCCGGCTCGGAGTCGGCCGACGGGCAGAAGATCACCGAGGACCACCCGTTCTTCGGCGGGGTGAGTTATGGGGCGCACGGCCGGCCCGACCTGAGCAACGCCGGATACAGCGCCGAGGCACTGCACGAGTTCGGGCTGTCGGCCGACGACCCGTACTGGAAGAACATGGTCGTCTTCGTCACGCGGACGCAGAACCTCAAGGAAACCAACCCGCGTCCCTGGGCGCAGCAGGGGGCCAACGACGGCGGGTTCATCTACGCCCCTGCCGTCAAGGGCGACCCCAACACCGGCGAGTCGAAGGCCGGCGACGACCGCTTCGGGCTCCGCAGCTACGGCAGCATGACCTACACCGGATTCAAGAGCCTGCTGTACGCCGGCGTGGATCGCAAGGACCCGCGCGTGCAGGCGGCGCTGCGGTGGATCCGCGAGCACTGGCGCCTGGACAGCAACCCCAACATGCCGCAAATTCATTCGGAAGAAGGGCTGTACTACTACTACCACGTGTTCGCCAAGGCTCTCCAGGCCTGGGGCGAAGACGAAATCGCCGACGGCAAGGGCGTCAGGCACAACTGGCGGCACGAATTGATCGACGCCCTCGGCCAGCGCGTCGCGCCCGACGGACACTGGGAAAACCCCGCCAAGCGCTGGTTCGAGAAACTGCCCGCCCTCGCCACCTGCTACAGCGTGCTGGCGATCCAGGAAGTGATGAAAAAATAACAAAAAGGGACCAGGGACAAGGGACCGGGGGGAACCGGAAACACGGAACTGGGAACCCGGTCAAGGGGGCGATTGGTCAACTGGTCGATCGGTCAATTGGTCGATTGATTGCTCAGTTCTCAGTTCTATCCCTTGATTGCGGATTGCGGACTGGCGCAATTCGTAAGGCAATCCGCAATCCGAAATCCGCATTCCGCAATTCCCTTGAACCTCCCCGCCAAGTCGCTATCGTATTGCGCTTTCCGTCGGGAGGCGTTTTATGGAAATCAGACCGTTCTGTGGCTGGAGATATCGCGGATCCGCCGAGGGAGACGTCAGCGCCCTGATCGCCCCGCCCTATGACGTGCTGACGGGCGACGACAAGGCGGCGCTGCTGGCGGGGAATTCGCAAAACATCGTGGCCGTGGACCTTCCGCACGTCCCGCCCAAGGAAGTCGGGCCCGAGTCCGCCTACCGGCAGGCCGCCGACACCCTCAACCGCTGGAAGGCCGAGGGCGTCATGGTCCGCGACGACAAGCCCTGCCTCTACGCCTACCAGCAGACGTTCCACTGGGCGGGCAGGACGTACCAGCGGCGGGCCATGCTCTGCGGCGTGCGCGCCACCGAACTCGGCAAGGACGTCATCCCCCACGAGCACACCTTCGACGGGCCTAAGGCCGACCGCCTGAAGCTCTCCGAGCACACGGGCATGCAGTTGTCGCCCGTGTTCGGGTTCTACCGCGACCCGGCCGGGCACGCCACCGACGCCCTCTGGTCGGCGGCGCGGGGCGTTCCCACGCTGCACGGATGGCTCAAGGACGTCGAGGAAAAGCTCTGGGCCATCTCGGACCCGGCCGTGATCTCGGCCGTCGCGTCGGCCCTGCGCGAGACGCCGGTCTACATCGCCGACGGGCACCACCGATACACCACGGCCATGAACTTCGCCCGACGCCTGCGAGAGAGCGGGCGCATCGACGCGAACCACGAGGCCAACTTCGTCCTGTTCGCCCTCGTCGAGCACACCGACCCGGGCCTGCTGATCCTGCCGACGCACCGCATCGTCCACGGGCTGAAAAAGACGTTCGCCGTCCATCGCCTCGCCGACGCGGCGAAGGAATTCTCCTGGCGGCGGTGCAGCGTGGAGGAACTGGATTGGCGCGACACGTCGGGATGGCTGCGGAAGTACGGCCCGGGCGCGATGGCGATGCTCGGCGCCGACCCGGCCGAGGTGTGGATCGCCCGGCTGAAAGACCCCGCCGCGATGACCGCCGCCGCGCCCGACCAGAACGACGCCTGGCGGGCGCTCGACGTCGCCATCCTCCACAAGCTCGTCATCGACCGCGATATCGAACGCTGGCGCACGCCGGAACTGTTCATCGAATACACGCCGGACGCGGGCAACGTGCTGGCCGCCTGCCGCTCCGGACGGGTACAGCTCGGCGTCTGCCTCCAGTCCACGCCCCTGGAAGCCGTCGAAACCATCGCCGACACCGGCGCCGCCATGCCCCACAAGAGCACCTACTTCTACCCCAAACTCGCCACCGGAATGGTGCTCAAACCGCTGGACCTGTAGTAGTGGGGCGTGGAGAGTGGCGAGTGCGGGAAATTGTCAATCGGCAATTGTCAATTGACAGTGGGTCTCACGCTTTTTTGCTCGTCACGGCGGCGCGTTCGATTCCCTGGTGGTCGCGGAGGATTCGCGGTTCGCCCAGCGTGCCGGCCGCGACGATCAACTCGCGAACGGCGTCGGTCTGTCCCGCGCCGAACTCCACCGCCAGCATTCCGCCGGCGCCCAGCCGTGCGGGCGCCTGCGCGATGAGCCTCCGCAGGCAGTCCAGCCCGTCCGCGCCCGCGTAGAGTGCCTGGCGCGGTTCGTGGCGCACCGACGGCGCGACGGCGTCGCCCTCGGCCACGTAGGGCGGGTTGGCGGTGATCGCGTCGAACGGCGAGAGGTCCGCGCACGAATCGGGCAGGTCCAGCAGGTCGGCCTGTTCGACGCGTACGCGGTCGGCCACGCCGTTGCGCCGGGCGTTGTCTCGCGCGACGTCCAGCGCCGCCGGGGAAAGGTCCGTCGCCAGCGCGCGGGCCTCGCGGACGTTGACGGCCACCGCCACCGCCACGCACCCGCTGCCCGTGCAGGCGTCCCAGAAGGTCGCGCTCCGCCCGCCCGCGCAGACGGCGCGAAGATGCGCCACGGCCTCGGACACCAGAAGTTCCGTCTCGCCGCGCGGAACCAGCACGTCGGGCGTCACGCGGAAGGCCAGCGAGTAGAATTCCTTCTCGCCTGTCAGGTAGGCCACCGGCTCGTGCTCGGCGGCGCGGCGGACCAGCTCGCGGAAGGCGTCGCGCTGGGCGTCGGGCGGCACGTGGTCGAAGCGGGTGTAGAGCTCGATCCGCCGGCACCCCAGCGTGTGGGCGAGCAGCACCTCGGCCGACAGCCGCGGCGAGTCCACCTCCCGGCGGGCGAAGTAGTCCTTCGTCCAGTTCAGTAACTTCAGCACCGTCCATGGCTCGCCGCTGTCGCCGCTCATGGCCGCCCTGAGTACCACAGTCCGCCGCACCCGGCAACGGGAAAACCGGGTTCCTCAGTTCCTGGTTCCTGGGTCCTTTACTTCAGCAGCGTGCGGTAGTAGGCGGCGGCCACGCCGCGCAGCACGAGGTCCGGCACGATGGCCTGCACCAACTCCGACTCGCGGACGTCGGGGCAGACCAGTTCCGCGTCGCCGCCAGTGGCGATGACGACCGGCCAGTGCCCCATCTCGTTGGCATAGGCCTCCGCCAGGTGGCGCAGCGCGCCGCGCGCGGCGAAGACGAGCCCGCCGACGATGGCCTCGGTGGTGTTGCGCCCGATGACCCAGTCGGGGCGGGCGAGCTTCACGCGAGGCAGTTGCGCGGTGCCCGCGTGCAGCGCGTCGGCGCCCATGGACAGCCCGGGCAGGATTGCCCCGCCGAGGAACTGCCCGGCGTCGTTGACGCAGTCGATGGTGATGGCCGAGCCGAAGTCGGCCACCACGCACGCCTGCCCCAGCCGGTCGAAAGCCGCCACCGCGGCGCACAGGCGATCGACGCCGATCTTCTGCGGCTCGTCCAGGCGGGTGTCGATGGGCAGGGGAATGTCGCGCCCGACGACGAGCACGTCGGCCTGCATCGCGGCAGAGACGGCCGCCTCCAGCGCCTTGAGCCCCGCGGCGTTCACGCTGCACGCGACAATCCGCTTCGGCGCGGGCATTTGCGCCCACAGTTCGGCCAGGCGGTCGCCCAGGCCCTCCAGGCGCCCCAGGCGGAAGGTCGCGGCATCCGTCACGTCGTTGCCCCGCACGCAGGCGATGTGCAGCGCGCTGTTGCCCAC
>DNAS01000011.1:15752-16212 GCA_003485185.1 Phycisphaerales bacterium | reverse complement strand
CTGTTGCCCACGTCGCAGGCCAGCACCGAGGGAATCTCGCTCGGTCGTTCGTCGCTCATCAGTCCGCTCCTGCGGGCACGTCGCCCGTGTCGCCGTCGCGCAGCCGCCGCCAGATGCGCTCCGTCAGGTCTTCCAGGCCCTGCCCGGTGACGGCAGAGACCGCCACCACCTCCACGCCCAACTCGCGCCGCAGGCGCTGGAGATGCTCGCGGCTGTCGGTCAGGTCCATCTTGTTGGCCACGACGATCTCCGGCTTGGCCGCCAGCTCGGGCGAGTACTGCTCCAGCTCGCGGCGGATGGCGCGGTAGTCCTCGACGGGATCGCCGGCGGTGGGGCAGATGTCCAGCATGTGCACCAGCAGGCGGGTCCGCTCGACGTGGCGGAGGAACTCGTCGCCCAGACCGGCGCCGAGGTGGGCGCCCTCGATGAGCCCGGGGATGTCGGCCATCACGAACCGCCG
>DNAS01000011.1:11496-15549 GCA_003485185.1 Phycisphaerales bacterium | reverse complement strand
GGGCCAGCAGCGTGCTCTTGCCCGCGTTGGGCTTTCCGACCAGCCCGGCGTCGGCGATGAGCTTGAGTTCCAGGTGGAGGGTGCGGACCTGCCCGGGCGTTCCGGGCTCGGCCTCGCGGGGCGCCTGGTGGGTGGCGCTCTTGAAGGCGGTGTTTCCGCGCCCGCCCTTGCCGCCCGAGGCGACGCAGACCTCCTCGCCGTCGGCGGCGAGATCCTTCAGCACCATGCCGTGGTCGCCGTCGTAGACGATCGTGCCCGGCGGCACGCGGATGCGCACGTCCTGCCCGCGCCGCCCGTGGCAGTTCTTTCCCATTCCATGCTCGCCGCGCTCGGCCTTCCAGTGGTGGTGCCCGGCGAGGTGCTGGAGCGTGTTGAGCGACGCGTCGGCGCGGACGTAGACGCTGCCCCCGTCGCCGCCGTCGCCCCCGTTGGGCCCGCCGCGCGGGATGTATTTTTCCCGCCGGAACGAGACACACCCGTTCCCTCCGTCGCCCGCGAGGGCGACGAGGTCCACCTCGTCCACGAAGGTCGCCTTGTAAGCCGGTGTGCTCATGTCCGCGATCGCCGCGCCACGGATGCAAAAGAGGATGGCGCCGTGCTGGGGGCCATCCTCTGGGAATGCTCCATCCGTCGAACCGTCTGCCCGACGGACCGACTAGACCACGTCCACGAACCGCCCGCGGAACCGGACGGTCCCCTCGGACAGGGCGAACAGGGTATCGTCGCGCCCGCGCCCGACATTCAGTCCGGGCTTCAACGGCGTGCCGCACTGGCGGACGAGAATCGTTCCGGTGGTGACGGGCTGGCCGCCGAATTTCTTGACCCCGCGGAACTGCGGGTTGCTGTCGCGCCCGTTCCGCGTCGAACCTTGTCCCTTTTTATGTGCCATCACTACGCTCCCAATTGCCTGTGTTGCCTTGAGACGGTATCGAACTCTTCCGAGCCCCTTACCTTATCGAAACCGCTCGTGCGTGTCAAGGGCGGTTTTCGCCCCATCGCTACTAGTTCTTCAACTCTGTTTTTGTGGGTTGTCGAACCGGGGAACAGGCGAGCAGGAGACCGCAGGCTCGATGGCGTTTTTCTCCTGTTCACCTGCTCAACGGTTCGCCTGCTCTGTAGTCTTTCGACATTGATTTTGCACTCACAAAATCAATGTCCAAAGACTACTACCGCATTACCCATTCCTTGTCGAGCTGCTTGACGGCGGTGCGGGTGCGCCCCGCCGCCTCGCCCGGAACGGCATAGCGCACGCGGAGCGTCTTGGACAGCACGACCGACGTCTTGGTGACCTTCTCGGTCTTGCCGGCTGGGGTGGTCTGCTCCACCTCCACGGGAACCGGCAGCGGAACCGTCGCGGTTTCCCCGCTCAGCCCGCCGATGAACACGTCGATCTCGCCCGCCTTGGGGTCGAAGTCCTGCCAGATCGCCACGCCCACCCTGGCGTTGTCCTCGCCCTGGAGGAGCTTTCCGGTGATGTTGGTGACATCCAGCAGCAGCGGGTCGTTGGTGAGTTTCTTGATCGCCTCGAACGCGGAGACGGGAACGCCCTGGCCCGCCGGGGAAATCTGCCCGGTGTCGGTATACAACACGAAATTGGGCACGTAGATGACGTCCTGGTCACTGCGGTTGATCACGCGGTAGACCAGGTACCAGTAGGTGCGTGCCTCATGCCCGGGCAGGGCGAGCGTGACGGCCTTGGGTGCCTGGAACTGGAAATCCAGTTCCCACGCGGTGGGAACCTCGGAGGGCTGGGGCGCTGCCGCCGGGGAAACACTCGCCCACGCGAAAATCGCCAACACGCCCGCCGCGACAAGCGATAGGGTCAATCTCATGCCGTAACTCCTGACTCGCGAAGGAATCCGCTCAGCCGGGCGCAGATTCCCCGGCCGATCTGAATCAGGGTACGATCCGCCCGGGGCGAAGTCAACCGTCTGCGCGGTCGAAAAGGCGCGGAAATCGCCTTCCCCCGGCCGCTTGCTTCCGCCCCCGCGCGCGATACGATAGGGGGGTGAGCCTCCTGCGGACACAAATCGGCCCGGTTCCCGCCTGGCATCGGACTCGAGCGTTGCGGCAGCTGGGCGGCATGGGGGGTGCCTGGGGCCGCGAGGACCGCCCGTGCCTGCTCTGGTGGGCGCGGCGGGCGATGCGGACGGCGGCGGTGGCCATGATCGCCGCCGATCGCGGCGGAACGGGCTTTCTGCTGCACACGCCTGTTGGTGAGGTCGGTTCGCCGCGCGAAATCCTCGTCCGGCTGATTGCCGCGATGTCTCGCGCGGCGTTGGGGGGGCTCGTGCGGATCGTCCAGGCGTTGCCGTCGCCGGCGGACGCGGCGGAAATCGAAATCCTTCACGCCGCGGGGTTTGCCCGTCTGACCGATCTGGTCTACATGCGCCTGGACCTCGCGCTCGCCCGCCCGTTCGTCGATTCGCCGGCCGTGCAGTGGCGCGCGTACGGGCAGTTCACCGACGACGAACTGGGCGCGCTGATCGCGCGGACGTACCGCGGGTCGTTGGACTGCCCGGAACTGTGCGGCGTCCGCCCCATTGGCGACGTGGTGGCGGGGCACAAGTCCAGCGGGGCGTTCCGCCCGGAGGCGTGGTGGATCGCGCAGCGCGACGGCGAGCCTGCCGGCTGCGTGCTGGTGAACGATTCGCCCGCGACGGCCGAGGCGGACGTGGTGTATGTGGGCGTGGCGCCGGAGCATCGCGGCACGGGCCTGTGCGGGCAGATGCTCCGCCGCGCCGCGGACCAAGCCGTCCGACGCGGCGCCGCGGCGCTGACCCTCGCGGTCGACGTGAGGAACGATCCCGCGCGAAAAGTCTATCAGCACGAAGGATTCTGTCCGACGCAATGCCGCGCCGCCTTCGTGATGCACAACGGCTCGAACGCGCCGAAGGAACCGGTTGTCGATGAAATGTGAACAACGTGTGGATGAAACATTTTTTTTTGCCCCAAAGGTTCGTGACCGAAAGTCTTGAGCGGTGTGGATAAGAAAGCGCCGCGTTTGAAGTTGACCCCCTCGCATTCCACCGATACATTCTGTTCTGTCTTCGACGCAGTGCGGCGCAGTGCGTGACAATTCCAAGGCCGCCGAGGACGAAAAGGGATTGGCTTCCGTCAGGTTTCCGGGACGCGAAGGATCGAACTTATGGATGGCTTGATGGTATCGGTACGCGCCGAGGCGACGTCGCTGCGGGGGTTCATGACGGCGTTGCAGGAGCGGATCGGACCGCAGAAAATCAACGCGTGGTTCCGGCACGGCACGCGGGTGGAGCTGCATGACGGGCAGGTGAAGGTCAGCGTGCCCAACCCGTTCGTGGCCAACTGGATCGAGACGCATTACCTCGGCGACATCGTCGAGGCGATGAAGGCGCAGACGGGAAAATCGCACGACGTGACGGTGACGATCGATCCCTCGCTGTCGGGCGATCTCCGCAAGACCCACCTGGACAAGCAGGCGGAAATGGTCAGCAAGGTCACCGAGGGCCGGGCCCGCCCGCGCCACCCCGTCACGCCGGTGACGCTGCGCCACCGCCTGGAAGATTTCATCGTCGGCGCCAGCAACAAGCTGGCGTATTCGGCCGCGATGGCGATCGTGGCGGGCGGTTCCGCCGCCTTCAACCCCCTGTTCCTCCACGGGCCCTGCGGCGTCGGGAAAACCCACCTGCTCCAGGGCATCTGTGTGGCCGCCTCGCACGTCCACCGCGACGGCGCGCCCCTGCGCTGCCGATACGTCACCGGCGAGCAGTTCACCAACGAGTTCATCCAGTCCATCCGCAACAAGAAGAGCGGCGAGTTCCGCGCCCGCTATCGCAACCTCGACCTGCTCGTCATCGACGACGTGCACTTCCTTGCCGCCAAGAAGGCCACCCAGGACGAGTTCCTGCACACCTTCAACACCATCGACGCGGCGGGAAAGCAGATCGTGATGGCCTCCGACGCGCATCCGCGCCTCGTCGGAGAGCTCAATGAGCAGCTCGTCAGCCGGTTCGTCGCGGGCATGGTGGTCAAGATCGAGCCTCCCGATTTCTCCACGCGGATGGAGATCCTCCG
>DNAS01000011.1:468-11396 GCA_003485185.1 Phycisphaerales bacterium | reverse complement strand
CGGATGGAGATCCTCCGCCGCAAGGCGCGGACGCTGAAGCTGACGCTGCCCGCGGAGGTGCTGGAGTACGTCGCCCAGCACGTTCGCACGAGCGTGCGCGAGCTGGAAGGGGCCCTGATCAAGCTGGCGGCCCTGGGCGCGCTGGACGGCGGGCAGGTCACGCTGCCCGTGGCGGTCGACGCGCTGGCCGAGCACCTGGCGCGGACCGACGGCGCGGTGACGCTGGGCGACATCGAGGCGGCCGTCGCCGCCCTGTTCGGGATTACCCCGGCCGACCTCCACTCCACCCGGCGCACACGGACCGTTTCCACCGCGCGGATGACGGCGATGTTCCTCGCCCGGCGGCACACGCGGATGAGCTACCCCGAGATCGGGCGCTTCATGGGAAAAAACCACTCCTCGGTCGTTCTGGCGGTGCAGCGCATGGAACTACTACTGCTCAACAACGCCCCGATCGAGTGGTCTACGCCCGTCGGGCCGCGGTCCCTGCCCGCTCAGCAGCTGGTGGAGCTGCTCGGCGAGCAGTTCGCCTGACGGATGACGCAAACTGACGAAAGTTGCACGAAGCCGGCTTCGGAAGGGTCCGCCCGCCGGGAGCCCGACGGCATGGAGGGCCGACGGCGCTCGAAACCGTGAGGGCGCGGGCATTTCCCGCGGGGCGGACGGGCCCACGGAGCGGCTGCACCTGCCGGACGGCGCCGGCATGGATTCATCCCTCAGGGACGGGCGCCCGGGCAGGGATGTCCGGGCGCCGTAATTTTTCCCCGCCGCGGCGCTACCGCGCCGTCACGTCCACGCACCGCAGCTGTTTCTGGTCGCGGATCAGCAGCTTGCCGCCGCTGAACGCCATCGGTGCCCAGACCTTCTGCCCTTCCAGCAGGTCGGCTTTGGCCAGTTGCTTGTACCCCGCGGCGCTGGCCTCCACCACGTGCAGGGCGCCGCCGTTTCCGTCGAGGATGTAGATCAGGTCGTTGACGATGATCAGGTTTCCGCCCAGGTCGAACGAGGGCGACTTGCCCGTGTTCCACACCGTCTTGCCTTCCAGGTCCTGGCAGACGAGTCCCTTGCCGTCCCGGCTGGAATTGCTGTACAGGTGCCCCTCGTATAGCAGGGCGTTGTGGATGTGCGAACCGGAGTTGCGGTTGCGGAACAACTCGGTCGCTTCCCACGACTGCCCGCTGCGGGCGACTTTCCACATGGCGCATCCGGCGCCGTAATCGCCGGTGATGAAGAACCGCCCGTCGCCGATGGCCGTGACGCTGGGCACGGGGATGTTGCAGTTCCACCCGGTGTAGGACCAGAGGATTTTCCCGTCCCTGGCGTCCGCGCCGACGATGCGGGTGCCGCCCTTGCCCTGGTTGGCGACCATGAGCACCTGGTCCACGCCGTCGATCGTCGTGACCAGCGGCGAGGCGTACTGCATCGAGCCGAACGGTTCGGATTTCCAGACGAGCTTTCCGGTGGCCTGCTCGTAAGCGGCCAGGCCCGCCTGCTTGCTCTGCGGCGCGACGATCACCCAGTTCTTGTACAGCACGGGCGATTGCGCGACGTTCCACCCCGGCACGCCGCCGCCGAAGTCCTTCAGGATGTGATGCGACCAGACGGGCTGGTGCGTGGCGAGGCTCACGCAATGCAGGTGCCCGAACGGGCCGACGGTGAAGACGAATTTGTCACCGACGGTCGGAGTCGTCCGCGAACCGGCGTACTTGGGATCGCCGAACCGTCCCGGCGCGGCATAGGAATACTTCCAAAGTTCCTTTCCGTCGGCGAGGTTCAGGCAGCGGAGCACGTCGTTGTCGCCCTGGCGGTCCAGGAGATAGACCTTTCCGTCCTTGACGGCAGGGCCCGCGAACCCTTCGCCCAGCGCGACAGTCCAAAGCACCTGGGGCCCGTCGGCTGGCCAGGACCGCGCGAGCTTCGCATCGGTTTTTGCCACGCCGGTCCGGTCCGGACCGAGAAACTGCGGCCAGTCGCCCAGCACGCAAGGAGTCAACGCCAGGATCGTCAGCACGAGGGGAATCAGCGCCTTCCGCATGACCGCGTCTCCGTAAAAATCACGCCTGCCGGGGTTCGCCACACGCCGCGAAAAAAAGGATAACGTCGCAGAGGCGTTATCCTTGCGGGAATTGTCGCCGAATCGTCCGGGCGGTTCAAGTCCGATACGGCGAATCCCGGACAACTCGGCCCTTGCCTCCGGGCGGCAGCTGCGGTAAGACGTTGCCCCATACCCTTGTGGAGCCGTTGACCTTGCCCGAGTCGCGGGAAAAACTGTCCAACCGGCGCGCGTTCAAACGCGTCGACGAGAAGCGCGTCCTCCGTGCCTTCGCCGATGGCGACGTGCGGAGCGTGCTGGACGTCGGCTGCGGGGTCGGCAACACCGTCGCGCGCCTGCGGGAGCTGGGCTTCGACGCCTGGGGCGTGACGATCAACCCCGACGAGATCGCCGCCTCGAAGGTCGCCGACCGCCTTTTCGCCGGCGACATCCAGGCGACGCGATCCGTCCCCCATGCCCCGTTCGACGCCATCGTCAGCCTGGACTGCCTGGAGCACCTGGAGAACCCGCTGGCCGCCCTGCGGAACATCAACGCGATGCTCCGCGACGGCGGGCTGTTCATCTGCTACATCCCCCCGGAAAAGTGGATCGAGTGCGACTACCACGTGATCGTCTACACGCCCCGGCAGATGCGATGGCTGCTGAATCTTTCGGGCCTGCGCCTGACGGACTGCCGCGGGCGCTACCGCGGAAAGGGCGTCACCTACTACTGCGTGAAGGAATCCGCCGGGCAACTGGAGCCCGGTCCCATGCGCTGACCGTCGCCAACGGCGCCGGCAGGGCGGAGGAGAATCGGAAATGACTCAGAACGTTCGATGGGGCATCCTGGCGACGGGCGCGATCGCGAAAAAGTTCGCCGAGGGTCTCCGCGACGCCCGCGGCGCCGAGCTGGTGGCGGTGGGCAGCCGCTCGCAGGACAAGGCCGACGCCTTCGGAAAGCAGTTCAACGTGCCGCACTGCCACGGCAGCTACGAGGCGCTGGCGGCCGACGCCGATGTGGACGCCATCTACGTGGCCACGCCGCACCCGCAGCACAAGCCCGCCGCCTCGCTGTGCCTGGAGGGTGGGAAAGCGGTGCTGGTGGAGAAGCCCTTCACCGTCAACGCCCGCGAGGCCCGCGAGCTGGTGGCGCTGGCCCGCGCGAAAAAACGATTCTGCATGGAGGCGATGTGGACCCGCTTCATCCCCGCCATCGTTCGCGTGCGCGAGCTGGTCGCCTCCGGCGCCATCGGCGAGGTGCGGATGGTGGCGGCGGACTTCGGCTTCCGCGGGGGCTTGAACCCCGAGGGACGGCTGTTCAACCCGCGCCTGGCCGGCGGCGGACTGCTCGACGTCGGCGTCTACTGCGTCTCCTTTGCGTCGATGATCCTCGGAACGCCCGTTGCCACGACCGGCGCCGCCCACATCGGCCAGACCGGCGTCGACGAGCAGGCGGGAATGGTCCTGACCTACGAAGGCGGAAAACTGGCCGTCCTCTACACTGCCGTCCGCACCCAGACCCCCGTCGAGGCATCCATTCTCGGAACCGACGGGCGCATCCGCATCCACAACCCGTTCTTCAAGGCCTCCAAGCTGACGATCACGGCCGGCGGAAAGGACGAAACCGTCGAGATTCCCCTCCGCGGAAACGGATACAACTACCAGGCCGAGCACGTCGGGCAGTGCCTGCGCGACGGCCGGACCGAAAGCGACATCATGCCGCTCGACGAGACGATCTCGATCATGGAGACCATGGACGCCCTTCGCGCCCAGTGGAAACTCCGCTACCCGATGGAGTGAGAAAGCTGAATTTCCCGCCGGCCCCCGCCGGGGCGACCGGCGGCACAATAGAAACACGAGGTGAACGATGGCGATGGAGTATGGAAAAATTCCCGGGATCGACAAGCCGGTGTCGCGGCTGATCCAGGGCATGGTGATGGTGTCCACGGACCGCCTGGACGAGAGCTTCGCGCTGCTGGACGCGGTGCTGGCGGCGGGCGTCAACACGTTCGACGGGGCGCACGGCTACGGCGGGGGCAAGGTCGAGCGGGCGTTCGGGCAGTGGGTCCACGCGCGGGGCATCCGCGAGAAGGTGGTCCTGCTGGACAAGGGCGCGCACATGAACGCCGACCGGCGGCGCGTCACGCCGTTCGACATTGAGTCGGACCTGCACGACTCGCTGGCCCGCCTGAAGTTCGACTACATCGACCTCTACGTCCTGCACCGCGATGACCCGAGCCAGCCGGTTGGCCCGATCGTCGAGGTGCTCAACAAATACGTCGCGCGCGGGACGATCCGGGCGTTCGGCGGGTCCAACTGGACGACCGACCGCGTGGCCGAGGCCAACGAGTACGCCGACAAGCACGGCCTGGTCGGGTTCGCGGTCAGCAGCCCGCAGTTCAGCCTGGCCGAGCAGGTCCGCGAGCCCTGGGCCGAAGCGGTGACCATCACCGGCGCCGCCGGGAAGGCCCAGCGCGACTGGTACGAGCGGACGCAACTGGCCGTGCTGCCCTGGTCGTCGCTGGGGTGGGGCATCTTCTTCGGCGACTTCCGCCGCGAAGACCTCGCCGACGCGGAGAAGGTCAAAAACACGCCCATCCTCCACTGCTACGGCACGAAGGAAAACTTCGACCGCCTCGACCGCGTCCGCGAACTGGCGGCCCGGCGCGGCGCGTCCGTGGCGCAAGTGGCGCTGGCGTGGGTGCTCCGCCAGCCGATGAACCTCTTCCCGCTGATCGGATGCCGCAGCCGGGAGGAAATCGCCGACTGCGCCGCCGCGGTGGACTTGAAACTGTCGGCGGGCGAGCTGGCCTGGTTGAACCTCCAGGCTGACCGCCCCTGACGGACGCGCCACCGGGGAAAGAATCTTTGACTTGCCCCCGGCTGTACTTATAATCGCGACCGGTAAGCTCGCTTCCTGTCTGAGTCCTGCGAGATCGATTATGAAAAACCTCTCGGTGGGCCTGGTCCTGATCGTCGCAACGGCGTGGCTGCACGCGCCGGCGCTGGCCGACGACGCCGAGATACTCCCCGAGGATGCCCGTGTCAGCGGAAAGCAGATCCACGCCTTCGGCGACGACGGGAAGAACGTCATGGTCGTCCTGGGCGATTTCCGCCTGGTCCTGGGGCAGCGGATTTTCACGGGGCGCGACGCGGTGATCTGGATCGCCGAGCGGAAATCGGGCGACTCGACCGTCCGCGACTTCACCGTCTACATCGAGGGCAAGGCCAAGGCCGTCGAGCCCGGCGGCGCCAGCACCACCGACAACACCCTGCTGGTCCGCTTCTCCCAGCGGGGGCGCGTCTTCACCGACGGCGCTTTCTCGGACCGCCCGCTGGAAGGGTTCCCCCTCTACACCCGCGCCAAGGAAGTGCGCGACGGCGCTTCGAGCGCCACCCAGCCGGCGCGGCACGAGGCTCCGGCGCTGGCGCCGGCGACCACCCAGCCTGCCGTCGCCGCCGCCCCGACCACCGCGGGCGGCCAGACGCCCCTGGCGGCGCCGACCACCAAACCGGTTGAGACGCCCCGCCCCAAGGAAGTCCTGCCCGTCACCTGGCGGGCGGACAATATCGTCGCCGAGCAGCGGGGCACCCGGCGCGTCATCGTCGCGCGGGGCAACGTCTACCTGTCCCAGGGCAATCCCGAAGGGGCGATGTTCCTCGAACTCCGCAGCGAGTCCGCCGTCCTGTTCACCCAAAAGGTCCCGGCGGACAAGAAGTCCACCAGCCCCCTCAGCACCGAGCTGGGCGGCGTGAAGACTTCCCTGCCCGCCGAGAAAGGTGCCGCCGCCGAGCGCGAGACCGTCACCGGCGTGTATCTCGAAGGCGACGTGATCATCGCCCGCGGCGAGCGGTTCCTGCGCGGCCCGGCCGCGTATTACGACTTCACCACCGACCGCGCCCTGATCGTCGAGCCGGTCTTCCGCTCCGTGCAGAAGCAGCGGAACATTCCCATCTACGTGCGGGCGGCCGAGGCAAGGGTGCTGTCCGCCCGTGAGGTCTGGTTCCGCGACGCGAAAATCACCACCAGCGACTTCTACACCCCTGAGTACCACATCGGCGCGAAGCGGGCGTACCTGATGGACAACACGCCCTATGACGAGAAGGGCATCCGGGTGGGCGAGCGGAGCTGGCTGGGCACGCTGGAGCACACCACCTTCAATATCCGCGGGCTGCCCGTGCTGTACGCACCGATCCTCAAGGGCGACTTCACCGAGGGCGATACGTCGCTGCGGAAGATTCAGGCGGGCAAGCACGGACGGTTCGGCCTGGGCGTGGAGACCGAGTGGCACCTGTTCCGCCTGCTGGGCCTGCTGCGCCCCGAAGGATACACCGCCCGGCTGGAGCTGGACTACTACGAGCGGGGCGTCTTGGCCGGCGTGAAGCTCGACTACGCCCGCCCGAACTACAGCGGCTACTCCCGCATCTACGGCCTGTATGATCGCAAGGCGGAAGATGACTTCGGACAGGAGCGGGAGAACATTCCCGCGCCCCAGACGCGCGGGCGGTTCCTGGCCCGCCACAAGCAGTTGTTGCCGAAGGACTGGCTGCTCCAGCTCGAATTGAGCTACCTGTGCGACAAGAACTTCCTGGAGGAGTTCTTCCCCGAGGAGTTCCACGCCGGCAAGGAGCAGGAGACGCTGGCGTACCTGAAGAAGCAGCAGGACAACTGGGCGTTTGACGCGCTGCTGCAATACCGCCTGAACCGCTTCCAGACGCAGACCGAATCGGCGCCGGACCTGGGCTTCTACCTGATCGGCGAGCCACTGGGGCGCGTCGCGTCGCTGTACAGCGAGTCGCACGCGGGGCTCAAGCGGTACCGCCCGGCCAGCGACGCCGGCCAGACCGACAGCCGCCTCTTCCCCCGCGCCGACACGCGCAACGAGGTGCAGGTGCCCCTGCACGCGGGCCCGGCGAACCTCGTCGCCTACGCCACCGGGCGCGCGACCTACTGGGACGACACGATCAACGACGACGGCGAACGCTGCCGCCCCTACGGGCAGATCGGACTGCGGGCCAACACCCATCTCTGGCGCGTCTACAACGACGTCGCCAATCGCCTGTGGGACCTCAACCGCCTGCGCCATGTCGTAACGCCCGAGGCGGCAGTCTTCCTGGCCGACAACGGCGGCGTACATCCGTCCGAACTGTTCCCGATGGACCCGTTCATCGAGCAGCACCTGACGCGGACCAGCGGCGCCGCCTTCGGCGTCCGCCAGCGGCTCCAGACCAAGCGAGGGGCGCCCGGAAACCAGCGGACCGTCGATTGGATGCGATTGGACGTGATGGCCGGGTTCTACACCAACGGCGACGAGTCCCTTCCCGCCGACGGACGGTTCTTCGGCTATCGCCCGGAGTACAGCCTCGCGCGGAACCACGTCAACGTCGACTACGCGTGGAACATCTCCGACTCGACGACGTTCCTGGCCGACACCAACTACGACACCAATACCGGATCCTTCCGGCGGACCAACTTCGGGCTGGCCGTCCAGCGCGATCCGCGCCTGCGGTACTACGCCGGGCTGCGGTACCTGCGCGATCTGGATTCCTCGGTCGGGACCTTCGGCTTCAACTACAAGCTCAGCACGAAATACTCCCTGAGCGTGCTGGAGCAGTACGATTTCGACTACAACGGCAGCGAGAACCTCATCACGGCCGTCACCATCACCCGCAAGTTCCCCCGCTGGTTCGCGGCCTTCAGCTTCACCTACAACCGCGCCGACGACGACATCGGACTGCTGATCACCTTCTGGCCGGAAGGTGTCCCCGAGTTCAAGCTGGGCGGCGGACGCATGAGCCTGCTCGGCCGCAGCGGAATGAACTGATCCGAGGCCGAAGTTCGTAGTTCGACGAAACAGGGAACAAGGAACCAGGAACACGGAAAAAGACTCCGCGCGAGCCGGGTTCCGAATTCCCCAGTTCCGGGTTCCTTTTTCGGTCTCCGGTCCTCGGTCTTCCAATTGTCAATTGGCAATCGACAATTGACAATTCCTCTCCACTACGCACTCGCCACTCTCTCTACCAGTGCTTCGTACTGTTCCGCCATTCGCGTTGCGGAGAAATGCTCCCGGGCGCATTGTGCAGCCTGCGCGCCGAGCCGCGCCGCCAAGACCCGGTCGTCGTCCAGGCGTCGCAGGGCGGCCGCCACGGCCTGCGCGTCGGCCGGCGCGGCCAGCAGGCCCGTCTGCCCGTCGCGCACCAGCTCGCGCATCCCCGGCACGTCGCTGGCGACGACCGGGCGCCCCGACAGCAGGCCTTCGATCAGCGCCATCGACAATCCTTCGCTGCCCGTGACGTGCGCCAGCACGTCAAAGCCCTCCATCCGCCGCCGCAACGCCTCGCGCGACAGGTTGCCCGCGAACTCCACGCGCGCGTCCAGGCCCAGCCAGCCCGTCAGCGCGCGAAGCTCCGCCTCGCGCGAGCCGCCGCCGACCAGCGCCAATCGGACATCCCTACCCTCGTCGGTGAGGATCCGCAGGGCCGCCAGCAGCGTCGGGTGGTCCTTGTGCGGATCGAGCGTGGCGACCATCCCCACGCGCAGCGGCGCGCCGGGTTCGCGCCGTCGGGGCGGGAGGGTCCAGAACTTCCCGTCCGCGCCGTTACGGATCACCGTCAGCGGACGGCACGCCCGCTGGAGCAGCCCGCGCCGGCGAATCGCCTCGGCCAGCTCGCGCGAGACGGCCACCGTGTGCGTCGCCAGGGCGCTGAACGCAGCGCAGACCACGCGCGACGCGCGGCGCTCGAACTCACGCAGCGGGCCGTGCTGCACCGCGACGATCGGCAGCCGCCAGGCCGCCACCCGCATGCACAGCGCCACCGGCAGCGAGCGCGAACCGTGCAGCACCGCCGCCGCCGGCGAGAGACGCAAAATCTCCCGCGCCGCCACTCGCCAGCACCGCACGTCCAGGCCGCGCCGCTTGGGCACGAAGATCCACGCGCAGCCCAGCGCGTCCAGGTCCCGAGCGTAATCCGCGCGCAGACCGTCAGCGCCGTAGAGAACGTATCCGTGCCTGGCCGGGCGCGCCGAACCGGCGGCGATGTCCAGCGCCACCCGGCTGGAACCGCTCGTCCCGGCATAGCAGAGATGAACGATGCGCCCTGGCTCGCCGCACGCCGAAGACAACGACGGCGGCGCCGCGCTCACGGCAACACCTGCACCGTGGACCAGTGCTCGTACAGCAGCGAGTAGACCAGCTCAATGTCCTCATCGCTCAGGCGGATGCACCCGCGCGAGCTGGCCTTTCCGATGCTCGACGGGTCGTCCGTGCTGTGGATGCCGTAGCTGGTCAGCATGCGGTTGTGCTCATCGAGCCCTTCCAGGGGAATCCACAACCCCTTGGAACCGAAGGCGTAGCCCGGCTGGCCGTAATACACCACGCCGTCGGGCCCGTACCACGGTGCCTGGGCGCTCTTGCCCCCCAGGCGCACCCGCCACAGGCCCTCCGGTGTCGAACCGTTGGAGCCCGTGCCCACGCGGAACCGCCGGATGAACACCCGCTCCAGACCTTCGCGCTGAAGGTAGACGTCCATCAGGAACCGCTTCTTGTAAATGATCGCGTGGAAAGGCCCGCGGATCATCTTGTAGGCGACTTCGGCCTGGATGTCCTCGGGACGCTGGAGGTTGTTCACGCGCGTCAGCAGTTGCGTCGGCACGTGCAGCCACAGGCCGCCGCGCCCCTCGATCTTCGCGAGCGTCTGCCCGAGGCGGGCGACATATTGCACCGTGTAGGGGTCGTCGGCGAAGACCGCGCTGCCGCGCCCGATGAGCGTCTTTTCCGCCAGCGTCTCCAGCGTCGGACGGATCGCGTCGGCCTGCTCGTCGGACAGGCGGCCCGACCAGTACGCGCGGTTCAGCAACGTGCGGGCCTCGAGCGTCTTTCCGGCGCGGAGCGCCTCGTTGCCCTTGGCGAGCGCCTCGGCCGCCTGCTCGGCCGAGAGCTTCGCGGGCTGGGGCGGGCGGTAGGAGACAATTTCGTCGAGGATGGGCTCCAGCTCCGCGTCACCCGGCGCAGAGGCGGGAGGCTTGGGCTTCTCGGCCTGGGCGGACGCCGGCGCGCCGTTAATCACTACGAGCGCATCGCCTGCCGGCTGGGACGCGACGGGCGGCTGCGGCGCCAAGCGCGGCCAGTATTTCCACGCCACCCACGCGCCCGCTGCCAGCAACACCAGGATCACCACGGCAATCACCACGGCCTTCGCGGAACGGTTCATTGCTTCGCCTCCCTGCCGGATTCGGCACGCTGGGACAGGCGGATGGTCCGCCGGTCCGTCACGATCGCCTGGACCGGAACGTCATGGTCGTGTCGCGGAACGGCGGGCACGATCTGCTCCTCGAACGCCAGCCCGCACGTGAACGCCCGCAGGCGCCCGTCGGCCAGGAAGCAGTCGAAGTACCCGCCGCCGCGGCCCAGGCGATGCCCTGTTTCGTCGAACGCGATTCCCGGAACCACGATGAAGTCGATCTCCTCCGCCGGCCGGAGCACATTGCCCGCCGGCTCGCGCACCCCGAACGCGCCGACCGACAGGTCCTCGTCGTTCAGCGATTTCAGTTCCACGGCCACCATGTGCCGCACCGCGTCGGTCAGGCGCGGCGCGAGGACTGTCTTTCCCTGCCGCCAGGCGGCCAGCGCGATCGCTGCCGTCGCCACCTCGTGCTGGATGTTCATGTAGACCAGCACCACGCCGGCGCGGCGGAACTCGTCCAGCGCGATCAGGCGCTCGCACGCGGCCCGGCTGCGCGCGGCGTGCGAGTCGGCGTCGATGCGAGCCAATGTGGCCTTGATCTGCTTGCGGAGGGTCGGCTTCATATGCGCCCATTACAGCCTTTCGACGCGCCGGGGGCAAGAGACGTTCCGGAAGAAGGGGAAAGGACGAAGGCCAGAGGCCGAAGTGGAAA
>DNAS01000011.1:0-267 GCA_003485185.1 Phycisphaerales bacterium | reverse complement strand
TTTCGGCGGGATTTCGGGTCTTTTCTCGCATTTTTTCCGCCCATTCGAGGTATTGCCGGATGTATTTTTCGTACCCCCGGTCGGTGGGGGCGTAGTAGGTCTTTTCCACGCCGAGGTAGTCCTGGTCGGGGCTGATTCCGCCGGGAAAGCTGTGGCTGTACTGGTAGCCCTTGGCGTAGCCAAGATCCTCGGCCATCCGGGGGTGCGGGGCGTTGCGCAGGTGCCGGGGCACGGGGATCGTGCGGTTGTTTTTCACGTCGTCCATGG
>DNAS01000129.1:758-5270 GCA_003485185.1 Phycisphaerales bacterium | reverse complement strand
CGCCAGCAGCAACAGCCGCAAGGCATGGGTCCGCTTCGACCTGACGGGCCTTTCCTTCGACTCCCAGGCCGACACGACCTTCCGCTTCCGCCAGGCCGACATCGCCACCGAGTACACCGGCACCCTGGCCGTCTGGGCGCTCGTCACCGGCTTCACGCCCGGCGGCGGAATCCTCGACACGGACTGGGACGAAGACGCCCTGACGTGGAACAACGCGCCCGCCAACAACACCTCCAGCAAGAACAACTTCACCGCCGACGCGATCAAGATCGGAACCATCAGCTTCAACACCGCCGCGGAAGACACCGGATACGTCTATTCCATCAACATCGGCGCGCTGGAGGACTTCCTCCAGGCCGACAACACCGTCACGCTGATGATCAGCGTCGATTACCAATCCAACTCGAGCCCGTCCTTCAACATCGCCTCCAGCGAGCATAGCACGCTGACGGGCCCGGAACTCGTCCTGACGCCCGCTTCGGCGCCGAACAAGTTCGACGCCGTCGCCGACCATTACGGAAACATCAGCTCCCCCGGCACGGTCCAGGAGGGCAACGGCGACGGGGAAACCCTCTTTGTCAAGTATGCCACCAGCAACAGCCGCAAGGCCTGGATCCGCTTCGACCTGACCGACGTCCAGAGCCCCGGCATCGCCACCTTCCGCTTCCGCCAGGCCGACGTCGCCACCGATTACACCGGCGCGCTGGGCATCTGGACTCTCAACAGCGGTTTCACTCCCGGCGGCGGAATCCTCGGCACGGACTGGGATGAAGACGCCCTGACGTGGAACAACGCGCCCGCCAACAACACCTCCAGCAAGAACGCTTTCACCGCCGACGCAACCAAGATCGGCGTCATCTCCTTCAACACCGCCGTTCAGGGCACCGGATACGTTTACGCCATCACCGTCGACGATCTCTCGCAGTTCGTCCAGTCCGACGGGTCGGTCACGTTCATGATCGCCGTCGACAGCCAGTCCAACGCCAACGCCACATTCGGCGTCGCGTCCAGCGAGCACAGCACGATCCCGGGTCCGGAACTGGTCTTGGCGACGGGCTCGAATCCGCAGGTCCTCGTGGTGGATTCCCAGACCGGCCCGTACTACACCATCCAGTCGGCCCTCGACGAAGCCGCCGCGGGCGACACCGTGCAGGTTCACGCGGGCGTCTATCGCGAGCACATTCACTTCGTCAACACCGGCACGGCGGAGCATCCCATCACCCTCGCGGGCGATTCCGGGGCCATTCTCGACGGCAGCATCGACGTGAGCCTGAGCTGGACCGCCGCCAACGACATCGGCACGGGCGTGTACCGGGCGTCGGTCAGCGGATTCGTTCCCTTCACCGTCACCGCCAACGGGAAAGTCGTCACCTCGGTCACGGAAAGCAAGTGCGACAGTCCGACCGACCCGTATTACTGGCCGGATTTCTTCGCCAACGGTTTTCCGGCGTACGGCTGGACGGGCGTCAAGGGCGTCGTGATGTGGCACTCCTCGGCCAGCGAGCTTCTGATCCGCTTCGACGGGGCGCTCAATCCCAATTCGATGACGATGACAGTCGCCCCGCGACAGAACTGCATCGCCATCAACAGTCAGAACTATTGCGTCGTCAGCGGACTGACGATCCGCAACGCGTCCGACGGCATTTCCATCGCCAACTCCGTCGGCACGATCGTGGAAGACTGCGTCATCGGACCGGTGGAATGGGGCATCAAGCTCGAATCAGGTTCGGACAGCTGCATCCTCCGCAACAACGAGATCTTCTTCGACCCGTACGCCGGGGCGGATCCCTTCCCCGAAGCCAGCTTCGAGAACTGGGATGTCACCAAGAGCGTGGGCGAATACAACCGCTGGGCCATTCGCGCTAACCAGGGAACGCTGGGCGGTCACGAGATCCATAACAACCTGATCCACGACCATTGGGACGGGATCAACCTGGAGAGCAATTCGTCGCAGCTCGCCGGAAACAACGTCCATCACAACTACATCTACCTGACGTTCGACAACGCGGTCAAACTGTCCTACGTGCAGGAGGACACCGAGCTGCACGACAACGTGATCGAATGGGGCCGGCGCGGGCTTCGCATCTCGGAGATCAGTTCCGGTCCCCTGTTCATCTATCGCAACATCTTCCTCCAGACGAAGGGCAGCGGTCTCACCGTTTACACCAACAACGCGCTCCAGCCGGCGGAGGTGTGGGTCTATCACAACACGAACACCTCGGATGACGCGGTCTATTGCGACTTCGGCGGAAGCGAAGACACCGTCTACGTGCCCAACTACCACTACTACAACAACCTGTTCTGGTGTAACCGGGCGTTGGGCAAGAACATGGCCTACCTGCCCAACTGGACCGGAAGCGATTACGACATCTACGTTCGCGCCCGCACCGGCGACCGGCCCTGGTCGTCGGAAGGGAACTCCTGGGGCGATTCGGCGTGGAACACCGGCGTCAGCAACGTGAACGCCGTTCCCTACGACCAGAACGCCATGTGGATCACCGAGATCGGCGGCGGGCAGACGTTCTTCGTGGATTCGGACAACCGCGACATGGCGTTGTGCAGCGACAGTCGGGCGAGGGAAGCCGGCCTGGATTTGTCCACCCTCCGGGGCGGCACGCTGCCCGGCTGCGGGTCAGGCTATTTCTCGGGCGACGCGCCGGACGTCGGCGCCCTCCAGTACGGCGAGCCGATGCCGGATCTTCCCTGACCCGCCGGCGAACACGGAGACCCCGAAGCGCAAGGGAGGCCGGCCCGGATCACCGGGTCGGCCTTCCTTGTTGATGGAAACGAAACGCGGGGACGCCGGACCGCTTTCGTCACGACATCGCCTTGTTCCCTGCTGCCGCGGCGGGTATCATGCGCAATGGACAGGAGACAGTGCAACATGGTCGAACGCGAATCGCTGAAGCAGTCCATCGACTCTCTTCGGGCCCGGATCGTATCGCTCCGGGACTCTCTTTGACCTGCCGGCCCGGCAGGCGGAAATGGCGGACCTCGAAACCCGGATGGGCGTCCCCGGATTCTGGAACAACCAGGAAGCCGCGCAGGCGGTGGTGGCGAAGCTCAAGGCCGCCAAGGGCGTCGTGACGCCCGTCCAGGAGATCAGTCGGGGCGTCGAGGACCTGGAGACCCTCCACGAGCTGGCTGAAGAGGACGGCGGCGACGACACCTTCGCCGAGATCGCCCGCGAGGTCGAACGGATCGAGGGCGACCTGGACCGTCTGGAGCTGCGGACGATGCTCTCCGGCCCGCACGACGCGGGCAACTGCTATTTCGCCATCCATGCCGGCGCGGGCGGCACCGAAAGCTGCGACTGGGCGGAGATGCTCCTGCGGATGTATCTGCGCTACTTCGAGCGGAACGGATACAAGGCGCAGGAGGTGGACCGGCTCGACGGCGAGGAGGCGGGCATCCGCTCGGCCACCCTTTACGTGACCGGCCCCTGCGCGTACGGATATCTCTCCTGCGAGCGCGGGGTGCACCGCCTGGTGCGCATCAGCCCATACGACTCGCAAAGCCGCCGGCACACCAGCTTCGCCAGCGTGGACGTGATCCCGGAGATGGAGGACATCGACATCGACATCGACTGGGAGAAGGACGTCCGCGAGGACACCTTCTGCGCCAGCGGGGCCGGCGGGCAGCACGTCAACAAGACCGCCAGCGCCGTCCGCCTGGTGCACAAGCCCACGGGCATCGTCGTGCAGTGCCAGAACGAGCGGTCGCAGCACAAGAACCGCGCCGAGGCGCGGAAGATGCTCGCGGCCAAGCTCTACCAGAACGAGCAGGCCAAGCGGGACGCGGAACTGGCCAAGATGTACGGCGAGAAGGGCGAAATCGCCTTTGGAAACCAGATTCGCTCGTACGTGCTTTACCCCTACCAGCTGGTGCGGGACGAACGGACGGAGCTCAAGAGCCCCCATACCGACCGCATCCTGGACGGCGAAATCCAGGAGTTCATCGACGCGTACCTGCGGCACCGCGCAAGCGCCAAAAAGCGATAGAGCCCGCCGGCGAATCTTCCGGGAAAGGCTTCACTTTTCCGGCGGAATCGGGCAAACTGTTGGAGTCGTGAACGGTCCGACATTCTGGACAGTCCTAAGAAACTATCTCAGAACTCGCACGGAGCCGCGTTGCGATGAGAAGCGGGCAGATGCAAGGAAGGCCGACGATGCCATATCTTTGGACGATATGGCGAGGAGGCCTGACGCCGCAGATGCCCGGTTATCATCGCAACCCTTCGGGACGGGGCATCTTGCGGCCGCATGCCTTCGTTGCTCGGTCTCGACATATCATCATGGATATGTCGTCGCCCTCGCGCCTTGGCCTGCGGCCGAATCTGCCCCGTCGCGGCCCGCGGGAGTTCTGAGATAGTTTCTAACCCTCGGGAGCAGTTATGTATTCAAGAACCATCCTGATTCTCATGACGGTTGTCGTCCTGTCCCTCGGTTCAAACCTCCAGGCGGCCGATCCGCCGAAAAAGCCCCCCGGATTCTCCGACGAAGCCGTCGCCGC
>DNAS01000129.1:0-572 GCA_003485185.1 Phycisphaerales bacterium | reverse complement strand
GGCGTGCAGTTCCTGCTGTCCAAACAGGACGCCCACGGCACCTGGGGAGCCTTCGGAAAGGAAGGGACGGGACATTTTTACCCCACCGGACCCACTGCCATTGCCGCCTATGCGCTGCTGGCCGCCGGAGTCAGCGCCCAGGACCCCCGCCTGGACAAGGCGCTGAACTTCCTCGCCAACACGCCGACGAACAAGACCTACTGCCTGGGGCTCAACTGCCAGGCGTTCGTGCTGGCCGCCAAGCAGAACGACAAGTGGCTCGAACCGCTCCGGCGCGACGTGGAGAAGCTCGTAAAGTCAACCACCAACGGAAGTTACGGCTACGATTCCAAGGCTGACGGGAAAAGTTCCGGCGACAACTCCAACAGCCAGTACGGGCTGCTGGGCGTCTGGGGCGGGGCGATGGCCGACATGGAGATCCCCCGCGACTACTGGTGGCAGGTGATGAAGCACTGGCTGGGCTCGCAGAACGGCGACGGCGGATGGGGGTATAGCAAGGGAGACTCCACCCGCCAGACGATGACGGCCGCCGGCGTCGCGAGCCTCTATGTCTGCTTCGACAACCTCTTCGC
>DNAS01000155.1:5879-6334 GCA_003485185.1 Phycisphaerales bacterium | reverse complement strand
GGTGCGGGCGGAGACGCGCACGTCGCAGTCCGCCGGCGCGGCCGGCAGGTCGCACTTGGCCGCCACCCGCAGCACCCGCTTGGCGTCCAGCCAGTCCGGCACGCGAAACGGCTCGCCCGATTCGACGAGCAGCACCAGGTCGGCCCGGCCGGCGCGGTCCCGCGCGCGGCGGACGGCCTCGGCGTCCTCCGGCGACTGCACGTCCCAGAGCCCGGCCGTGTCCGTCAACCAGACCGGAAGCCCGCGCGGCAGCGCCAGTTCGCGCACCCAGTCGCGCGTCGTTCCGGGCGTGTCGCTGACGATGCTGACCGCGCGCCCCACGAGCGCGTTGGCGAGCGTGCTCTTTCCGGCGTTGGGCGGACCGGCCAGCACCACCTCGGCCGGGTGAAGGACGCGGCGCATTCGTTGGAGCCGCCCGGCCGCGGCGCGAAGCGCGTGCGCGTCGGTCGGCGATT
>DNAS01000155.1:421-5819 GCA_003485185.1 Phycisphaerales bacterium | reverse complement strand
TCGGCGAGCGCGCCGCCAGCTCACTGAGCCCCGCCGACCACTGGCGCGACAGCGCCGCAACGACGACGGCCGACCGCGCCAGCGGCAGCGCCGCCAGCATCTCGCGCCCGACGGCGGGATTGTTCCACAGCCGGTGCGCCGCGGGAAACGCGCCGTCGGCTGCGCCGGGCGCTGCCGCCGTCGCGCCCAGGCGGGTCAGCAGCTCCAGCACCCGCCGGACCACCACCGGCCCGCCGTGAACGCTGATCTCCGCGCCGCCGGCGGTGCGGCAGACGATGGCCTCGTCGAGCATTTCCGCCCCGTCGACGATCCTGCCGAGTTGGAGTCGGCTTGCGCCGGCATCGCCCGCGGCGCGCGGCGCAAACGCGGCGCGGAGGATTTCGTCCGCGCCGTCGCCGGAAAGCTCGATCACGGCGATTCCGCCGCGTCCCGGCGGCGTCTGGACCGTCACGATGGTGCGCGCATCGCTCATCGCCGCGGATTGTATCGCGGAGGGGCAAGAGAGGGGAAAAATTGTCAATGGACAATTGCCAATTGACAATTGGAAGAACCGGTTCCTTCTTACGGCCGGGGCGCGGCGTGGTGGAGGATCCCGGCCATGCGGAACGGGCGCGTGGGCTTCAGCTTGCACGGTTCGACGATCTCGGCGACGGGGGCGAGGATGACGCCCTTGGCCTCCATGCGCTTCCAGGCCATCTCCGCCATCGGGTCATCCAGGTCGACCACGGCATCGGTGGCGAGGATGACGCCGAAGTTCCGCGTCCGCAGCCCGACGGCGGCCTGGAGGATCGGCCGGGCCAGGCCCGCGCCGCAGAGGATGAACGTCGTGGCCGGCAGTTCGGTCAGCAGGCGCTCCAGGCGCATGTGGGCGAAGATGTCCGTGTCACGCTTCTCGAAGATCGCCTGCTGGTGCGTAGCGAACAGGTCGCCCGGCAGGTCGGTGGTGTTCTGGAGGCCGAGGTTCACGCGGCGGGGCAGGATCGTGCGGGGCAGCTTCATCTCGCCGGCCGTCCCGTCGACGCAGTGCGGATGGGGCGCCATCGGGCCGTGCTCGGCCGGGCGGACGCGCAGGACCGTCGAGATGACGGGAATCCCGTGGGCGCGGACCCACTGAAAGAGCTGATAAATCTTTTTGGCGGCGTGGGATGCAGCCGGCGTGTAGCAGCTTCCGTCCGGCAGGAAGAAGTCCGCCTGCGTCTCGATATCCATGAGCATGCATCTGTATTTCATGGCCTGGGCCCTCCCCGGTTGGGGCGCGGCGTTTTGTCTGCCTAATTCTAGGCGCGCCCGGCGGTTCCAAGCGGCGGATTCTTGCGCCGCCGCCCGGGCCGCGCAGTTACTACGCCGGGAAACGGCGGGAGGTTTGCCCGAAAGGGCGAATCGATAGGGGAGGACACCCATGGGTGTGAAATTTGGGATTTCGGATTGCGGATTTCGGATTTCGGATTGGAAAACGGATAACGCCACGGCGCATGCCTCGGGCTCTTCAATCCGAAATCCACAATCCGAAATGTTTCTGTCAGTCTTTCACGCCGTCGACGCCATGGACGGTGTATTTCTCGATGGCGCGGGCGAGGTCGACGTTGTTGATGTTCGCCAGCGTGCATAGCCAGGCGAAGACGTCGGCGAATTCCTCTTCCTTGTTGTAGTGGTCGTCGCCGGCCAGGGCGCTGGACAGCTCGCCCACCTCCTCGATGAACCACAGGAAGGTCCCTGCCGTGCCGCGCTGCACGTCGGTGGCGTAGTATTTTCGGCGGATGAAGTCCTGGAACTCGCGGATGGTCATGGGTTCGCTCTCTTTCCGTTCCGCCAGCATACGCCGCGGGCCCGGGCGGTCAAGGCGCCAAGGCCTGGTCGATCAGGTCGAGGACTTTCTGCGCCTGTCCGGAGGGGTTGAGTTTGAGGGCCTTTTCGGCATCCTGGCGGGCCTGGCGAAGCTGTTCGTCGTCGCGGGGTTCGCGCCCGGCGAGGTATCGCATCATGGCCAGTTGGATCCACGACTGGTCCGAGTCGGGCTCGAGCAGGCAGACGTTCCGCACGGCCTGGATGGCGGGGTCGAATCGTCCCGCGTCGCGGTGGATGGCGGCGACGGCTTCGTAGGCGCTCGTCTCGTACGGGTTGATGTGCAGCACCTGGCGGTAGTACTCCAGGGCCTGGTCCGGCTTGTCGAGCATGCGATAGATGTCGGCCGCCTGGCGGGCGTACTTCTGGTCGGTCATGGTGCGCCGGTGCAGTTCGAGGAGGTTGGGCAGGGCCTTTTCCGGCTGGCCGAGCTGGACGTAGAGGGCGGCGAGTTCCTTGTAGCTGAACTCGTCGAGCGGGCGGCGCTGCTTGAACAGTTCCAGCGCGGCGATGGCGCGGGCGTACTGGCGTTTTTTCAGGGCGCAGCGGGCCAGGACGCGCGGCGCGACGTGCCCGGCGTGGTCGAGCCGTTCGAGGCGTTCGGCGTGGCGGACGGCCTGGTCGAGCTCGTCGCGCGCCATCGCCGTCAGCGCCCGGACGGCCAGCGCCCCCGTGTTGTCAGCGTCCAGCGCGAGGGCCTTCTGGGCGGCCTGGTCTGCCTCGGCCGTCTTTCCGCGCAGGTAGAGGGCGACGGCGTAGTCGGCCTGCGCGCCCGCGTCGAGCGGCTGGAGTTTGGCGGCGAGTTCGGCGGCGATCAGGTCCTTCGGCGGATCGGGGTCGAAGCCCCATTCCCGCACCTGCTCCCGCGCCCAGGCGCGGAAATCCTTGTCGAACTGCTCCTCGGAGACGCCCAGCACGTCGCGGAACGCCTCGGCCTGGCTGCGCCCGTCGCGGAAGGACTGGAGCATTTTGGGCACGGCCGAGTAGCTGCGCCGGCGGATGATGTATTCCAGCATCCACTCGCTCTGGGCGTAGGCCAGCCCGCGGTCCCCGCCGCGACGGGGGCGGATGAACCCCCAGTCCAGCTCGCGCACGGGAAAGAGCCGCCCCGTCCGCACGGCCTCGGTGAGTTGCTGCACGGCTTGGTAGTTCCGCCGGTCGGGCTGCTCCCAGACGGCGCAGGCCTCGGTGAACCAGTGCGGTATGCGGTTGCCGGTGGCTGAGAGCGTCACCGTGTGGGCGTACTCGTGGCGGAGCACCGTCGCCCAGTTGTGCGTGCCGAACGGGTTGCGGCGTTCTTCCGGCGTGGGCGCCACCAGCGCGATGACGCGCCCCGTGCTGGCGCCCACCGTTCCGATCCATCCGCGCCCGCTGACGCGCACGGAGAATTCCTCGTGCGTGGGGAAGATTTCCACGAGCGTCGGCTCGGCCGGGGCGTGATCGAAGTCGCCGCACACCTCGCCGTGGATCTTCTCGAGGTATTCGGAGACCTGGTCCAGCAGCACGGCGTCGCGCTTCGCATCGACCTTGACGATGAAGTGCTCCGTCCGGCGGACGAGGAACTTCTCCAGGCGGTCCAGCAGGCGAAGGTAGTTCACGACGTCCTGACGGTAGTCGTCGAGCGCGTGGGCCTTGCGGAGGGTCTCGCGGGCCTGGTCTTCCTGGCCGGTCTGGAGGTACAGCAGGCCCAGCTCCGCCAGCGGTCCGGCCAGGTTGGGCTCCAGCTCGACGGCCCGGAGCAGTTGCCGGCGCGCCTCGTCGAACTGACGCCCGGCCGAAAGCCATTGCCCGATCGCCGCGGGCAGGGCCGCGCAGGACGGGTTGATTTTCTCCACCCGCGCGGCGAACGGCGACGCCTCGTCGGCCCGCCCCTGGCGCACCCGCAGCGCCGCGTACAGGCTCAGCGCCTCGAGGTGGTTGGGGTTGATGCGCAGGATCGCGTCGAGTTCGGCCGGAACCTGCTCGAACTTCCGCCACTGCATCAGGCAGACCGCGCGGAGCATGCGAGCGTCGACCGAGTTCGGATTGATCGCCAGGGCGGCGTCGGCCTTGCCCAGGCACTGCTCGAAGTCCCACGCCTCCAGCGCGAGGATTCCCTGTCCCACGTGCACGTCGGCGATGCGGGGATTCAGCGCCGCGGCCAGCTCGAACTCCTTGGCCGCCTGCTGCGGGCGGTGCTTGGCGAGCAGGAACATCCCGGCCGCCACGTGCGCCGGCCAGTAGGTCCGGTCGAGCTTCTGATACGCCTCCTGGAGGTAGTTGCGGAGGATGTTCTGCCCCTGCTCGCTGGCGCGGCGGGCGGTGAGGACGCCGTACCGGTCGAGCACGAGCCCCGCGGCGACGAGGCTGCGCGGGTCTTTCCGGCAGGCGTCGGAGGCGAAGACGTCCTCGGCGGACCGGTAGGTGGCGGCGGCGTCTTCTCGCCGGCCCAGCGTTTCCTGCGCCGCGCCGAGGGCGGCGATGGCGGGCATCCAGTCGGGGCGGAGTCGGACGGCCTGCCGGGCGTGGTCCAGGGCGCGATCGTACTGCCCGACGACGGCGAACAACTCCGCGCGGGCGACGTGCCAGGCGGCGTCCGCGCCGGCCTGGTCGGCCACGCGGTCCAGCGCCTCGGCGGCCTGGTCGTACTTTCCTTCCGCCGCGAGCGCCTCGGCCAGCCCGACGGCCGCCGGCACGCGCGGGCCAAGCCCGGCCAGCAGCCCGCGATATCCGTCCGCCGCCGCTGCGTAGTCGCCCTTGAGGAATGCGGCGCGGCACTGCTCGGGCGAGAGGTTCGCGCCCGGCTGAGAGGCGGGCGCCGACGCCGGGCGAGACTCCGCCGCGCGCGTCGTCGGAGGCGGCGCGTCCTGCGCGGGCGCCGTCCCGCCCGCCAGCAGCACCGCCAGCACCACGCTCGCCCAGGTCAGTCGACCGCCGCACTTCATCGCTCGCTCCCGCCGTCACCGAAACTTCGGCGCAGGACCGCATTCATTCTACCACTTCGCGCTGCCCGCCGCGCGGCGCATCCGGTTCTTCGGCGTTCGAGGCGAGGTGCGGTTCCCGGCGGGCGCAAGAAATCGGCCGCGACGGGGCAAAATGCCCGTCCCGGCCGGTCTCTCAACACGCCGCGAGTCTTACCCTTGGACGATCGCGCCCACCGGGCAGGTGTCGGCGCATGCGCCGCAGTCGATGCAGAGGTCGGCGTCGATCTGGTACTTCGGGTCGCCTTCCTTGATCGCCTCGGCGGGGCAGGAATCCTTGCAGGACCCGCAGGCGGTGCATTCCTCGGTGATCTTGTACGCCATCGAACACGCTCCTTGGTGCAAAAAAAGTGCAAAAACCATTCGCGCCGGCCCGCACCGGCGCGGGCAGACTTTGCTTGATTGCGGCCATGGTAACGATTTCCCGCCCCCCGGTTCAAGGGCATTTGCCGCTATGTTTGGCCGAAACAAATGGAACCGCAGAGGACGCAGAGGACGCAGGGCATTACAGAGAAAAATTCTTCTTTATGCTCTCTGTGATTCCGTCGTTTATTTGTAAACGCGAGAACACGGCTTGCAAGCAAGCCGTGCCACCC
>DNAS01000155.1:0-290 GCA_003485185.1 Phycisphaerales bacterium | reverse complement strand
AGAACACGGCTTTCAAGCAAGCCGTGCCACCCACCAGGCTTCCTTGGCAATCCGAAGACCGATAAGATTTTTCTTCTCCGTGCTCTCTGCGTCCTCTGCGGTGAAGTTTCTGTGCTGTTTCTTCGTTCGCGGCAGACCGTTGCCCTTTGGGGCGGGGAGAGTCTAGACTGTCGGGCGATGAAGACGGACGCGACGGACAGCACGCAACGGTACTGCCGGCAGACGAATTTCGCCGGCCTGGGCCCGGACGGGCAGGCGGCCTTGGCCCGCGCGCGGGTGCTGGTGGTGGG
>DNAS01000102.1 GCA_003485185.1 Phycisphaerales bacterium | reverse complement strand
TCAAGCGTGAAATGCTCTAGCCGTGGCGACCGTTCCGCCCGGCGAGGATGCACGCGTCTACCGAACCGCCGTGCCGGAGGACTATCGTGCAGTCCATCTGGCTCAGGTTGAACTAGAGAAGCGGGTGTCGAGATGGAAACGAGAGGGCGGCCGGGGTCTTTGCCCGGTCCCGAACGAGCCTTTGCCACCGATCGGCACACTCGGTTTTCGTGTGCAGCGCTACGGCATGACCGCATGGGGCGATCTTTTCTCGACCAGGCAGGCTCTTGCAGTCGGCACGCTGTGCCGCCTGATTCACGATTGCGCTCCCGAGGGGATTCGCCCTCTAGTGACCCTGCTAATCAGCAAGGTCATCGATCTGAATAACGCCCTGACGGTCTGGCATAACGTCGGAGAGCGTCCAGCGCACATGCTGAGTCGTTGGGCAATCCCAATGAAATGGGACTACGTTGAACCACTTCCCCTTTCAGAATACAGCGGATCGCTCGACACGGCATTGGCCCGGACCATGCACCTGCTTCGCGAATTTGCCGTTCGTCGCCCTGCCCATCTTGTGTCCCAGGCCGATGCGTGTGAGCAACTACTGCCGGATGATTCCGTAGCCGTGTGGTTCACCGATCCACCTTACTACGACGCGATTCCGTACTCTGACCTGTCGGACTTCTTCTTCGTCTGGCTGCGTCGGGCGCTTCCCGAAAGTCCGCTCCTCCGCAACAAGTACGACGCGAGCAACCCTTTGACGCCCAAGACCGCCGAGGCCGTCCAGGATGAACAACGGCAAGACGGCACGGGGAAGACCAAGGACAAGGCGTATTTTGAGACGAAGATAGGGGCAGCATTTGCCGTTGGGCGGCGTGTTTTGCGCGAGGACGGGATTGGAACCGTTGTGTTCGCTCATAAGACGACGGAGGGCTGGGAGGCCCTTCTTTCGGGCATGATCAATGGCGGCTGGACGATCACTGGATCGTGGCCACTCGCCACTGAAATGTCATCACGGCTTCGTGCGCGGGATTCGGCTGCTCTAGACACGAGCATTCACCTTGTGTGCCGACCGAGATCGGACGAAGCCACCGTCGGCGATTGGGCGGAGGTACTGCGGGAACTTCCCCCGCGAGTAGGCCAATGGATCGAACGCCTACAGGGTGAGGGCATTCGCGGGGCGGACCTTGTGTTTGGCTGCATCGGCCCGGCTTTGGAGATATTCAGCCGGTACAGCCGCGTTGAAACCGCTGATGGCCGGGAAGTGAAGCTGGCCGAGTACCTGCCGAAGGTGTGGGAAGTTGTAGGCCGCACGGCCTTGGAACAGGTACTTGGCACGGCCGAGGCCAAGGCCCGCAATGGGGCAGCCGGAGCGTTGGAGGAGGACGCCCGACTTACAGCCCTGTTCCTTTGGACGCTGCAAAGCACTGAGGCAGCAAAGGAGAACGGGAAGACGGCCGACGACGAGGAGGCGGAGGGCGAGGACGATGAAGACGGCGCTACTAACGGCAAGAAGGACGGCTTCACTTTGATTTTCGACGTGGTGCGCCGCTTTGCCCAGCCGCTGGGCATTCAGCTACCGAGATGGGAAGACCGGATCATTGAGACCGATAAAGGCATTGTCCGGCTACTTCCCATCGCGGAGCGGGCCAAGCAGCTATTTGGAGAAAGTAGCGTCCACAAAGTGGCCGCTTGGCTTGAGGAAGACCCGGCCAAGAACATTCAGCCCCTTCTCTTTCAGGAGATGCAGAACGCACAGCCCGTCAAGGCGAAGCCCCGTGGACGAGGCAAGAAGCCCATCATGGAGGCGTCCGACCTGGACATGCAGACACAGAAGCAGGCCACCACGTTGGACCGCGTTCACGCCGCCATGCTTCTCCAGGCCGGGGGGCAGTCCAACGCCTTACGTTCCCTGATCCAGGGCGAGCAGCAGCGCGGCCCGGATTTCCTGCGGCTGGCGAACGCCTTGTCAGCCCTATACCCCCGAGACAGCGAAGAGAAACGCCTGCTAGACGCGATGCTGCTGGCGGTTCCGCGATAGGCGGAGCGGCGGCCAGCAAGAAAGGACTGCATGTATGGCCAAAGATGAAATGCCCGCATCGGCTCAAGACGAACAGACCGATAGGTGGAAACGCTATATGGCGAGAGCACGTGAGATAGCCGAAGCACCTTCGCGAAGCCGGTATGGCTTCGGTGCGCTACGGCACTACGACGACATCTTCCGGCACACACTTGAGCTGGTGGTTGAATCCGGTGTCTTCGCTCGCGTTGGATCACCCTTCGGCATGCCGGAATGGTTCTTCGATGGGCCTTTCTTTCACAGGAGATTCGGCCGTGGCTATCCCCACCCATCGGGGTTCTTCGTTGAGTTGCTTGGGTCACCAGGTTGTTTTGCGCCAGAGCCGTTGTGGGCTCTGTTCTGGGCAATGGCCGCTGCCGAACACGAGTTTGTAACCCGGTTTGTCCCGTACTGGAGCCACGAAGAGAGGCTCACAGGTCACCTGGTATCGCTGATGGTTAACCGGCTGGAGACGCTTGCTTCGAGCTGGCACGAACTCTGCGCTGGTTCGTCAGACGCCAGAGAATCACGGTGTTCGATCTATTACGCGGATACTGCGACTGCACGCCGGGAGAGCACGACCGGCGCAGACCTTGGGATAATCGTCCACGCGAATCTATTCGGCCGTGAGGAGTTCTTCAAAGTAGTTCGCCTTCAGGCGAAGAAGGTTGGAGCTTCTGGGCAAGCTCGAATTGATCTGGACCAGGCCAAAGCCATGCTGGGCCGCAAGGGGCTTGGGTATTACATGCTGTATCACGCTTGGGAAGAATCCGGCTGGAACTTAGCCCCGACAATTGTCTCTGCATCACGTTTTGAAGACGACATCAAGAAAGCACAAGAGCAGAAATCAAGTCGCACACTGGGTGAGGTCTCAGCAGAGGGCCGTTCCGCCGGGTTCGACTTCGCATCCTTTATCACTTTTGCCCTCATGGATGAAGGCTCTGAACAAGGAGTCCTTGTCCGCGACCCTTGCTCCGCAGGTCATGTCATCATGGGTGGAACGCCTGCACCGAGCCGAGTTCTTGTGATCACCCTTGGGGGATCTGCCGTTCCGATTGATTGGGATGATGTTTTCGGGGAGTACGTGACACGCGAGTCCGACGAGCAATAGCGAATGTGAGGCAGATGTGGAACCTTGGTACAAAATAGCGACACCGCGCAAGGAAGTCCGCGAGGGCCGTTCCTTCAACCCGGACGAGTTCGCGATTCACTTGGAACAGGTGATCGCCAAGACCGCCCCGGAGGACTACCGCGACCCCAGGCAGTTCTTCGCCAGGACGTGCTTCACGCGGGCCTTGCGCGAACACGCCGGGATGGTCTTGCGACGGCTGGCCGGGCAGACCACCAACACCGCCCCGGTTATGACGCTGATCACGCAGTTCGGCGGCGGCAAGACCCACACGCTGGCCGCCCTGTACCACCTGGCCACCACCGGGGCGAAGGCGGCCGAGTTTCCCGGCGTCGGTGAGTTGCTCCGCGAGGCGGGCATCAGCGAAGTGCCGAAGGCGACGGTTGCCGCGTTCGTCGGCAACGCTTGGGACCCGCAGAAGGGCCGGGAAACCCCGTGGCTGGACATCGCGTGGCAGCTTGCCGGGGAAAAGGGCATCGAGGAGCTTGGCCCGACCGCGAAGAACACGCCCCCCGGCACGAAGGCCCTGGATCGCGTGTTCAAGGCCGCTGGCAGGCCGGTTCTGCTGCTGTTTGACGAAGTGCTCAACTTCATGAACCGGCATCGCGGCATGGCCGAGCAGTTCCACGCCTTCATCCAGAACCTGACCGTCGCCACGACCGGCACGACGCACGGGGCGGCCATGATCAGCCTTCCCCGCAGCCAGGTCGAGATGACCGATTGGGACATGCAGTGGCAGGACAAGATCACGAAGGTTGTCCGCCGCGTAGCCAAAGACCTGATCGCCAACGACGAGACCGAGATCAGCGAAGTCGTCCGCCGCCGCCTGTTTGAGGACATCGGCAACGACCGCATCCGCAAGAGCGTCGCCAAGGCTTACGCGGATTGGTGTTTCGAGCGACGCGCCCAGCTTCCGCCCGAATGGACGGCCGTGGACACGGCCGCGACGGAGGCCAAGGCCCGCGACTATCTCCGGCAGCGATTCGAGTCGTGTTACCCGTTCCACCCGGCAACCCTGTCCGTATTTCAGCGGAAGTGGCAGGCCCTTCCGCAGTACCAGCAGACGCGAGGCACGTTGGCGATGCTGGCGCAGTGGATTTCGTGGGCGTACCGCACGGGCTTCACTGACGCCCGGCGAGAGCCGCTGATCACGGTTGGCTCAGCCCCATTGGACGTTGCCGAATTCCGTAGCGTGGTTCTGGGGCAGTTGGGCGAATCGCGGCTTGTGGCCGCGATTGACGCCGACGTTTGCGGCAACCAGTCCCACGCCCGCGCCCTGGATGCGGACACCAAGGGGGTTCTCCGCAACATCCATCGTCGGGTAGGGACGGCGATCTTGTTTGAATCGTCCGGCGGGCAGACCGACCGCATGGCCCACCTGCCCGAACTGCGGTTCGCCCTTGGCGAACCGGAGATCGACACGACATCCATCGACAACGCGGCCTTTGCGTTGGAAGACAAATCGTATTTCGTCCGGCGCGTTGGTTCGGACGGGTTCAGGATCGGCCACCAGCCGACGATGAAGAAGGTCGTCAGCGACCGTAGGGCTTCCCTGGATGAAGACACCGAGATCACGCCCGCGACGCGGGCGCTGATCCAGAAGGAGTTTGAGCACAAGGCCAGCATCCCCCTGGTTCCCTTCCCGGCCGACGGCGCTGCCGTCCAGGACACGCCCAAACTGACGCTCGTTATCGTCGATCCCGCGTCAGAGTGGTCGGGGGGCGGGTCGCTACGCGACCAGATAGCCGAGTGGACGAAGCAACGGGGCAAATCCCCCCGGCTGTACCCCGGATCGCTCGTGTGGTGCATCAAGAAGCCGGGACGCGACCTGCGTGATAAGGTCGAACTCTGGCTTGCTTGGAGGCGAGTCGGCAAGGAGATCGCCGACGGAACGCTTGGCGGCGACTTCGACAAGACGGATCGGGCTGAAATCCAGTCCAAGGTTGCCGACGCCGAGGAAGCGGCCAAAGACGAGGTTTGGGGAGGTTTCCGTTTCGCCGTCCTTGCAGACGGCAAGGAACCGGACGGCTTGAAGGTTATCGACCTTGGAGCCGGTCACTCCAGCAGCGGAGAGACGCTTTGCGGCCGCGTGACGACGGCCTTGAAGTCCCAAGCCCTGCTGAACGAGTCCGTGGGAGCAGGCTACATCGAGCGGAATTGGCCGCCAGCGTTGAAGGAATCGGGGGCGTGGCCGCTGGCGAGCCTTCGCCAGAGCTTCCTGAATGGCTCGCTCACCCGGCTGCTCGACCCGGACAACATCCTTCGGTCAAGGATTGTCGATAGCGTCGTCAAGGGCGACTTCGGCTTGGCGTCAGGGCAAAAGGACGGCGGAACATACGAGCGAGTATGGTTTGGCGAGCTTGTTGCCCCAGACGAGGTAACGTTCGATCAAGGGGTCTTCCTTCTGTTGAAGGCGAAGGCCAAGGCGCTAAAGGCAGCCCCAGAACTCGCCCCCGAACGCGAACCCAAGCCGGGCGAAACCCCCACGCCAAAGCCAGGGCAACAGCCAACGCCGCAGCCCGGACCACAGCCAGGGCCGGAACCCGAACCGGAACCGGCGGCGAGAACCTTGCGTGTGGCGGGCAGCCTGCCGCCGGAGACATGGAACAGGCTTGGCACGAAGCTACTCCCGAAACTGCGAACCGGGACCAATCTGTCGATCCGCGTCGAGTTCAGCATCAGCGCTGACGGCCCAGCCGCCGACAGCCTTCAGGCGGAATTGCGGCAGGTAATCAAGGACTTGGGACTGGACGGAAGCATTCGCGTGGACTAGGTGGACGCAACATGCGGGATATTGTCTTTGTCAGCCACGCTAATCCCGAAGACAACGACTTCTGTCGTTGGCTCACACTGCGCCTTGCGAGAGAGGGGTATCCCGTGTGGCTCGACCTCAAGCGCCTGCTGGGGGGCGAGAACTTCTGGGCCGACATTGAGGACGCGATTCGCAATCGTGCGGTCAAGGTTCTCTACGCGCTAAGCCGAACATCGAACACCAAGCCGGGGGCGCTCAAGGAACTGTCCCTCGCGCAGACCGTGGCCAAGGTGCAGCATTTTCGGGATTTCGTGATCCCGCTGAAGATCGACGACCTTCCACACGCCGACATCAACATCAACCTCCACCAGTTGAACGCCATCTCCTTTGAGAAGAGTTGGGCAGAGGGATTCCAGCAGCTTCTACTGAAACTCGAACAAGACGCGGTTCAAAAGGACACGAGATTCAGCCCAGATGCCGTAACGACGTGGTGGCGGACGCAGTTCAACGCGGATGCCGGGGTCGTCAACACACCGGAGGATTGCCTGTCCAATTGGTTCGCAATAACTCACATGCCCACTAAGCTCTTCTGCCATGAGGGCAAGACAACCGAAGGCTCTGGCGCATCCAGCGACATCGCCTTGCCGTACCCGACGGTGGAACAAGGCGGATGGCGGATATCGTTTGCGGACGCTGCCCACATGGCCCCCGCATTGACGATTCGTCGTACTATCGCCTTTGCGACGAAGGATGTGATCGAGGGGTTGCTGGACGAACGATACATCCCCCGGAGCGAAGCGAAGAAGATCGTTTCCTATCTGCTGGTAGACAATTGGGTAAGGATGATGCGGCTGCGGGAGATGTCGGTCTATCAACTGTCTAATCATCGCTTCTGCGGCGCATTGCGGCAGAACCAGGTGTCGGACGACAAGATCACGTTTGCTGGCATCGACGGGAAGTCCGCGTGGCGCGGGATCATCGGCTATAAGACGATGCAGCGTGCCAATGGGCCGAGTTGGGTGCGGTTCTGGCATTTCGCGGTGCAAGGGCGAGCCCAGTTCTTTCCTGTGTGGGCCTATCTCATCACCAACCACGTCGTCTTTTCCGAAGACGGACAACACTTGTGGGACAGCCGCGAGCGTCAACATAGCGCTCGCCGCAGCCAATGTAAGAATTGGTGGAATGATGATTGGCGCGACCGGATGCTGGCGATGATGACATGGCTGGCTGAGAAGTCCGACCGAATAGCCATCGACTGCGGCGGTGACGTGATAGAGGTTTCGCCCCGGCCGCTGACGTTCGCCAGCCCCGTCAGGCTTGCGGGCGATCACACAGCAGCGCCTACCGACGCCGACGAGCGGGAGATGGACCCAACTGAGATGGACGACGCTGAGGACGAGGATGACCTCGACAGCGGACGCGCGGGGGAAGAATGATGCGACAACTTATCCGTATTCCTGAACCAACATTGATGTTTCGCTACGGCCAAGCCGTTGAGGATCCGCGTGATGGCCTCACGTTGTTTGGCCCGCTCGACGAGGCCAAACCATACGGCATTCGCGCGGGAATCATCGGCACACGTGAAGGCATCGCAGCATACAAGAGTTGGGTGCCGCGATTGCTTCGTCCGGTTGCCTGTAATCCTCCCGTTACTTCCCGGCCGCCATTCGCCGGTTTCGAAGCCGTCTTCCAAATCCCGTGGAACGTCGCGCCTGTGTTCGAACTGGTGGTGGAAGACAGGGACATTGACGCAGCGATCTACCAGAGCGACCGCCATCAGCGGGTGTACCGTGCGGTGGATCTTTATGCTGAACGGATCATCCGATCCAACAGGGACGAAGATGCCAAGGCTGACCTGTGGTTTGTGGTCATTCCTGACCGCGTGCGGCAATACTGCCGCCCCCGATCGTCCGTGCAGGCTTCGGTCAGAATCAACAGCAACTTGATCGTGCCACCAGAGCAGGCCGCCAAGGCACATGCAGCACCGTTCATGTTTGCGGAGATGAATGAGGCGTCCGAGCCATACCAGTTTGAACCCCACTTCCATAACCAGTTGAAATCCCGGCTGCTGCACGATCAAGTGCTGACGCAGATTATCCAGCACAAAACCATTTCCGCTCCCTCCACATGGAGTGACCGCGACAAGGACTCCTTGGCGAAGATGCAGTCACAGATCGCCTGGAATCTCTCGACTGCCGCGTTCTACAAGTCGGGCGGACGGCCATGGAAATTGAACGGCATCCGCCCCGGAGTGTGCTACGTCGGTCTTGTATTCAAGCAGGATCAGCGTGGCAAAGACACACGCAATGCGTGTTGCGCTGCCCAGATGTTTCTAGATTCGGGCGACGGAGTTGTCTTCAAAGGCGCAGTGGGGCCGTGGTACAACCCGGTACGGGGCGATTTCCATTTGACCCGCCGTGCCGCCAGGGAGTTGATCGAAGTCGCTCTCAAGTCATATATGGATCGCTTCAGCGAACCGCCGAAGGAGATGTTCCTTCACGGCAGGGTGAGGTTCGGCGACGAGGAATGGCAGGGCTTTGTGGACGCTGCCGACAAGTCAACCGCTGTGGTGGGAGTTACCATTGGTGAAGGCGAACGACTGAAGCTCTTCAGCACCAGCACGATCCCGGTGTTGCGCGGCATGGCATGGATTGGAACAGAACGTAGCGCTTACCTTTGGACGAGGGGTTTTGTGCCCCGCCTGCGCACCTATCCGGGGCTTGAGGTGCCGAATCCATTGCACATCGGCATCTCTCGGGGTAACGCTGACATTCATACGGTCCTTTCCGATATACTGGCACTCACGAAGCTGAACTACAATGCCTGCATCTATGCCGACGGCTTGCCCGTGACCCTGAAGTTCGCCAATGCCGTCGGGGAGATTCTGACGGCAGGACCGACGAAGGGCACTCCGCCGCTGCCCTTCAAGCACTACATCTAGGCAGTCCGCGAGGCGTCGCGCCATCTTCTTGGGGTATTCCGACTGCGAGCGCTCGTAGGCTGAGCTTGCAGCCCGAATCCGAGAGGCCGATGCCTGACGCCAATGCTGCCCGTTGCAGGGTATCTTCCTCCCCTTGGTCAAATGCCTTCACGGCCCGGCGGCGCAGTCGCAGTGCCGAGACGGGGAGCAACTCAAAGCCAGCCGCTTTCCGCGCCCGGTTCACTGCCCGCAAGACGTTGAGTAACTGCCGCCGGACGGCGGCGTATGGCTCGAACGGGATTCGCCGGAACTCCCGGAGCAGGTGTTCAATCGAAGAGCGTGTCGCCAGGTCCAGGTAGAAGCTCTTGAGTCCGTTGTACTCGACAGGATGGATTCGCACCGAGGGATGCCACTTCCGATCCACTCCCATGCGGTAGCCGATGCTGTAGCCCGCGAAGCGGATGGGTTCCCGGCGAACGTCCTTCACGTTGTCCCCCTCTTGCTCGAAGAACGGGTGCAGCCCACGGGTCGCGATCAGCACGAAGAAATGCCCGTGCCGCAGGTACTGGACATTGGCGAGGCCCTGCCGCTTGCGGCGGGCCTTCGCCCACTTGCTGATGGCCACATCGTAGCGGGCCAGGAGCTTGTCATCGACTTTGATCGCATCCTTGTGCGGCGGGATCGTTCCCGTCACGTAGTACCAGTAGCCATGATTCACGTAGGCGACGGCCAGTTGCTGAACGAACGCTCTTTCGGACGTGGCAATGTGCCGGTAGATCATACACCCCTCCATCGGTTGTAAAATGGCGAGAATTGTTCAAGGGCACAATTCTCAAAAGCCCGTCGTCGCATCACACCTTCACAAGAACCGTAGCAAGAACCTCCTGTCTTCACCGTCGCCGATGAACGAAGAACCCATGAACCTTCACAAGAACCCTGTGCAAGAACCTTCAGCACAACCTCTGGCTGAACGTGTGCTGCTAGATTCCATCTATGGCAGCACGCCAATTCATAGCGGTTGCGGACGCAGTTACACGAATAGCGTCCGCTCCCAAGACACAGCCAGAGCGGGCGGCTTGTCCCCAAGCCGTCCGCTCTGACCGCAGCATCAGTCCCTTCCGGGAAACCACCGGCGGGCACTCGTCACGATTGACGAGGCCCGCCGCTGGCCGCACCATCAATGCGAAGTCGCACGTCACTGCTTTCGTCCGGCTTCATGTGCCCAGCACCACCTGTAGCACAGCCAGCGGGCCGCGACTGCCTTGCCGCGAACACCGCTTCGCCCAAAGGCGAACTCCTACTTGCAGCACTCTCCCAGACTGAGGCGTTTGAAGCACTTGCCTGACCAGGCAAGCACCGGGCATCACCCCGGCAGCCCCAGTCCTTCCACGGTTAGTGGGTCTCTCCGCGTAGCCGGTCACGTCGCTTGACCAATCGCCGTATGTCCACCGCTCCCGCAGTGGCATAGTTTCCGCACAGGCCCCTGCCAAGCCTGTGCGATTTCGGGGGATAGAACCTAGAAGCGTCCCCTTACCCATCGACGAAGGTCTTTCTAACGCGGTTCGGCATCGTCTCCGTCTACGCTTACCGCCAAGGGCTTTCGCCCCTCTCATGGTTGAGCTATTCACCGTCGGCTTTTTCGGCCGAACGCCGAGCGTTGTCATCGCCCGGTTGCCAGCGTCACCGCTGCCAAGCTCCCCACGACGGCCAAGGTTGAGCGGGCCTTTCTTGCGAAAGAGGCCCGGACCCCCTGGAGGGATTATCTCGCCACCGGCGAGCATCACCCATTTGAGAACCACGGCTGCCCATGCGGGCAGTCTGTCCCGGTCGCCCAAACTCCAAAAACCTTTGCGGTGAAACCTGCTGGAAGAGAAGAACCATTATGGGATAGAGACCGCAGATTGATCGTTCGTTGGTGCGAAAGACTTTACTTGCGGAAGCCTCCCTCGAACCGGACGAGCGCCTCTCGACGCATCCGGCTCTACGTGCCTCTGACAATGACGGATGATGAGTCCGTCGCTCTTGATCGGCTGGTGAGGCCGACTTTGCGAGCGTCAGAGTTCGCATTGATGATGCCAGGCGATACGCGTTCGCGTCCCTGGCGGAAGTAGAACGTCGTTCTACTCAAGGCGAAGGTAGCGCGATTTCGGATCTTAGTCAAGCATGGCGTCATCTGTGCTGTTCCACGTAGAAGCCGGGGCGGAAAGGGGCAAGCTGGCCGCGGCCGCGTCGTCGGAACGGGGCCGAACGACGGCTTTTGGCCGCAGCCCATTAAGGCACGTCGGGGGAAAGCCGACCATAACAGGGATTGAAGCATTTCTTCCTGGTTGTCCCATGAGGTTGAGCGGTCCCAAGGCATCGAATCGACACCAATTATCGTTTGATTGGGACGCCGCCGAATTGCCAGCCAGGGCCGAACGTTGTAGCACGGCAGTTGTCATCGAGGATGAGGCGAATCATGGACACGACGGACGAGATCGCGGTGGAGGACCACCGGTACTTCCAGGCAAGGCTGGCCCACCTGGAGAGGCAGCACCCGGCGGCCTTGCTGGCGCATCTGGAGCAGGGGACGCTGACGCAGCACCTGCGAGAGATAGCGGAACGGGGCATGCAGGCGAAGGCCAAGCTGGTCTTCGAGCGGAACATGACGCCGGGCCAGGCGGACGAACTGGTCATGAACCAGGTCGTGGCGGACCCGGCCGAGCGGAGCCGCCTGCGCGACCCGGAGGGCCGGATGAAGCTGCGGAGGCTCCTGGACCGCTACAAGGCGGAAATGCCGAACCTGCCCAGGACATACCAGAGCCAGAACGAAACCACCGAATAGGCAGCGAGCCGCTCGCCCCGGCCGGGCAGATCGGCAAGATCAAGGCGAACGTGCGGGCGGTGCAATTGCTGCTTGTCTTGGAGGCCGAGAGCCGCCTGCCGACGCCTGAAGAGAAGCGAACCTTGGCCCGATACACGGGCTGGGGGCACTCGCCGCAGGTCTTCGACGAGATCAAGGCCGAATACTGGCAGGCCCATGTCGAGGGCGAATATAGCCACGGTTACAGACAAGACGCCGATGGACTCAAGAACTGGGCGGATCGGTTTTACGAGCATCACCGAACCCTCAAGGCCGTCTTGACCCCGGAGGAGTGGTCGCGGGCCGAGGCGAGCACACTCAACGCCCACTACACCAGCCGCGAGATCATCGAACATGGCCTCTGGGCCATCGCCAGGCACTTGGGGTTCAGCGGAGGCCGCATCCTGGAGAATTCCGCTGGCATCGGCCACGTCATCGGCCTTGCCCCGGAGGGCATCGCCGCCCACTCTCGCTTCACGGCCTGCGAACTCGACAGCATCACCGGGCGGATGCTCAAGATGCTCTACCCGCAGGCGACGGTTCACGTCATGGGCTTTCAGGAGGCCAGAATCCAGCCGCACAGCCAGGATTTTACCATCGGCAACTTCCCGTTCAATCAGGACGGATGGTCCAGCGGCAAGTACCCGTTTTCATTGCACAACCAGTTCTTCGCCCGCAGCGTGGACTTGACCGTGCCGGGCGGCCTGATCGTGGCGATCACCAGCGATAGCACGTTGGATTCGCCTGCGTCCGCTGGCTTCCGCCGCTGGATGAACCAGCGGGCCGACCTGATCGGGGCCATTCGCCTGCCCAACAACGCCTTCAAGAAGAACGCCGGGACGGAGGTCACGACCGACATTCTGGCTTTTCGCAAGCGGGATTCTCAGCCATTCGACCACGCTGAGCCGTTCATCCATACCCACCCGATGGAGACCGGCAAGGTCGTGGACGGCCAGGCGGAGACCGTCGAGGTCAACGAGTATTACCACCGCCACCCCGACATGATGCTGGGCACGATGACGCGGGAGGGCAAGATGTACGAGGCGGATCGCCCCGCCTTGATCGCCGACCCCGACAAGCCGCTCCTGCCGCAGTTGCAGGAGGCCGTCAGTAAGTTGCCCAAGGGCATTGCCCGCAAGAGCAGCGGCATCGTTCAGTCGGAGCAGGACACGTTCGGTCAGGCCCAGGCACACCAGAAGGAAGGCAGCTATCAGATCAGCAACGGCAACGTCTGCCAGGTCAGGGGCGGGGAGTTGGCAGCGCCCGACTTCGGGCCGGAGCTTGCGATTCAGGCCAAGCATTGGATCGCCCTCCGCGAAGGGGCCAAGGACTTGTTCGCCAAAGAACTCAGCCCCCGATCCAACGAGGAGGACATCGAGGACGCCAGGTCGGCCCTGTGCCGGTTGTACAACGCCTATGTCCGAGACTACGGGCGGGTGAACAAGACCAGCCGGGCCTTCCTCAACGATCCCGAATCGTCGATCCCGGCAGCCCTCGAAAACGAGGCCACACAGAAGTATCAGGCCCGGTTGAAGACCGGCAAGTACGTGGATCGCCTGCGTCAGGTCTATGTTCCCGCCGACATCCTCAGCAGGCGGGTTCTTTACCCGGCCAGTCCGCCTGACCGGGCCGAGTCCGTCGCGGACGCCGCGACCGTCAGCCGGTCATGGCGGGGTACGTTCGACCTGGACTACATGGGCGGTCTGTTGGCCAAGCCGCCGGACCACGTGAAGCAGGAGATCATCGCCAAGGGGCTTGGGTTTGAAGACCCGGCCACCGGCCGGATTGTCCCGAAGGACGAGTACCTCAGCGGGAACGTCAGGGAGAAGCTCCGCGTGGCTCAGGAGGCGGCGGCCGACAGCCCGCAGTACAAAGGCAACGTCGAGGCACTCACGGCGGTTCAGCCCGAACCGCTCAAGATTCACCAGATCAAGTTCAGCCTTGGGGCCACATGGATGCCCGCCCGGGTCATCGAAGGCTGGCTCGACCAACTCTTCGACCGGCCCAACGCTGGCCGCGTCACGCGAGTGTCCCAGACCGGGCGGTTCATCGTTCAGTGGGACTACCGCGTCAAGGAGGATGCGAAGAACACGGACACATACGCCGGAGGAGGCGTTCGGGCCACCGACCTGATCGAGGACGCCCTGAATCTGAAAGCCTCCATCGCGTATGACGAGGAGTACGACCCCGACACCCGCAAGACCAAACGCATCAAGAACCCCGAACGCACGGCCGCCGCCCAGGACGCCCAGCAGAAGCTGAAGGACGCATACTTCCAGTGGGCGAGGAAGTCGGACCTCGTGCCGGAGATCGAGGCCGAGTACAACCAGGTCCGCAACGCCTACCGCCAGCGGCACTGGGAGGCCGCCGACTTTCGGCACTATCCAAACGCCACCACCGCCCTCGAACTGAGGCCCCACCAGAAGACCGCCGTTGCCAGGAACATGGTCGAGAGCAACCTGATCGCCCATCCGGTCGGCAGCGGCAAGACCTACGTGTACGCCACCACCGCGATGGAGTGGAAGCGGCTGGGGCTGGCCAAGAAGCCCGTGATCGCCGTCCTGAAATCCACCATCGGCCAGATCGAGGACGCCTTCCGCACCCTCTACCCGCAGGCCAAGCTGCTTGTGCCGCACGAGAAGGACTTTTCCCGTGACAACCGACAGAAGCTCTTGGCCAGGATCGCCACCGGCGACTACGACGCCATCATCCTGACCCACGACAACCTCAACGGCATCCCGGACGATCCCGTGCGGGAGCGTGACTACATCCGCGAGCGGATCGCCGGTCTTGTCGAGGCGGCGTTGCGAGCGATTGAAGCCAATGGCGACAACACGCCCACCGTCAAACAGCTTCGCCACGCCAAGGACCGGCTGGAGAAACGCCTTCACGATCTTCAGGACCGCAAGACCGACAACAACCTGACCTTTGAGCAGTTGGGCATCGACGGGCTGATCGTGGACGAGGCCCACATGTACAAGAAGCTCGAATTCGAGACCCAGATGGACAACATCAAGGGTCTGGACAAAGGGGCTTCGCAGCGAAGCTCAAGCCTGATGATGAAGGCCCGCTACGTCCAGGAGAAGACCGGCGGCCGGAACGTCCTGTTGGGCACGGGCACGCCCATCACTAACACCGTTGCCGAAATCTGGACCATGATGCGCTATGTCCGGCCGGATCTGCTGGCCGACTACCGCGTCACCAGCTTTGACGAGTTCGCCACCGCCTTCACCGAACCGATCACGCAGCTTGAGCAGACCGACACCGGCCAGTATCGCCACGTCACCCGGCTGGCGAAGTTCACCAACCTGCCGGAGTTGCAGACGCTCTTCCGCAGCGCGGCCGACGTGGTGGACCCCGATTCGTTGCACATCCCGCAGCCCGCGTTGTTGGGCGGATCGCCCAAGACCGTCACCTTGCCGCAGACTCAGCAGGTCCGGGAATACATGCAGTACCTGATCGAACGCTATGAGGCGTGGAACAAACTCACCGGCCGGGAGAAGCGGGAGCAGTCCGCCGAGCCGCTTGTCATCAACGGCCTGGCGAAGAAGGCCGCCCTCGACATGCGGCTGATTGATCCCGAATTGCCCGACGATCCCGGCTCGAAGCTCAATCGCGTGGTGCAGGAAACCTTCGCCCGTTGGCAGGAGGGCACAGCGACCAGGGCCACCCAGGTTTTGTTCGCCGACTCATACCAGAGTCCGGGCCACGAGGCCCTGCCTGGCCAGCTTGACGGCGACGGCAACGTGGCCCGCCGCATCATCCCCGACCACGAGCGGTTCAACGTGTTCAGGAACATCAAGGAAAAGCTCGTGGCGTTGGGCGTGCCGGAGGACCAGATCGCCGACATCCACGACCACGACAGCGACCGGAGGAAGCTACTGCTGTTTGAGCGAGTCAACCGGGGCGAGGTGCGGGTGATCATGGGCGGGACCGAGAAGCTGGGCACGGGCGTCAACATCCAGGCCAAGCTCAAGACGCTCCACCACATCGACGCACCGTGGCGGCCTTCGGACATGGAGCAGCGGGAAGGCCGGATGCTCCACCAGGGCAATGAGAACCCGACCGTGGAGATTCTCCGCTACGGCGTGGACCGCAGCTTTGACGCCAACGCCTATCAGCGGCTGGACACCAAGGCCCGGTTCATCCAGTCGATCATGAACGGCACGAACACCGACCGCGAGGCCGAGGACGCGGGCGGCGAGGCCATCACGTCGTTCGCCGACGCCTTTGCCGCCATCAGCGGCAATCCGCTGGTCCGCGAACGTTTCGGCGTGGAGACGCGGATTCGCCACCTTGAGCGGCTGCAATACCAGTTCGAGGCCGACCAGAGCCGGGCGCGCGACCATCTTCGGCGGGCCAGGGGCGAGGCGGAATCCGCCGAGAAGACAGCCGCCGAGATACGCAAGCACATGGCCGTGCTGAATCCCGCCTTCGCCGACGTGGAGCAGGCGAAGGTTGCGACGGCGGACGGCAGTGCCGAGGGCAAGGAACAGGCGACCAAACTGCTTGAGGCGTTCGTGAAGAAGCACCTGCTGGACGTGTCGCAGAAGCTGGCGGCACAACTTGTCCTGGACAGGCAGGTCCGCGACGTGCGGGAACGGCGGTTCTCGCTTCCGCTGCCAGCCGTCACGATCAACGGCCTTGTCGTGCAGTTGGAGGCCCAGGCCCAATACCGCCCGGCCGACGTGCTGTTCCCGGAACGCACGTCCGATCCCGAAATCCGCTACTCGTTCAGGCTGGCCAACACGGACCTGTGGAAGTCCGGCAACATCACCACCGGGCGCGGGTTCATCGAATCCGTCACCCGCAGGGTTGCCGAGCTTGCCGACGACGCCACCCAGCGGGAGCGGATCGCCGAGACCAAGCGACGCCAGATCGCCGAACTGACCGGGCTGCGAGACCGAACCTTCACCTACGCCGACGAGCTTGTGGGGCATCGACAGCGGCTCGAAGAGATCAACGCGGAGCTTGAGAAATCGACCAGCAGCACCGACGAGCAGCAGCCGGATCAGGATGCGGAGGCGTTGGCACACGCCGCAGGAGCTATTGCTGCCGAATAACGAGGTATCTTGAAATCGGCCAATTCCCTTCATGGTCCGCACCCCGCCGGGCCGATAGGTGTTTACGGTTCATCGGCATTTGTGTACAATGACCGAGGAATTGGAAAACACGATGAGCACTTCATACTCCAACAAGGTGTTGGACCTCGCACGCAAGGCAGGGGTCATCCGCTCGCGAGACCTCGACGCCATCGGCGTCCCGCGCCAGTATCTCAGTATTCTGGTCCGGCGGGGCGCGATTCAACGGGTCGGCTATGGCCTCTATGCCGCAACCGATGCCGAGGTCACGGCCGAACACACGGTAGTCGAGGCGAGCAAGAAGGTTCCCAGGGGCGTTCTCTGCCTGCTTTCGGCCCTGCGGCTCCACGGCCTGACGACGCAGGCCCCGTTTGAAGTGTGGATGGCCCTCGACCGAAAAGCATGGCGGCCGAAAGTCGAGTACCCGCCGCTTCGGATCGTCCGCTTTTCAGGTAAGGCCCTCACCGGCCGCATCCAAGAGAGGGAGATCGAGGGCGTAACGGTGCGGGTCTATGATCCGGCCAAGACCGTTGCCGATTGCTTCAAGTACCGCAACAAGATCGGGAACGACGTGGCGATGGAGGCCCTGCGTGACTGCTGGAAGAAGCGGCTGGCCACGATGGACGACTTCTGGGACGCCGCCGCCATCTGCCGCGTGTCCAGGATCATCAGGCCGTATCTGGAATCACTGACATGAGCAAGGACCGGCCCAAGAACGTGGCCGCATCCGTCCGGCAGAAGCTCCTGACGCTTGCCCACGAACGTAAAGAGGACTTTCAACTCATCCTCATCCGCTACGGCATGGAGCGGCTGCTTCATCGTTTGGACGAGTCGGCCCACAAGAACCGATTCGTCCTCAAAGGGGCCATGCTGTTTCAGGTTTGGAGCGGGCAATCGCACCGGGCGACGCTGGACCTGGACTTGCACGGGACGGGCGAGAGCAGCGTGGCGGGGATCGTCGCCGTTTTCAAGGAAGTGTGTCTTCTGGCGGTAGCTGATGACGGGCTGATCTTCGATGCCGACTCCGTGGCAGGCGAAGAGATTCGAGAGGATCAGGAATACAAGGGCGTCCGCATCCGCATCGACGCGAGGCTGGGTGTGGCGAAGATTCCGGTGCAGGTGGACATCGGCTTCAGCGACGCGATCACGCCCAAGCCTTCCCGACTCCAGTACCCGTCACTAATTGGTTTGCCGACGCCATCAATCCGCGTGTATCCCAAGGAGACGGTCGTCGCCGAGAAGTATCAAGCGATGGTTGCCTTGGGCATCGCCAACAGCCGCATGAAGGACTTCTTCGACATTTGGGTGCTGGCGAGGCAGGCAGACTTCGACGGGCCAGTGCTGGCGAACGCCATCACCGCGACGTTCAAGCGCCGACGCACCGCGTTGCCCGTCGGCAAACCGCTGGCACTCACCGACAACTTCGCCCGCGATGCAGCCAAGCAGACACAATGGCGAGCGTTCCTACGGAAGGGTCGGCTGACCATCGCGGCCGATGGGCTGGAGGCAGTCATCGCTGTGCTTGACGAGTTCCTCATGCCGCCAACAACGGCCCTCGTCGAAGGCAAGGAGTTCAATCGCCGTTGGCCCGCGAACGGGCCGTGGCAGGAGCGGCGTTTATGATTCGCCCGGCGTCCATCTACCACTTTCTACTCCCTTCGCAAGCCACAGACGCCGCCAGAGACAGCCGACTGCCCAGCCACGCAAGCTGGTTCCGAAAAGCACGATGGTAATTACCACTTTGCGATTGAAATACTGCCATAAGTCGCGAAAATACTCTACCACGTGCGAAGGAATGCGAAATTCGCATGGTCGTCATAACGCCTTGTAAACACAAGGCTTTGCAGCCAAGCAGACAGCGGAAAACTGTCGCTTCCCAAGCTGGACGTCGAGGGTTCGAATCCCTTCGCCCGCTTCCTGCTTCGCTGAAGCTACGCAGGACAGACAAACGCCTCCGAGTGACAGACGTCACCCGAAGGCGTCTTTCTTGCGCGGTCCTTTTCCACGGCGCCCGGGATTTCTACTCCGAAGTGTCGGGGACGGCGGCCCGGGCCGACTTCTTCCGGCAGAGCAGGGACACGACGATGAGCGTCACGAAGCTCAGCGGAACGGAAATCAAAGCCGGCTCGTTGAATCCGAACGGGGCGCTGCTCTTGGGCAATCCGTAGCGGGCGAACATGTTCGGCGAGAGCAGGATCAGCCCCACAGCCGAAACCATGCCCACCAGAATCGAAGCGGCCACCCCCTGCTTGGTCGTGCCTTTCCAGAACAGGATCATGAGGATCGCGGGCAGGTTCGCGCTGGCGGCCACCGCGAAGGCCCACCCCACCAGGTAGGAGACGTTCATCCCCTCGAAGGCCACGCCCAGCACCATGGCCACACAGCCCACGCCGATGGCGGTGATTTTTCCAGCCAGGACCTTCCCCTTTTCCGAGAGCTTCATGTTCAGGAAGCGGTCCATGAAGTCGTGAGCCACGGCACCGGAGGCCGCGACGATCAGCCCGCTAACAGTGCCCAGGACGGTCGCGAAGGCCAGCGCCGAAATGATCGCGAACAACGTGATGCCGAAACTGCGTGCTAGCAGCGGCGCGGACATGTTGTCGTTGGTCAGGTCCACCACGCCGTTGACCATCGCGCCCAGCCCCATGAAGAGCGTCAGCAGGTAGAACAGTCCGATGGCGCCGATGGCGACGATGGTGCTCTTTCTCGCAGCCGCCGGGGTCGGTACGGTGTAGTAGCGGATCAGGATATGCGGCAGGGCGGCCGTGCCGCAGAACAACGCCAGCATCAGCGACGCGAAGTCGATCTTGGACCGTGTCGTCGCGCCGCGCTTCTCGTCCACGGGGAACTTCAGGCCCGGGCTGACCACTTCGCGCCCCGGCGTCAGCACGGGGTAGTAGGCCGTGATCCGATCCCGCCCGTGCTGGAACGAGGCCGACAGGTACCGGATGTGCGTGCTCTCCTTGACGCCTCGGAGAAACTGGAGAATGCTCAATCCCTGGGCGTGGTGGTCCGTTTCTTTTCCGTCGATCATGAGCTTGGCTACAGCCGAGGTGTTCTCTCCGTGCCCGCCGGCCTGGAGGGGTTCGCTCTCCGTGACGGGCACGCCGTTGTACAGCCGGCTGACTAGGCGCCCCTCGCCGTCCTTGACCGGCTGGGCCAGTTCCGTCACCCATTGGCACGGACGCAGCACCACGGATTCACCAGCCTTACCCAGATGCCACCAGGTGCTGCCTTTGCCCTCGACCGCCAGCTCCACGAACGTCTTCTTGTCCGCCGTCACCTGTGAGACCAGCGTTCGGCCGCCGGGCTCCTTCAGCGCCACCTTGCCGTCGGAGGCGACGGTGACGGCCAGCTCTTCCATGGCCGGTGCCTTCTGGAGACCTTGGTAGAGCGTCACGATGACCACGGCGATCGAGAAGACGATCAGCAGCAGTCCCTTGAAAAACTGCACATACGTCGTGCTGGCCATCCCCGCCGTCGCGACGATGATGGTGACGATCGCCCCCACCATGATGACGCCCCAGACGTGTTTCACGCCCAGCAACGGCGTGACCAGCGAACCGGCGCCGACCATCTGCGGAATCAGGTAGAAGATGCACACCACCAGCGTGCTCAGGGCGGCGATGAACTGGATTCTCTTGGATTGGAACTTGCTGTCCAGGGCGTCTGTGAAGGTGAATTTGCCGAGGCGCTTCATCGGTTCTGCCACCACGAACAGGGCGACCACCCACCCCGCCAGGTAGCCGATCGAGTACAGGAACCCGTCGTAGCCGAAGGTGGCGATCATTCCGCAGATGCCCAGGAACGAGGCGGCGGAGAGGTAATCGCCGGCAAAGGCGATGCCGTTGACCGACCAGTGGATCTGCCCGCCGGCGGCGAAGTACCCCTTGGCGCTCTTGGCCTGTCGGGCGAAGTGATAGGAAATCCAAAGCACGACGGTAACGAAACCGACGAAAACCGCGATGGCCCAGCCGGAAGTCTCGTACATCAGCGGGCCTCCTCATCCGTCTCGTCGGCGCTGCTGTCGTCGGGGCGGTCCTTGTTGAGTTCCTCCTCGGCCGCCGTGCATGTGGCGTTGTAGACGAACGCCAGCATCAACGCGAAGAAGATCAGCCCGAAGCCGTATACGATAGCCAGGTTGGACCCGCCAAGGTCGCTGGCCATCAGGCTGGGATCAAAACTGTTGATCAGGACGAAGCCCACATACACGATGGCGTACAGGATGAACATCCAGACGCCCACGCGGGTCTTGAATGAACTGGCCCGGTCTTTCGACCAGTCGCTTGCGGGTCCGTGGTCCATGCGCGCGCTCCTCTTCTTTACTGCCGGGGGGTCGTGAAAATTGACAAGACCGGCGCAGGTTGACTGCGGATCGCCGTGAAACTTCGGGCGCTACGGCGCCATCAACAACAAAAGAACTGAGTGTGGGGATTCTACGGGGGCCCCCTGCCGGGGGCAAGGCTCAACCACGGTAATTGACCGCTGCCCATCCGGTGGGGCGGAGTTTCTGGGCGCCGCCTGTCGAGTCGGCATAGAATGTCCTGGGCGGGCGGGATGTTGACTCCCTTCAAAACAGGCCAAGGCCCGTGAGAGCAGCGCCAGGGACTGGGGGCCGCAAAAGAATCGAGGTGACGTCATGGCCATTCGGGAGAAACTGAAACAAGCCTTCGCCCTGGAGTCGAAAAACCGGGAACTCTTCCTTCTTTACTCGCAGAAGGCGGAAGCCGAAGGCCAACACCAGGTTGCCCGCCTCTTTCGCGCGGTGGCGGAATCCGAACTCATCCATGTCCGCGCCGAGGCCGCGCTGCTGGGCGGGAACGACTCGACCGCGGACAATCTTCATCAGGCCGCAACCATCGAGGAAGCGGAGTTCCAGCATTTCTATGCCCGATTCCTCAAGGAAGCAGTGGAAGACGAGAACAGCCCGTTGGCCGAACTGCTGTCCCGCATCATGGAAGTCGAGAGGCAGCACTATGGGCTGTATCAGCGAGCCCTCCAGTGCGTGCGGGAGAGCGGGGATCTGCCCGAAAGTCCTGTCCATGTCTGCGGCAGGTGCGGCTGCACCGTCTTGGGCGATCCGCCGGATCCATGTCCTGTCTGCGGCGGTCCCCGCGCGGGCTTCCGCGCCGTGACGTGAGGGTCGCGGCGGGAGGGCTGGCGAGCTTAATTGCCTGCGTTCGGGGTCTTGCGCAACACATCCCACACCGCTTCGGCCAGCGCCTTGGCGGAGAATGGTTTGGTCAGGATCGGAACATCCGTCAGCATCGGGGTTTTTCCGTTAATTGCCTCCGCGGCATGGCCGGACATGTAGACGACCCGAACCGCGGGATTGGCGCTCACGATTCGCCGTGAGAGTTCGAACCCGTCCAGGCCCGGCATGATCACATCCGTCAGGAGCAGGCCGATTTCCCCGCCGTGTTCGCCGGCCATGACAAGGGCATGGTCAACACCGTCCGCCACGAGCACGGAATAGCCGTAATCCTGGAGGGTATCCCGTATCATTTTGCGAATCGCCGGATCGTCCTCGACGAGCAGAACCGTTCCCGTGCCGTGGGGAGGCGCCGGCTCCTCTTCGGCCAGGCCCGCCCCGACGACGGCATCGACGCGGGGAAAATACAGCCGGAAGGTCGTACCGTGTTTCAGCTCGCTGTAGACAGCGATGTGCCCTCCGCTTTGCTTGACAAAACCATAAACCATCGCCAATCCAAGCCCCGTTCCCTTCCCCACGGGTTTGGTGGTGAAAAACGGGTCGAAAACCTTCGCCATGTCCGCCGGGGCGATGCCTTCGCCCGTATCGCTGACAGCCACCATCACGTAAGCGCCTGGGCTCACGTCGGGATGTGAGGCGACATAGGCCGCGTCCAGTGTCGCATTGGCGGTTTCGATGATAATCCGCCCGCTACCGGGCATGGCGTCCCGCGCGTTGATGACGAGATTCATCAGGGCGTGCTTCATCAGATCGGGATCGATCAGGATGTGCCCACCGTTGGGGCCCCTTTTGATTTTCAGTTCGATGTTTTCCGGGATGGTCTTGAGCAGAACCTTGACGGTGTCGCTCATGACGTCATTCGGATCGACGACGTTTGGACGGAGAGTCTGTTTGCGGCTGAAAGACAGCAGGTCCGCCGAGACGGCCGCCGACCGGTTAGCCGCCTTGAGAATCTCCTCAATGTATTGCTGACCTTCCTCGCCGACCAGTCCGCGCCGCAGAAGCATCTCCGCGTAGCCCTTGATGACGGTAAGCTGGTTGCGGAAATCGTGGGCGATTCCGCCGGCCAACTGTCCGATGGCTTCCATCTTCTGCGCCTGCACGAACTGACGTTCCATCCGGTGCCGCTCCTCTTCGGTTTGCCGATGTTTGTCGACCTCCTTGGCCAACCGATCGTTGGCGTCCTGAAGCTGGGAAGTGCGCTCTTGCACACGCGCCTCCAGGACGCCCTGCCAACCCTGGATGCGCTCGATCATGGAGTTGAACGATTCCGCCAGGCGGCCGACCTCGTCCTTTCGTCCCACGATTGCTCGCACGGACAGATTGCCGCGACGGGCCTGTTCGGCAGTCTGACTGAGCATCCGAATGGGATGGGCAAGCCGATTCACAATCGCCAGGAGGATGATCAGGCTGATCAGGAACCCCGCCGTGCCGACCGCAAGGGTTGTTCCCACCGTCTCCCAGACCGGCCCGAGAATGTCCGCCTTGTCCTGTTTCACCACCATGCCCCAGTCCTGATCGGGGCCGATGGGCAGGTGTCGGTATGCCGCCAGCACGCTCACGCCGCGATAATCCTCGGTGGAAACCAGGCCTTCCTTGCCCATGCAGGCCAACTGGGTGTGCTTGCCCTGAATCTGGTGTTCCAGCTCTCTTGCGAGGTTTCCACTGGCGAGCGGATGACTCAGACTCATCAGGATGCGCCGGTCCTCGTTGACCAGGATGATTTCCCCGGTCGCTCCCACCCCTCCGCCGGTGTAGAGCATCGGCTTGAGGAATTCGTCGGTGTCGATGTGGGCGATCACGACCGCCAGGACCTTGTGCTGCCCCCGTTCCCTCAGATCGTAGTCGCAGATTGCCGTTGCGACATTCATGTAAGGCCTGTTGGTCTGAGGCTCGAGAATCACGTCCACCCACTCATATCGCGATCCCATCACCGCCTGCCGGAAAGCCTTCAAATCGGCAACGCTCTGGCCCAGGGCAATGCCGTCCGTCGCGGCCAGGATCACACCGTCCTCCGCATCGGCGATACGGATCCGTTCGAACACCCCGTAACTGCCCATGACGATGGCCAGACGGCGAAGAAGCGACTGGTAAGTCGGTTCGCGCGGAATCGACGACCAAAAGACATCCGGGGATATGCCTTCGGCCCGTTTCTCCCTCACCATCCGCTCGAGTTCCTTGACGGACTTTTCGACAATCCCGTTCTGCGACAGCGCCCGGACGTTGGCCTTTCGCTGTTCGAGCCAGAGCAGGAAACGTTCTTTCTTCAAGTCGGCCACCACGTTGAGATGTGTAGCGGCGCTGGTCTGTTCGTGGCCGTAAACCCCGTCCCAGTTGGTGAGCGGAAACCCGAACGCCACCGACAGGAGGATCCCTGTCATGACGCCCATGAGCAACAATCCGAAGCAGATCGCCATCCTGAATCGCAGACCCAGGAAGAAACCGGCCTTCGGGTCGTCAGGGGGGCGGAGTGAGGCATTGCATTCATAGCCTTTCCCCCCGTCGTACTGGAACTCCTCAAGGCGATACCGTGCGGGATCGACGAGGATGTTCTGGAGGATTGTCCTGTCGAACATCGCCCGAACCGTCAACCAGTCGGTCTCCGGGGGCAGATGTCCCCTGCGTTTGAGGAAATCCAGTTCGCGATGCAATTGGCCCCCTTCTTTCAGAACAGACGAAGGGATGAGCGCCCCGCGGCTGATTCCGCTGGCCTTCACGACGGCCTGCACCATGTCATCGACCGAGAATGGCGATTCGGTTTTCGAAGCCAGCGGGGCGCTGGCTTCGCTGGCCCATCGGCAAGAAAGCAGGATGTTGTCTCGGTCCCGCAGCATCCAGGCAGTCGCCCGCACATGGGCGGCCACAATCTGGCGAACAGCCTGTTCGTGGCGGTCCGCGAAGGACTTCGTGAAATACAGGAATCCAAGGTACTGGCTGCGATGAATCACGGTGCTTCCGGGGCAACTTTGGAGGAGGGAAGATGTCAGCGGCTCCCATATTCCGCAGGCGTCGATCCTGCCCTCGTTGAGCGCCGCCGCCATTTCCGTGGCCTGCATCGCCACCACGGCGACTTCTTCTTCGCCGATGCCGGAAAGCCGCAGACCGTCCAGCACGGCGTGATGAGTGGACGTCCCCAGAGGCACGCCGATCCGCTTGCCCTTGAGATGTTCCAGTTGGACCACCTTGCGGGCGACGATCTCGTCGTAGCCCCGATCCGTCAGGACGGGGATGAAAACCGGCACCCGGCTTGCGATGCGGAAAATGGCCATATCAGCGCAGATGCCTCCGTCGAGATCTCCCCGCTCGACGAAATAATTGATGTCCGCGCCCGTCAGGAAGGAGTGGAATCGAATCTTCAGGCCGAGCTTCACCAGCTCCTTCTTCAGCACGGCGTCGCGCCGCATGGCTTCCATGACGTTCCCGGCAAAAGACCACAGCGGCTGGGTTCCGAGATGGATGACATTCTCGCGGGGCGTGAAATCGTACTGGGAATACAGCGAATGGTGGGCGAAGGCCGATGATTCAGGACGAACTTCCGGCGGTCTCGTCTTCCAGGCAATTGCCGTGACGGCAAGTGCAGCTGCCGCCAGCACAAATCCGAAAAGCAAAGCCGGTTTGGGTCCGATTCGCATTGCATGCCGCCTTTCGGAAGCGCAACCCGGCGTCACAAGACCGCGAGTCACTCGCTCTTTTTATATGGACGAAGGCCGGTATGTCAAGAATCAGGCTCCCCCTACTCAGGCACCCCGCCCGACGAGAGTATCATCGACGGCGAGGGCGGACGACTTGAGCCCTTCCCCTCTTGCCCGGCACCCCTGAGGGGGGTGGGGCGCCTCCCCCAAAAGCATCGGGGTGGAAGGGTGGTTGCGAACCGCCCGGCAGCCGGTAGAATTAAAGCGAGTCCCGGTCTGGGCCGATGGTTTCTCAAGGCCCCGTCCCGGCAGTCGGTTCGCGTAAGGGCAAAGCGGCACTTTCGTTGCGGACGTGTGCGCCCCAGCGGGCAGATCTGCGGGCTTTGCCCAGGACGTTTGAAAACAGGAATCCACCCAGAAAGGCTTTCCCGTGAGCGAGCAATCCGTTCCGCTGTCCAACCCGGACATCACCCAGCAGGAAATCGACGCGGTCCTGGACGTGCTGCGAGGCGACCGGTTGAGCATCGGTCCGCGCATCGAAGCGTTCGAGAGCGCCTGCGCCGCCCGCGCGGGGCGGAAATACGGCATCGGCGTCAACAGCGGCACGAGCGGCCTGCACTTGTGCGTCAAGGCCCTGGGCTTGGCCGAGGGCGACGAGGTCATCACGACGCCCTTCTCCTTCATCGCGACGACCAACTGCGTGCTGTTCGAGCGGGCGACGCCTGTCTTCGCCGAGATCGACCCGGTGAGCTACAACCTGGATCCGGCCGCGATCGAGGCGGCCATCACGCCGCGGACCCGCGCCCTGCTGCCCGTCGAGGTGTTCGGCAACCCCGCCCACTTCGACGTCTATGAGAAGATCGCCCGCAAGCACAAGCTGCTGCTGATCGAGGACTGTTGCGAGGCGCTGGGCGCGAGCCTGGACGGGCGGCCGGCCGGAAACTTCGGCGAGTGCGGCGTCTTCGCCTTCTACCCCAACAAGCAGATCACCACCGGCGAGGGCGGACTGATCGTCACCGACAGCGAGTCGGTGCGCGACCTGTGCCGCTCCATGCGGAACCAGGGGCGGGCCACCGACGCTTGGCTGTCGCACGCCCGGCTGGGCTACAACTACCGTCTCAGCGAGATCAACGCCGCCCTGGGCGAGGTGCAGGTCCGCCGGCTGGACGACATCCTCGCCAAGCGCCGTGCCGCCGCCGACCTGTACGATCAGGCGCTGGGTGATCTGGTGGACCAGGGCCTGCTCCACCTGCCCCCGATGGCCGACCGCAACAACGCGAGCTGGTTCGTCTACGTCATCCGTCTGGCCGACGAGTTCACCGAGGCCGACCGCGACGCGGTCCTCGAGCACCTGCGCAAGGAAGGCGTCGGTTGCAACAACTACTTCGCGCCCATCCACACCCAGCCGTACATCAAGGAGATGCTGGGCACGAAGGAAGGCGATTTCCCGATCACCGAGCGCATCGCCGCGCGCACGATCGCCCTGCCGTTCTTCGCGAACCTGTCCGAGGGGCAGGTCTCGCGCGTTAAGGACGTGCTGGCAGCGGCGATCGTGTCGCGCCGCTGAGCCGGATTGCGCGGTTCCGGCGGAGTGCATCATCTGATCCTGCGGCAAAGCGGGAGCGGGACTCCCGCAGATCGCATAGAATCCCGGCATGAATCCGCTGGACGAAGTCAAAACTGCTGCGGTTCCGGACTTTATCAGACGGGCGAATTGGCGTTTTCGAGGGGGAGCATTACGGATATTATGACGCTGGCCTCGGAACGCCCGTGATCCATCGGCGCCGCATTTGCCGCGTGGAAGACGTCTACATTGTGATGGATGGCGTCCTGGGCGGTCTAGGCAGCCGGAATGCGACCCTCCGATGGCGGCTCGGTGGCGAGGACTGGGTGCAAGTCGCCGACGGCTTGCGGGGGCGAGTCGGCCGGGAGGACTTCCGCGTTCTCCTGCTCGGTCCGTCCGCCGCGACGAAACTGATTGTCGGACAGGAATCCCCGCCCGAGGGGTGGGAATCACGTTATTACGGCGAGAAGAAAGCCTCGCCCCTGTTGCTCGTCCGGGCGGAGGGAGTTTCGGCTACAGCGTGGTTTGTTTCCGTTTTCGGTCCAGCCGAACAGGTGGAACGATGCTCCGGAATCCGCCGCTTCGACGCGATCGATCCGGAAGGGAAGCTTGTGCTCGCCCAGTGTCCTGAAGCGCCTTGGCTTTCGCAGTTGGGTGAGTTGACGGAAGGGAATATCACGTATGAATGATGCCCTGCTCGCCTTGTCTAAACGACACGCCCGCGAGGCGGCGCACCTGCACCGCGAAGGAATCGGCACGGGTTTTCTCTCGTCCCTGGGCAAAGCATTCCTCCGACAATTGTATTCCGCGATCCCCTCTTGCCCTTCCGCCTTTGGGTATGTCTGGCAGGAACCGGACGGCGAGGTGCTCGGTTTCATTGCCTGTGCCCAGAGTGTCGGAAAGATGTACAAGCAAGCGTTATGGCGCCGCGGCGTGTGGATGGCCCTGATCCTGGCACGGTTCGTGGTACGACCGGGGATTGTCCGGCGAATCTGGCACACGCTGCGATATCCTTCGCAGGTCGGCGACGATCTTCCCTCGGCCGAGGTGCTCAGCATCGCCGTTTCCGAAAAGGCGCGCGGCAAGGGGGTGGGAAAAGCCCTGATGCAGGCGGCACTGGCGGAATTCGCGCGGCGGAGCGTCGCGCGGGTCAAGGTGGCCGTCTGGAGCGAAAACGAAACCGCCAACCAGTTCTACCTGAAATGCGGATTTCGCCTGGCGATTACGAGGGAGCATCACGGCCTGCCGATGAACGTTTACGTGATCGATGTGAAATAGGGCCCCTTGCGGATCTCCCCTCGATCACAGCAATCCTTTGGCGGTCAGGTATTCGCGAATCGGGACGAACCTGAACTGTTCGAGCATCGCGCGCAGCTTTCCGTAAGCGGACCCGCGCCGAAGATTCTGTAAGAAATTGATCCTTCGGCTTCTTATCCCCCGGGGAATGCCGCCTTCCTCGCAGCGCAATGGTTCCGGATCGAACTCGTAGTTGTGCACGTAGGTGACCATCGGCAAATCCTTGCGGTTCAGCCGGCGAATGCAATCGGCGATGAGGAAAGCCGGGAGCAGCCGCCAGACGCCTCCTCCGCTGACCGGCAAGGGGCGCCCCAAGACGGTCCGGACGCTCAGCGGTACCTCGAGAATCGGCCCGGCCGGCGTCTCCACGCGGTGGATTTCCCGCGGCCGATCCGCAAGGCCGTACCGGCGACCGCCAAACGGATATACGCTGCTGTCGTATGTCAGACCTTCTTCTACTAGGACCCGGAAAAATTCCAACGTTCGATCCCTCGGCACGGAAAACTGCGGGGCGCGGTGCCCCAGGATGGGCGAGTCGGTCCGTTCCCGCAGAATGCCCAGGCCACGACGCAGATCTTCGCGGAACTCCTCCATCGGGATTTGCCAAAGGTGCCGATGTCCGTACCCGTGGGTCGCGATCTCGTGCCCGGCGGAAGCAAGATCCCCCACCAGGCTCACATCCCTTTCCGCCGTCATCCCCAACACGAAAAATGTGCCCTTTACCCCCTGGCAGTCCAGCAAGTCCAGCAAGCGATGCAGGCCCCGACGAAACGCCACGTGAAGGCGCTCGCTTGCCGGAAGCCCCGCCAGCAGCGACACCGCTTGGTACCAGTCTTCCACATCGACCGAAAGGATGTTCAGCGGCTGGGAGGACATGTCTGACAATTTCCTGCGTTGTTCCCGATTGGCCTGTCAGGCCGGGAATCAGCAAAGGCCCCGGCTGATGATCGGCCCGGCCCAGCGCGTCAGCCACAAGGGAAGCTTCTTCCACAACTCGATCTTTCGCCGGTAGCGGGGATCGTCCGGGTTGGCGGGCGTCGTGTCGCTTCCCGGCCGAAACCAATACTGGTAATGCAGAGGCACAGGCTGTGAGCCCCATTGTTTCTTGAACTGGTACGTCCCGCCGCCCTCGGTGCACCGTCCGAAATCGAACCAGTCGGCTCCCACGAGGCACGAGTGGCGAAGGATGGACCAGTACAACAGGTTGTTGGGACAGAGCCGATTGTATTCCGTCAGCGTCGAGGCCCAGGGAATCTCCACCAACCCGTTGAACCAGAAGATCAGGGCGGCGCCGAGAGCCTTTCCATCTTGGCGGACCACGAAGACGCGGGTGTTGTCCGGAAACGAATCCAGGATTGCTTCCATCACCCGGCGGGAGTAACAGGGCGTCCCCAGTTCACGCATTCGGAGGCTGTAAAGATGATAAAAATCGTCGAGGAATTCCCTTTGGCCGTCGAGGGCTTGCAGTCCGGATTTTTCCGCCTTGCGAACCTGGTTGCGCACCTTCGCATCGAACCCTTTCCAGAGCGTCTCGGGATCGCGGTCCAGGCGGAGGTGCATGGAGATCTTATGCTCTCTCTCGGGCAGCTCATACGGCATGGCGCGCGTGTTGCGAAACTCGATCGAGGCGCATCCTACTTCCTCCGCCAGCGCGACGGCCCGTTCGAAGAGGTTTTGGAGAGCGGTTTCGTCACGGACCAGTGGTCCGCCGTAATTGCTGAATCCGTGGGAGATGAGGCGATTTCCGAACAGCCGGCTACGCACGTGCGTCAGGGGCAGAATTCCATGAACCTCTTCGCCGTCGCGGAGGGCGAGATAGTGGCACTCGTACCCCAGTTTGCGGGTCAGCATTTCGCTCCAGGCGGTGAGGTGGCAAAGCTTGGCGTCCGGCTGGCGTCTTACGAACGCGTCGCAACGATCTTCCACGCCCTTGACGGTCTCGACATTCATGGCGTCTACCCTAATCGACATCTTCGCGGTTTTCCACCCGGATGGCTTGGTCGCGCAGCAGCGCGACGGCCCGATCCGCCCGTTCAGGACAGACCGAGGGGGAGGTCACTAGATGGATTTCCCGGGCGAAGAGCCTTTCGGCCGCGGGGCATTGCCCCGGACGATAGTTGTAGCGGGCCGCGGTATCGGGATGGATGTGTGCGGGCGTCCGGCCGAACCACGTGGCAATCGGCAATCCTTTCCGCCCCGCGAGCTGGAGGATTTCACTCTTGTTTTCCACGAGCAGCGGCACGGCCCACAGTGCGGGGGATTGGGACGCCCTTGTCAGCGCGCTCGTGTTAATGCCCATCGCGCCAAGTCGGTCTAAGTACAAGCCCGTCAGCATCCGCCGATGCTCGACGTTTTGCCGCCAGCGCGTCAGCTGCGCCATTCCCAGCACGGCCTGGGCATTCGTCGCGCCGGAAAGATAATCGTCGGGAATGGTGTCGCCGTATTCCTCGGGCGTGGTCGTGCCGCGCACCAGACCGAGGTGCTGCGCCCAGCGGTACAGCTTTCCCACCACCGCGCGCGTCGCCGGGCGCACTGTCGCCCGATACGCCAGCACTTGAAGGACCAGCGAGCGGGATTTCCCGCGATTGCCCTCGGTGGGGAAGGCGGAGCGGAATTCGCGAGATTTTTCGCAGAGCGCCGGATCGGTGAACGCGGCCATCCCCCCCAGGCCCGTGGTATATGGTTTGCTCCATTGGGTGCTGAAGAAGGAAGCCGCGCCGGTGATCCCCCGTCCGGCGACGCCGGTTTCCACGAGCTGGCAACAGTCTTCCAGCAAGGCACAGCCGGCCTGTTCCGCCCGTTGCTTCCACCGATCGATCGGCAAGCCCACGCCGTAGGTATGCTGGCAGACGATGGCTCGCGTTTGCTCGCCGAGGGCCGCCGCGAGAGTCTCCGGCGAGGCGTTGAAATCGTTCGGGGCGACGTCGGCGTAGCGGCAGGAAGCGCCTGTGAACCGAACAGCGGCAGGCACCATCTCACAGGTGTAAGCGGGCACGACCACCTCGTCGCCCTGCCCGATCCCCAGCGCCCGCAGGATCGTCCAGAGCGCGACCCGCGCGCGCCAGAAGGCCAGGCACGTGACGGGGGCGTTCAGGACCGTCGCGGCGAAATCCGATTCGTACCGCGCCACCAGGTCGGTTCCGGCGGCCCAGTTCGGGCGGCACATGAGTTTCAGGATTGCGCCCATGATGCTCCATTCCGGCGCGAGGCTCTTTTTCGAAGCAGGTCTTCCCGGATTCTTCGATACGCATCGAGTTGGATTTCCAGCACCCTGGAGAGGGAAAACATTTCCAGAACCCGCTGCCGCGCGGCCCGACCCAGCTGGACTGCGCGTTGGCGATCTGAAAGCAAGTCGCGCATCCGGGAACGCAACGGTTCAACCTGTCGGGCCGGCACCAGATACCCGCATTGACCGTCGACGATTTCCTCGCGACAGCCGGGAATATCCGTCCCGATACAGGGCAGTTCCATGGCCATCGCCTCCAGAAGCGACACGGGCATGCCTTCGCGATACGTCGGAAGGACGAACGCGTCGCTGGTGGCCAGAATGTCGCGGATATCTCGGCGTTGCCCCGCGAAAATCACCGCCTCGCGGCATCCGTCGCGTTCCAATTGTGACAGGAGTTTCTGTTTGCAGGTCTGGTCGCGTTCCGAGGCGCCGACCGAACCCACGATCAGAAGTCGCACAGCAGGAACTTCTCTCCACAGGCCAGCGAAGGCCTGACCGAGTTCCAGAAGACCTTTTTCCTCCACGAGTCGCCCGACGAAGGTCCACAGACACTGGTCTTCCTGCACGCCGAATTCCCGGCGCAGCCGTTGCCTCGTCTCATGGGGAACCGCGACGGGATCGAATTGATCGCAGTCCACGCCGACACTGTGCGCGAGCACCGAATTGCCCGGGCAGAGAATCCGGTCCTGCAATCCCACCTCGTATTCTTCTTGCCCGATGAGGAAAAACCAATCCGTCAGGTGCTTGAAAAGACGTTCCGTGAAACGGATGACCCACTTTTTCAGAGGAGGAGTGTCCGGCGTGTAGAGCCACCCGTGACCGGTGTATATCACCACCGGGGTCCGCGCCACCCAACCCGCCAGCCGACCGATCATCCCCCCGGCATAGGTATGGGCCTGGATGATGTCGACAGAATGGCGGCGCAGCAGGCTTGCCGTCGCGAAGACGGCTTTCAGGATGGCCAGCGGACTCAGGCGCCGCGGAACCGGCAGGTCGAAAGCCGTGACGCCGATGGATTCGAAAGGGAGGGATTTTCCTTCCTGCTTGGCGGCGGCCATGACAGAAAAGCCGTCTTCGACGAGGGCGCGCATCAATGGATAAACGAATTGAAACGTCGCGCTGGATCCGGCAAATTGCAGAACCCGAACCTTGCCGTTCCGGGAGTGAGTCGCGAGGGTCGTCATTCGTTTTTCCCTTCCCGTATGGCACAACAGGCGTGGGGAACCGGCTCGCCCGCCAGCACCCTGGCGACCGTCCCGGCGACGACGTCCCAGGAATATTTATCGCGCAGCACACGACGGTTTTGCTCTCCGATCGACCGGAATTCCTCCCGCCGGGAGAACACGTCCGTTACGGCTTTGGCGATAGTTTCCGGATTCGTGTCCGGAATGACTAGGCCCATGTTGTCGGCCTGCACAATCCGAGTCAGGTTGATGTCATCGGACACGATCACCGGCAGTCCGGCGGCCAGATACTCCCAGAATTTCAGCGCGGAACTTCCGAATTGCCCACGCTTGTAAGATCCTTCGACATGAAGGCCCACGTCGAACACCGCTAGGTAATCCTTCAGGAGATTGCGACGGGCAAATCCGGGCAGCGCGATCACATCATCCAGATGGGCGGCATGCACTTGGTGACGGGCTTCTTCCCAACCCTCTCCCGCCCCGACCAGGACATATTGCACTTGCCGACGGATGGTTTCTGGCAGCAGCGAAGCAGACTCGATGATTTGCCGCGTTCCGTGCCATGGGGAAAAATCCCCGACGAAACCGACAATCATTTTATCGGAGGCCAGTTTCAACGCGGACCGTTTGGGCTGACGGTTGTCCCGGGCGAATTCCTCTGGATCCGCCCCGTTTTGAATCGCGAAAACCTCCGCCGGATTTTTCCCCGACACGCGAATGAGTTCCTGGGCGATCATGGGGGTCACGGCGATGATGCGGTTGGCGGTACGACATTCCCAGGCGGCTGTTTTCCGTGCGAAAGCCTGCGTGACGCCCGACAATCCGCGCGATCCCATTTCCACCCACGGGATCCCGTTGACCTCCACGGCCACGCGAATGCCCATTGCCCGGGCGGCAAGATAAACCAGAAAGCCCAGACCCCACCCCCCTCTCACCATCAAGGCATGGGGACGATGCAGCAGCCAGATCAAGGGCATGAGAATCGCGGCCAGAACCTGAAAGAGCAAATATGTGACCATGTTCCGTCCCGGCAGCGGGACGAGGATGTTGTGGAAACCTTTGGGGCGAAACATCTTTCCGGAATATTGGGGCGCCAGAATGGAAACGTCGTGCCCGCGTTTCCTGAGTCCTTTGGCGACGGCCATGAAATGCACGATCCCGCTGCCGGTTCGATTCAGGTCTTCCGGGAGCATGTAGACGATTCGCAGTCCCTTCTCGCTGCCGCCAATCGTCTCGGAAACGGATTCCCTCTTTGTCTTCGTGGAAAGCAACATGGGTGTTCAGGCCACTCCTTGAATGCTGAGCCCTCGAGGACGATGCGGAAAACACGGCGCGACGTCCCGACGGCCCCACAAAAGTCTTTCGTAGAACTGCAAAAGAAGCTTCGATTCGCGTTCCCAGTTGAGCTCTTCCGCGATCGCCTTCTGTCCGTTACGGGAATACCAGAGCATCCGATCGGGATCCGTCAGAAGCCCGATCGCCGCGTCCGCCAGCGCCTCGACATTGTCCATGTCCGTCACGATCCCCGCCTGGTATCGGCGCACGTAATAGGCCGAGCAGGGGATGTCGGAGGAGAGGATCGGAAGGCCGTACGTCATGTATTCCAGAATCTTGGTTGGAAGGGCATATCGGTAGTTCGGCAGCGGTTTGAGCAGTGACAGCCCCAACGTCGATTCTGCCACCAAGCGCAGGGACTCCGGGAACGGCACCTTTCTATAGAGTTTTACCTGCGAGGAAAGTTTCCTCTCGGAAAGGAAGGACTCGATCCGCTGCCCCAGTTCTCCGGAAGGGAGTTCGCCGACGATCCGCATTTCAAACGGCTGATTCCTTTGCGCCAACCGATCAGCTAGTTCCAGCATGGCCAGGATTCCCCGCGCCACGGAAATGCCCCCCGTGTAGATGAGGATCGGCTTGCGCCGGAAATCCTCGTTCTTGCGCGGAACGGGCGGGGAGCTTTTCAACAGGGGCAGATTGCGGATCGACTGTTTCGGTTGACGAAAACGGCCTTCGATCATGTCACTCTCGATCAGGTTCATTCCCAGGACGGCGAACGTCTCGAGGGTGCGATACACCAATGCCGCCGCCCGTCGGACGAAGTTGGGCAAACGGATCCAGGTGAGGATCTGGCCGAGGAATTGGGCGGGTACGTTTTCATGCATGTCGTAGACCACCCGCGCGCCCAGCACCCAGCGCAGCACCATCGCTTGCGGAAGGAACTCGGCGTCGTGGAAGTGGTATAGGTCCGGGCGCAACCGCGCCGCGCGGATCAGGAACCGCCACGGCCAGACGAAAAATCGCCTGAGCCTTCCGGCGGGCGGGCGGGGGACGGCGTGAATGCGGATGCCGTTGAGGATTTCGTCCTGCGGATGGTAGGCCACCAAGTGCACGTCATACCCCGCGTCGGCCAGCGTGCAGCATTCCTTGTAGAAAATCCGACCATCCAACGCCCGATGGTTGGTGGTGATGTGACAGACCCGCGCCAGAGGTGGTTTGGTCGAAGATGCGAACGGCGCTTCTAATCCCTGCTCCATGCCGCTTTGTCTCCTACGCGCCGGTTGATCCGCTTCCACCCGCGACGTGCCGGGCCGATCAGACGGTAACGCGACCGTCCGTCCACGATTCCGGCGCGAGCAACGCGTCGGATTCCCATTCCGCCGTCCACTGTTCCTCTTCCAGGCGCAATCGAATGGCCATCACGACGTAAATCATGACCGGGATCGACATGATCCTCGAGATGTTCAGGGTATCGTTGATGATGTTGGTCAGCAGGAGCGGAGGGAAGATCGCCGCGCAGGTGGCGAAGATCCAGAAGTCCTCGTGACTCGCGCCGAGCCATCGCATCCGTCGCAGCGACATCGCTGCCGGGGTGAAAAAGATGAGCAGAAGCCCGATCAGCGAAGGCAGGCCCCCGCAGATGACCGTATTGATGTATCCGCTGTCCCACACCGTTTCCGTTCCGATGCGGGCCGCCATTCCCATTCCGACAAACAGCGACATCCCGTGGATGTCGAACACCGTCGGCCAGAGAGCCAGACGCGCCGCGATGGAGCTTTCCCTCTCCACGGACTCGCCCGTGAACATGCCGAACCGTTTCGCCAGCACGGGGTCGGCTTCCAGGTAGAAGAGGCCGACAATCAATCCGATGATGACTAGAACAGCGGTGAGACTCGCCCAGCCTCGCCGTCCGGTATACATAATGGCCAAGAACTGGACCACGGCGCATCCCGCCAGGAGACACGCCGTGCCTTGGCGGGTCTTGGCCAGCCACACGCAACCCACCAGCGACAGCACCGTCGCCACCGACGAAGGAAGGAACCATTTTTTCTGTCCGAACACGACCCGCGCGTACGCCATTGTGCCCAGCAGGGACAATGCGGTCCCGGCGTCGTTGGGGTTTCCGAACGACCCGTATACCCGGTCGCCCAGGAGGTACAGTGATTTGAACTCGCCCACGCGGTACATCGGCGACAGCCACTGGTTGACCCCGAAATAACCGTACTTTTGGCAGACCATCAGCAGCACTTCCGCGAAAATCATGAACAGCAGGAAATTGCTGACCTTGTTGACGCGCCGGCGTTCATCCACGAGGGCGTAGAGCACAATCCCCAGAACAATCGGTTTGAACATGCCCAACACGGCAAAGATGCTCACCGAAACCAGCGTCGATGCGTATATCGGGATCAGGACAATCGTCAGGAACAAGATGTATCCGACCGCCGTATAGTACGCCGAGGTGATCCAAGCCATGTGCGGCGGAAATATCAGTCTCTGGAACGATCGATCGCTAGCGAGCCATAGACAGGGAAGGGACAGCAGGAGGAGGATGTCGCCAATGTGAATGGTTGGCAGGCCGAAGCCCAGGTAGAAGCCGGGCGCCAGCACCGTCAGGAAGACCAGGATATAGGCCAGCAGCAAACGCATATGGTTACACCATCGGCCCGATGACCGGGCAGGTTTCCGTTCTGTTAGCCTTTTATAATACCTCGGCGCCGCGGGCGGACACAACCGGCCCGCTTCCGCCTTCGCCGAACCACCGACGATAGGCCTGCCGGAGGGTCTCCGCCTGTTCCTGTAGACTGTAGCAGGACTTCACGTGGCGCGAGCCGTCGTCGTTCGGGCGGCGAATCTCCAGCAGTCGCTTCAGGGCCTCTCGGGCCTGGGAAAAATCCTTTGCCTGCTCCGTGAAGGGGAACGGTTTGCTGTAGACGACGTACCGGCCGCGGGCGAGGGCTTCGAGCACGATGGCCGACAGGCTGTCGTGCTCGACGAGGCGCAGGTAAATGCTCGTTCGGGAGTAAACATCGGCCAGATCCGGCAGTCGCCCGAGGAATTCGACGTTCGGGGGCGCGGAAAGACCGGCCCCGTCGTCGCCGACGATCAGGAACGGCGTCTGGGGGAATTCCGCTGCCAGACGCATCACGAGAGGGGCGTGGTAGAAGTTCCGGCTGACGGGGTTCCAGTAGGACAGCACCGCCGGCTGGGGCGGCAAGGGCTCCACGGACGCCTCGATGGCTTTCGGCAGCAGGCGGACCACCTCGGCGGGGATCCCGCAGTCCGCCAGTTCGGAAGCCAGTTCCGGGGAATCAGCCGCGTGCCCCCGCGCCCAGGGGCGGGCGATTTTCCGGTCCAGCCAGCCACGCACTCCGCCCCCGCCGCGGCAGACTTCCCGATAGCGCGTCACGTCGGTTCCGATCCAGTGCCACACCACCGGTTTTCGGAGCAGGCGCAGCGCCAGTCCCGCCGGTCGGCGGACGCCCCAGACGTGATGCACCGCGTCGAACCGGCGCCACTTTCCCTGGGCGATCCACCGCGCTAGTTCGCTGCGGCTGCGAAGGTCCACCACCTCGCAGCCGATGTCCGCACGGCGCAGCAGTTCGGCGGCGACCTCCAGCCAGTTCCACGTGCCCATCACCGCCACGCGAAGGGGGCGGGACGGATTCGAGTTGTCGCACGGGCCGCCGCTCACGCCTTTCCTCCCATCCGCCCGCGAATCTTCGCCAGCACGGCCGAAAGGTCCTGGCGCTCGTACTCCTTCAGCGAGAATCGCAGCAGCGCGCCGAGATAGACCACCGCCCCGCCCGCCACGCACGCGCCCAGGGTCAGCCAACCCGCGGGGCGAACGGCGAATTTCAGGATTCCCCAGGCCGCCAGCCCCGCCAGCGCGGGCAGCGCCGCCGGAAGGACCGTCTCGACCGCCCACTGGCGAAGCGTCAGCCCCGCCATGCGCAGCCCCAGGGGCCACAGAAGCAACGGGTGCAGCACCGCCGTGATCGTCAGAGTCCCCAGCGCCGAGCCCAACGCCCCCAGCCGGAAATACCCCACCAGCGCCAGCGTCAAGGCGAGGTTCGTGCATTCGCAGAACAAAACCCGTCGCGCATTGGGCCCCACTTCCGCCCGCGCACTGGCCAACCGAGAACGTAGAACGTGGCCGTAAGCAATGGGGAAGCATAGCAACAGCAGTACCATGACCATACCCGCCGCCCGATACGTCTCATACGTCTCGCGCAGGTACAGCCTCAACACCTCGGTATGGAATACGATCAAGGGCAATGCAATCAGCATCCCGAACCAGAGTGCGTAGCGCCCAGCGCGAATATATGTATTTCGCAGCCGGGCCGCGTCGCCCGTGGCGTGCATGCCGGTCAACAAAGGTTCCATCTGAAGGATGATGGGGCCTAACACGTATTCCACGATCCGAATCGCCAAGAAGCCGACATAGAAGCAGTTGACGTCCACGGGCGTGGCGAGCTTGTTCAGCACGATGGGGTCGGAACTCTGGCGGATCATGTAGCCCACTTCGCCCACCAGGTTCCAGACGCCGAAGGAGGTGAGCTGGCGGACCAGCGGCCAGCGGATTTCCGCGAAGCGGAATCGCAGCGAGGGCATGATGCGCATGGAGAGGATCTGGGTGATCGCCAGGCCCGTCAGTTCGGCCGCGACGGTCGCCGTGACCACCCACAGCACGCGGGGCCCGAGCCCGAACAGCAGCGCGAACAGCAGGGCGATTCGAAGCATCTGCACGCCCACGTTGACGGCGTTGACGAGGACGAATTTCTGGTTCGCATAAAGCCCGACGCAGTAAGGCGCCGTCGCCAGGCGCGCGGAGAAAGACGCGAACATCAGGAACATCATGATGCGCGCCTGCCAGAGCTGTTCCGGCGCGATGGTCAGGACCTTTCCGACGTACCAGGACAGCGCCCCCCCGCCGGCGAGGATGAGCAAGCCGGCAGCCGCCAGCAGAGGCGACATCGTCGAGACGATCTGCGTCACCCGCCGCAGATCCCCCCGGGCGTAGGCCTCCACGATGTATCGCCCGATGCCTCCCGTCAGGACCATCGTCAGCAGCGGCATGAACACCATGATGGACGCGACGACGGGATAGAGGCTGTATTCCTCCGGGCTGATGCGGCGCAGCAGGTATTGCTGGAGCCAGACGAGGATCGCCAGGTTCATCGCCGTCGCCAGCACGGAGCTGATCGAGTTGATCAGCACCCGCCGCTTGCTGATGGGAACATGTCCGGTCATCTTGTATTCAATATTGCCCAACCATCATGGAATCATCGTACAGTATGTTAATAACACGTACCTGTGCAAATGCGCCTTTTCCCACCTAACTGCGGCGAAAGCCTTACGAAATCGACGATTCGTGGCATTCGCGAGCGTCTCTTGTGCGTGATCGGTCCACAGTCGAGATCACATTCGAGGCGGGTCGGCGCGGTAGCGGATCACCTTGGCCGGGACACCGACGGCGATGGCGCCGGGGGGGATGTCCTTGGTCACGACCGCGCGGGCGCCGATGACGGCGCCGTCGCCGATCGTCACGCCCGGAAGGATCGAACATCCGGCGCCGATCCATACGTCGTTCCCGATGCGGACCGGCTTGACGTCCAGCGGTTGCTTGCGGATCAGTTCGTTCGGCGCGATCCCGTGATTGGCGTCCGTGATGTGGCAGCCGGGGGCGATCAGGCAATCCGTTCCGATTTGCACCGACTGGTTGGCGAGGATGACCGTTCCCCTGCCCACGTAGCTGTTGTCTCCGATGGACAGGCGGCCGTCGGTCCAGGCGCCGAAATAGACGTCCTTTCCCAGACGAACGTGGTCGCCGAGGCGGATGTTTTTTCCGGTCCCCACCTGGACGGGGCCTTCGAGATCGAGGTGGGAACCGAAACGTACACCCCTGCAACGCAGGCACAACCGCCCCAGCAGCACCCGCGCGATCGAGATCGGCGAGGTCAAGAGCACTCGTATTTTCGTAAGCAATCCGGCACTCCGTTCCTGTCGCCGGGGGATTTCCAGGCGTTGCCGTGGCGAAATCCAGCCCGTGTTCCCTGCCGCCCGCGCGAGTCACGGCGCGAGCATGCTGTCGTCGGTCTCCATGATGGCGTAATTGGCGCCCATGGAACCGATCCGCCGGTTGCCCCCGGCGCCGGACTGCGTGGACCAGTAGCGGGTGAAGATGTGGTCCTTGTCCACGCCGGCGTTGGCGTACTGCGACCAGCCCACGTGCGAATCCACGTACACGACGTTCTGGCCTTCCTGGGCGTGGTTCTTGGAACTGTTGGACTTGCTGTTCTCGGCGACGATGATTCCGCTGACCCAGCTTCCCGTGCCGGCGGAATCGTCAAAGAAGGGGCTTTTGTCCGCCGCCCAGGCGACCTGGCCCAGGCTGGTCGTGTTCAGCAGCGGCACGCCGTAGGGCATCTGGAACGAGAAGCTGACGTTCTTGCGCGACTTGAAGTCGTACAGGTCCTTCAACTCGCAGACATTGCCCGCCCCGTCCGTGAAGTCGTCGGGCGTGTTTTCCGTGCTGGGGCACAGGAACGTCCGGACGTCGGTGAATTTTCCGCGGACCAGCAACCACTGGGACGCGGTCACCGAGACGGTGTCGTTGGTCGCCACCGAGACCGTCTTGCGCCACGTGGTCCCGTCGGTCATTCCCGCCCACTTGTCATAGCTGCCGGAACCTTTAAAAATGACCGCCGGCGCGACAGGGAACATGCCGTTGTACTGGGCGGCATACATGTTGCCCGCCTTGCCCAGGGCGTTCAGGTTGGCGGCGCAGGCGGCGCGTTTGGCCAGTTCCCGCGCGCGGCCGAGGCTGGGCAGCAGGATCGACACCAACAGGGCGATGATGGCGATGACGACGAGCAGTTCGATCAATGTAAATGCCTTTCTGCTCATGGAATTGCCTTCCTTTCGGATTGGTGCGGCACTACGGATGAAGTTACGATACAATGACAAAAATGACCTATCCCAAACAGAGCTTCACGCTCTGTACTAAATATAACCGTTTATCGTCCTTGCGGCAAGATTCCCTTAGCAGGATTGTAAGCGGCGCCGAAGATCGCCCGGGCCGTTAAAGTCCCCTTTCCTCCCGGCCGATAGTCTGATTGTTTGAGCGAAAAAAACCGGGTATCATGCGTCCGGATCGGGACCTGTCCGATCCGTCCCGTCCCCGGGAAGCAGGCAGATCGCGCGATCGCGATGGATGCGCCCGCAAGAACCGTTTCGCGGCGTTGCCTGACGCGGAAGAGGAGTCGGTTTCTTGCTTTCCTCGTCACGTTTCTGTGGAGCGAACGAACATGCAATTCGGCATCGTCGGCGCGGGCGGATACTGGGGCCCCAACTGGATCCGCGTCCTGAAACAGTTGAACGTCCTCGGCGCGGTCTGCGAGGCAAGCCCCGAGCGGATGAAAAAGGTCGTCGAACGGTTTGAACTCGATAAAACCTCGATCCCGCAGCTCAATTCCTATGACACGATGCTCTCGATGGACCTGGACGGGGTCTTCGTGGTGACCTCCCCCGCCAGCCATGCCGACTTGGCCATCCAGGCCATGAACGCGGGAAAGCACATCTTCGTCGAGAAGCCCCTCGCGGACAGCCTGGAGCAGTGCTACAAGATCAAGTTCGAAGCCGAGCGCCTCCGGCGCATCGTCATGGTGGGGCACACGTTCATTTATCACCCGGCCGTCCGCATGTTCAAGGAATCACTGCCGATGGTCGGAAAACTGCGGACCCTCTACACGGTCCGCGCGAATTTCGGGCAGTACCAGCAGGCGGGCGTCGTGCATGACCTGCTGCCGCACGACCTGTCGATTTTCAACTACCTGTGCGACGGGTTCCCCGACAACGTCCAGGCCGACGTAAATCCATACCAAGACGTCGCCTACGTCACAGCGAAGTACGGCCCGGTCATCTGCAACGCCTTCCTGAGCTGGGGATACCCCGACAAGACGCGCAAGCTTTCGGCCGTCGGGGACAAGGGCATCCTGGAATGGGACTTGAACAACACCCATCTGCTGTTCCACCGCAAGTGGACCGAGGCGACGGCGGAAGGGCGGTTCAGGCATTTCGACGAAGGCACCCAGAAAGTCATGGTGTACGACCAGTCCGAACCGCTGATGAACGAGGCCCTGCATTTCATGGACTGCATCGCCAACAACAAAACGCCTTTGACCGGCATTGAGGATGGGATCAACGTCGTGAAAGGACTGGAACAATGTCACCGATAGCCCAGAGCTGCGACATCGCGGCGGACGCGAAGATCGTCTACCCGGACCTGGTGAACCTGTACGGCTGCAAGATCGGCTCGAAGGTGTTTGTCGGGCCTTTCGTGGAGATTCAGAAGGACGCCAGCGTGGGCGACCTGTCGCGGGTGCAGAGCCATGTGTTCATCTGCGAGGGCGTGCACATCGGAAAGCGGGTGTTTGTCGGACACGGCGTGATTTTCATCAATGATCGCCATCCCAAGGCCAACAATCCCGACTGGAAGCTCGAGGAAACGTTCGTGGAAGACGACGTTTCGATCGGTTCCGGCGCCATCATCCTGTGCGGCATCCGCCTGGGCGCCGGGTGCAGCATCGGCGCCGGCGCCGTGGTAACCAAGGACGTGGCCCCCGGCGAGACGGTCTGCGGCGTTCCCGCCAGAGTTCTCAAGAGGTAAAACATGCTGAGGAATCAGGAAACCGTGGTCGTGGTCGGCTGCGGCGAGATCGGAAAGCCCATTTACCAGTTGTGCTGCGGCGGGTACGAGCAGGTTCTCACGGAGGATCCCCGTTACGGCAAGGCGGAAAAAGCGCGATTTCCCGTTGCGGCGATGCATGTGGCGATTCCGGGCAGCATGCCGGACTTCATCGCCATCGTCGAGGGATACGTCCGGAAATACGATCCTGGCGTGATCCTGATCAATTCCTCCTCCGTGCCGGGCTTCACCGACACGCTGGTCGAAAAATTCGGCTTGGACCGCGTCGTCCACACGCAGGTTCACGGGAAGCACCACGGCGACCGTATGCGCCGCGACATGCTTCGCTACCCGAAGTTCGTGGCCACGAAGTCGGACCAAGCCTTCGAGAAGGCGAAAAAAGTCCTCATCGCGATGGGCCACCCCCCGGAGAACATCGTGCGCCTCCGCAGCCCGATGGCCGGGGAGGTCGTCAAACTGCTGGCGACCACGTTCTTCGGCTACCTGATCGTCTGGACGCAGGAGATGGAGCGCCTCAGCGAAAAGTGCGGCGTCAGCTACGAGGAGCTGATGTCGTTCACCAAATTGGCAACCGACGATTTCAAGATCGACAACAAGTTCCCGGGCGTCATCGGCGGGCACTGCGTGATGGCCAACATCGCGATTCTGCGGAAGACCTTCCCCTCCCCGTTGTGGGATTTCATGGAACAGTCCAACGAGATGAAAAAGGCAAAAGACAATGGCTGAGACTACCCCCATCAAGTTTGTGGACCTTCCGGCGCAGTATGCGGACATCGAGTCGGAGATCGTGGCGGCCGTCGCGGACCTCATCCACAAGGGCGCCTTTGTCGGCGGGGCCGCGCTGACGGACTTTGAGAACCAGTTGGCCGCCTATTGCGGCACGAAGTTCGCCATCGGATGCTCGGACGGCACGGCGGCCTTGATGCTGGGGCTCCTGGCTGGCGGGATCAAAAAGGGCGACGGCGTGGTGGTGCCCACCAACAGCTTCATCGCCTCCGCCAATGCCGTGGTCCACGCGGGAGGCGCGCCCGTCCTGGTGGACTGCGATCCGCAAACGTACCTGATCGATCTGAACCAGGTCGAAGCCGCCCTCAAGGCCGGCAAGGCGAAGTTCGTCCTGCCCGTCCATCTGTACGGCAATCCCTGCCCGATGAAGGAAGTCCTCGCCCTGGCCGGCAAGTACGGCGTCAAGGTCCTCGAGGACAACGCCCAGGCCATCGGCGCGACGGTCGACGGGAAGAAGACCGGCAGCTTCGGCGTCGCCGCGGGAATCAGCTTCTACCCCGCCAAGAACCTCGGGGCCTTTGGACAGGGCGGCGCGGTGCTCACCAGCGACGAGAACGTGGCAAAAACTGTCCGCATGTACGTCGAGCAGGGACAGGGTGACCAGCGGTACTACCACGACGTGGTTGGATACAACGGCAGGCTGCACAGCCTCCAGGCATGCATCCTGGGCAAGATGCTGCCGAAACTCGACGGCTTCAATGCCGCCAGGCTCAAGATGGCCGACGCCTACGCCCAGCGCCTCCCGGCCGAGCGGATCCAGAAACGGACGCCGAACTCCACGCCGGTCTATCACTTGTTCGAGTACCGCTGCGACGACAAGGCGCACCGCGACAGGCTGGTCGCCGCGTGCAAGGAAGCCAACGTCCCCTGCGCGTTCCACTACCCGGTGCCCATCCACAAGCAGAAGGCGTATCCGCAATGCAACCGCCAGTCCCTGCCGGTGGCGGAGCGCCTGGCGGACAGCCTGCTGTCCCTGCCGATGCACCCCGGCATGACCGGCGAGCAGGTGGAACGCGTCTGCCAGGTGGTCAACTCGGTTCGCTGAGTGACCTACAGGAACTTTCGTGGAGCCTCCGCGACCTGCCCGTCGTCGGAGGCTCCTCTTTTTTGCGTATCCAGCGGAACACACCGACCGATCTGCGGTGGTTTTCTTGAGTGCGGCGGCAGGAAGCGGACCGGCCCTCTCAGTGGAGACTCTTGCCCTTGTCCCCCAGGTCAAACAGGAGTTTCACGTCTTCTTCGGAGAGGGCGGAAGCGAAGACGGCCACCTCGTCGATCAATCCTAAAAACGGTTCCACATATCCCTTTCCGACATAGGCGGGCAAAAGAGAAGCCTTGGCGGAGAGAGTAAAGGGAATCTCGCTGGTTTTTTGGCCGTTGATATAAGAAACCACCGACTTCTTTTGCATGTCGCGCACTATGGTGACATGGGTCCACTTGCCCGCCGTCAGTTTTCCAGAAGGAAATTCCTGATAAGGCGTGCTGTTTCCCCCGCCCGATCCGAAGTAATAGTTGAGAATTCCGGTAGGCTCCAGGGTAAGGGTGCCCTCTCCTCCCCACGCCTTGGCGAATGGGTTGCGGCGGGCGTCCAGTTTTTCGGGAAGGAGCCACATAGCGACTGTCTGGTCGCCCGTGATTTGCAGCGATCGGGGGTTTCCCAAAAGCACGTAATCGTCGCCCCCGTCGAATCGAAGCGCCTCGCCGGACTTTCCGGGCACGGACACGGCGCCGAATATCTGCCCGTGGTTTGCGGCAGGGCTGAGATCCATCGCCGCTGCCTGGTCACCTTGTTTCCGGATCGTCTCGCGATCAAACGTCAGGATCAGGACGGCTTGTTTCCGCAGGATTTCCGGCAGAATTACCCCCGCGATCTTATCCCACTCCTCCTGCACGGCCGAAAGCTCCAGGCGGATGGCCACAAGCTTCGCATCGCCGCTTTTTTGGGTCTGAAGATACTGTTGGAAATAGGCGATCGATCGCAAAAGCATAGTCGGTTTGGCCGTAGAAGATGCGTTCCCCGCGAGTCCTCGATACCACCGCGCCAGTTCGATGCAGGCGGCAGGTGCCGCGTCCGAGATCTTGCCGGTCGCCAGGGGCACGTAAGTGCGCAGCATCTCGTCCACGTCCTGGTTCAAGTACGGAACCGCGCGGGCGGGCTGGTCCAATTCGACCACGAGGGCGAGGATGAGCAAAAGGCGGACCGCGGACCTTGTGGGATCGTTTTCCAGCAACCGCGCGTATCCCGCCACTTGCTTGCTGATGGATTCCAGATGCGTGGCGCGGCGATACTTGCCGGTCAAGGCGTCCGTCTTGCCCAGGCCAAGATGCCTTGCCATTTGCATGGCTTCCCGATACGCGCTGGCGGCATCGGACCACCGATCCTGCGCTTCCCGGTTTTCTCCGAGAACCTCCAGTGCCTGAATCAGCTTCGTTCCCGCCTGTTGCTTATCGGAGACGGTGCGGGCCAGACGAAAGTACCTTCGATACAGTTCGACCTGCTTGTCAGCCCATTCCGCCTGCCGAGCCGGCGCCAGGTCATACAGGCGCGTCAAGGCCTTCTCGGCGACTGTGCGTGCCTCGACGGTCGCACCTTTGCTGGCGTGATCGACTGCTGCGGAAAACAGCGCAATGCGGAGTGCGGGATCCTCCGCGGCGGTTGCCGCCTGAAACAGCTTTTCCGCCCGCTCTTCGGGAGTCCTGTGTTTCCCCACGATGTCCGCGATCAGGGCGCTACCGGGTTCTTCCGCAAAAACGGGGGAAACGATCCCCGCAGTGACGGGTGCAAGGGAGAGCACAAAACTTGCCGCGAAAATCCGCATTCCGACGAACCTCCCCTTCTTGATCATCGTTACAACCCAATGTAAGAAACCCACAGTGCTCTTGCCAAGGTTTTCTTCTTCCGATTCGAGAGGGAACGCTTTCTGTAGGTCCCTCCGGCCTGCCAAAAAAGCCCGATGGAACTAGACACGACGTTGCCGTTCGCCGATAAACTAAGCTAAACTAACGTCATGCCGGCATTTCACCGGCGTCATACGCTGATACAAGACACACCGCGAAGGGAAGGATTATGGTCAAGCAGCTTTTGGCGAAGATCGAGGCCGGAAAGGCCGTCGTGGGGGTTATCGGACTCGGATACGTGGGTCTGCCGCTGGTGCGGGAATTCATTCGCGGGGGGGCGAAAGTCATCGGGTTCGACGTGGATGCCGCGAAGGTCAAGAGCCTGATGGCCGGGCGGAGCTACATCGAGCACATCCCCTCGCAGGTCGTTCGAGAGATGGTCCGTAGCGGACGGTTCCAGGCGACGGCGGACTTCCGCCGCCTCCGGGAGCCGGACGCCATCCTCATCTGCGTGCCCACGCCGCTGACCAAGCAGCGCGAACCGGACATGACCTACATCGTCAAGAGCACCGAGTCGATTGCCGCGCAGCTGCGCAAGGGCCAGCTCGTCGTGCTGGAATCGACCACCTACCCCGGCACGACGCGCGAAGTCTGCCTGCCGATCCTGGAGCGCGGCGGCCTGAAGGTCGGCAGGGACTTCTACCTGGCGTTCTCCCCCGAGCGGGAAGACCCCGGGCGCAAGGACTACACCACCAAGACGATCCCCAAGGTCGTCGGCGGGTACGACCGCAATTCACTGAAGGCGGCTGTGGCGACCTACCAGATCGCGCTGGACACGGTGGTCCCAGTCAGCAGCTGTGAGGCGGCCGAGGCGGCCAAGATCCTCGAAAACACCTACCGCTGCGTGAACATCGCGCTGGTTAACGAGTTGAAGATGCTCTTCGACCGGATGGACATCGACGTCTGGGAGGTGATCCGTGCGGCGAGTTCCAAGCCGTTCGGTTTCACGGCGTTTTACCCGGGCCCGGGGCTGGGCGGGCACTGCATCCCGATCGATCCGTTCTACCTGTCGTGGAAGGCACGGGAGTACGGCCTGACCACGCGGTTCATCGAGTTGGCGGGCGAGGTGAACGTCGGCATGCCGACGTTCGTGGTGCTCAAGACGATGGAGGCGCTGAACGCCTCGGGCAAGGCGCTCAAGGGCGCGAAAGTCCTGGTGCTGGGCCTGGCGTACAAGAAGGACATCGACGACGACCGAGAGAGCCCGTCCTACGAGCTGATCGAACTGCTCAAGAAGCGCGGCGCAAAGGTGGATTACAACGATCCGCACTGCCCGGTGATCAAGCCGACGCGGGAACACCCGCACCTGGCGGGCATGAAATCGGTTCCGCTGACGGCCAAGAGCCTGGCGCGGTACGACGCCGTGCTGATCAGCACTGATCACAGCGCGTACGACTACCAGTTCATCGTGGATCATGCCACGTGTGTGATCGACACCCGCAACGCCTGCAAGGCTGTCCGGCGTGGGCGCAGCCGGATCGTCAAGGCGTGAGAACCGCCGCGGCGCGGACAGGAACCCGACGCGTCGAGAGAATGAGGACCGCATGAAGATCATCAGCGTTGCCGGCGCCCGTCCGAATTTCATGAAGATCGCCCCCTCATGGAGGCGTTCCGCAATACCCCAGGCTGCCAGCCGCTGCTGGTGCACACCGGGCAGCATTACGACGAGCGGATGAGCGACCTGTTCTTCCGCCAGTTGGGCATCCCGCCGCCGGACGTGAACCTGGGCATCGGCTCGGGCAGCCACGCGGTCCAGACGGCCGACTTCCTGAAGCTGACGGCAAGGCGAAGTTCGTCCTGC
>DNAS01000072.1:83432-91199 GCA_003485185.1 Phycisphaerales bacterium | reverse complement strand
CGCGTCGTCCAGCAGTGCATGTGCGAGACGCCGGTGCTGCGCCCCTGCCGCGACGACCCGTCCCACTGCCATGCCTGCGTGCTTCAGCAGCGCGCGGAGGCGTAGCGCAGCGGCACAAAGCGGGAAACTTGCGCCGTTCACTCCTCGGTCGGCAGGCCGGTGTTTTTGGCGGCTGCGGCGTCGAGAATCAGCGTGAACAGCCCGTGGTCCGGGCGGACGCCCGCGGCGGGCAGGTCGCCCGGCGTGCCTTGGCCCTTGCCCAGAAGGTGCGCGACGACGTCGGCCTTGTCTTCCCGCGTCACCACCATCAGCACGTTGCGCGCAGCATTGATGAGCGGGTAGGTGAAGGTCATGCGGTGGCGGCTGAGGACCGGCACGTAGTTCGCCACGACGAGTTTCTTTTGTTCCTTCAGGGCGTCGGTTCCGGGGAACAGGCTGGCGGTGTGCCCGTCGGCGCCCATGCCCAGCAGGATGAGGTCGAACCGGGGGATTTTCCCGTCGTTGTCGACGGGGACGAACCGGCGGATGGTCTGCTCGTAGCGCGCGGCGGCGGAAGCGAGGTCTTCCGCGTCGGCGGGCATGGGGTGGACCTGCTGCGGGGGAATGGGCACGTGGTCCAGCAGGGCGCGCTGGGCCATGCGGTAGTTGCTGTCGGCGTGGTCGTGGGGGACGTCGCGCTCGTCGCCGAAGAAGATTTCCACGCCGGACCAGGGCACGTCGCCGCTGACGCTCTCTGCCGCGAGATGCTGGTAGAGCGGGTGGGGCGTGGTTCCGCCGGCCAGGGCGATCCGGCAGGTGCCGCGGTCAGCCACGGCCTCGCAGACGATGATCTTGAACAGTTCGAGGGCGGCCTGGTTGGCCTGCTCTTCGGTCTTTCGGACGATGACGTGGATCGGTTGCGTCGTGTCGGGCATGATCTCTCGCCTTTCGCCGACCAGACTACCGCGCGACGCGCGAGCCTTCAACCGTCCTAATTTCCCAGCGACTGGATGGGGGCGGGAATCCGCCCGCCGAAGCGGACAAACGTGTCGCTCGCACCGGCGTTTCGGACTTCCAGGACGGCTGCGGAGCCGAACAGCCCGCCGAATTCGACCGTCTCGCCCGCCCGGGCGCCGGGGATGGGAATGATGCGGACGGCCGTGGTCTTGTTGTTGATGACGCCGATGGCCATCTCGTCGGCAATGATCGCGGCGAGGGTTTCCGGGGACGTGTCGCCGGGAACGGCGATCATGTCCAGCCCGACGGAGCAGACGCTGGTCATGGCTTCGAGTTTTTCGAGGGACAGGTGCCCCGCGGCGACGGCGCCGGCCAATTCGGCGTCTTCGCTGACGGGGATGAACGCGCCGCTGAGTCCGCCGACGCTGCTGGAGGCGAAGGCGCCGCCCTTTTTCACCGCGTCGTTGAGCATGGCGACGGCAGCGGTGGACCCCGGCGCGCCGATCCGTGCCAGGCCCAGCGTGCGGAGGATCTCGCCCACGCTGTCGCCGATCTGCGGGGTGGGCGCCAGCGAAAGGTCCACGATTCCAAACGGCACTTTGAGCTCGGCCGCCACCTCGCGCCCGATCAACTCGCCCACGCGCGTCACGCGGAAGCTGGTGATCTTGATTTCCTCGGCCAGGTCGCCCAGGGTGAGCTTTCCGCCCAGGGCGATGCGTCGCTTCAGCGCGCTGCACACCACGCCGGGCCCGGACACGCCGATGTTGACGGCGGCTTCCGGCTCGCCCTCTCCGACCATCGCGCCGGCCATGAACGGATTGTCCTCCGGGATGTTGGCGAACACGACGAGTTTGGCGGCGCCGAAGCCCTTCCGGTCGGCCGTCGCCTCGGCGATCCGCGGGAGAATCCGACCCATCTCCAGCGCGGCGTCCATGTTGATGCCCGCCTTGCGCGACGCCACGTTCACCGACGCGCAGACGCGTTGGGTGCGGCTGAGCACTTCCGGAAGGGAGTGCATCACCACCGCGTCGGCGGGGGTGATTCCCTTGTGCACCAGCGCGGTAAACCCGCCCACGAGGTCCACGCCGCACTCGCCGGCTGCGTCGTCGAGCGTGCGCGCCACCTCCACGGCCACGGACTTTCCGTGCCCGGCCAGCAGGTGCGAGACGGGCGAGATGGCCAGGCGCTTGTTCGTCACGCCGATTCCGTACCGCCCGCCGACGCGGTTGCACGTCTCCACCAGCCGGCCCGCCCGGCGGAGGATCTTCTCGCGCAGCTTGCGGCAGAGGTGCTCGGAGTTGGGCGCGGCGCAGTCGTCCACGTTCAGCGCCAGCGTCACCGTTCGCACGTCGAGGTGTTCGGCATGCAGCATCTGGATGGTCGTCAGGATTTCGTCGGTGCGAAGCATGGAATTCCTCTCACCTCGTCAGGCGAAGCTGGTTGGTCGCCACGAAGATGTTCTCGTGCTGGAGCTTGACGGTGAATCCCTCTTCCTTGCCCATCTGCTCCAGGTCCACCTGGAGCATGGCCACGTCCCACCGGACGGGCACGTCCACCTCGCCGATGAGCACGAAATCGTCCCCCGCGCGGTGCCAGTAGAAGTCGGAGATGTTGATGTCCTTTCCGGCCAGGTACTGGCTGATGCGGTGGATGATGCCGGGGCGGTCCGTTCCGAAGGCGGTGACGACGAAGCGGTCGGTCTCGCCCTTGGTCTGGGCGTAGGCCGGGGGGAGGAACGCCCGGGCGACGACCTCCAGGCCCGACGGGTCGGCGCCGCGCACCCGCTGGGCGAGGGCGTCGGGGGCGACCGTCTCGGGCAGTGAGACGATCATGATGAGGGTGAAATAGCCTTCGAGGACGGTCTGGCTGCACGAATCGATGTTTCCGCCCATTTCCGCGATCGCGCGCCCGACGGAGGCGACGATTCCGGGGTGGTCGTCCGACATCACGTTCAACACGTAGGCGTGGGCGAAGCGGGTTTTCATGTCCTGCCTTCCTTCCGGGAGGCATCATACACCGCCGGCGGCGGCGCGGGAAGCCCGCGGGGCGGACCGGGTCGCCGGCGGGGAGGAATGATTTTGCAAGACCGCCTCGCCCCGCGTGTTGTAGAATGCCCGGGATGGAGATACGACCGGCCAGGATTGAAGATTGCCCTCGCATCTGCGAGCTGATTAACTACTATGCGGAACGCGGGCGCATGCTCCACCGCAGCCTGGAGAGCGTTTACGACGCGCTGCGCGAGTTCCAGGTGGCGGTGGAAGATGCGCGGATCGTTGGATGCGTGGCGGTGGACGTATTCTGGTCGGACCTGGCGGAGATCAAGTCGCTGGCGGTGGCGCCGGAGTTCCGGGGTCACGGGCTGGGCCGGCGCCTGATCGAAGCCGCCCTCGCCGACGCGCGGAAGCTGGGCGTCGGGAGGCTCTTCGCGCTGACGTACGAGAAGGAGTTTTTCGAGCGCGTGGGATTCGAGGTGATCGACCGCGACACGCTTCCGGAAAAGGTGTGGCGCGAGTGCTTCCAGTGCCCCAAGTGCGACGCGTGCGACGAGACGGCCATGGTGCGCCGCGTCGAGGGCGGGCGCGCGAACGGGGAAGGTCAATGACTGCCGTCGAGCCGATCATCCGCCTGGAGAAGGTCAGCAAGTCGTTCGGGCCCCTCAAGGTGCTCGACGAGGTGGACCTCGCCATCGAACCGGGCAAGACGACGGTGGTCATCGGACCGTCGGGATGCGGCAAAAGCGTGTTGCTGAAGCACATCGTCGGGCTGCTGAAGCCCGACCGTGGGCGGGTGTTCTTCCGCGACCGGGACATCACGTCCCTGTCGGAGCGCGAACTGGTGGAGGTGCGCCGGCACATCGCGTTCCTGTTCCAGGGCGGGGCGCTGTTCGACTCGATGACGGTCAAGGAAAACGTCATCTTCCCGCTGGTCGAGCACGACATCGGCACGCTCCAGGAACATTCCGACCGCTGCCGGGAGGTGCTGGCCCTGGTGGGGCTCAACGGCCTGCAGGACCGTTTCCCCGAGGAGCTTTCGGGCGGGCAGAAGAAGCGCGTGGCGCTGGCCCGCGCGATCGCCCTGGGCCCGGAGGTGATCCTCTATGACGAACCGACGACCGGCCTGGACCCCATCCGGGCCGACCTGATCAACGAGATGATCCTCAAGCTCCAGGACGCCCTGGGCACCACCGCGGTGGTGGTGACGCACGATATGGCCTCGGCGCGGAAGGTGGGCGACCGGATCGTGATGCTCTATCGCCAGCGGTTCATCGCCGACACCACCCCCGACCGGCTCGACCACGTCGACAACGAGGCGGTCGGGCGATTCATCGAAGGGCGCGCCAGCCAAGACGAGTTGGAGCAGTTGCAGAGCGGGCGTTTTCTCGCCCGCGAGGAATGACCAATGAAGGAAACTTCCCGCAATGTCCTGGTGGGCGTGACGGTGCTGGTCGCCCTGGTCATGCTCTGCGTGATGGTGGTGGCGTTCACCGGGCTGCCGGAGATGTTCCAGCCCGGATACACGATCCGCTTCCAGGCCGCCACGACGCTGGACGCCCGCGAGGGCGACCCGGTGCACATTTCCGGAATGCGCGTCGGGCGGATCACGAGCGTCAACTTCTCCGACCCGTCGAACCCGGCCGGGGGCGTGACCTTCACCGCGCGGATCCGCGGCGACCTCCGCCTGCCGGGCAACGCCCGCGTGATGTTCTACACGCGCGGGCTGGCGGGCAACGCCTACGTGGAGATCAAGTCCGAGGGCGAATCCCAGCGCGGGCCCGACGGCAGGGTGCTGGCGTTCATCCCCACCGACGGCAGCGGGACGTTGCCTTCCGTGCACATCGGCGGCGGCGCAGTGCCCCAGGAGGTCATGGACGCCCTGCGGGACCTGAGCCATGGCTTCCGCGAAATCGCCAAGCTGGCGCAGAACCTCAACGCGATGCTGGCGCCGGAGCCCGCGTCGGCGCCGGCCACCGGCGGCGCGCCAGGAACGGAACCGGCTGCGCAGACGGCGGGGCTGGGCGGAACCCTCTCCAAGATCGACCGCACCCTCGACGCGATCTATGCGGTGCTCGGCGACGCGGAAAACCAGGCGAACCTCAAGGCGTCGCTGGCGAACCTGTCGAAGGCCGCCGCCAGCGCCAACGAGGCGATGGGCGCGCTGAAGACCTTCGCCAACGACGCCCGCCAGGTCACCACGCGGGCTGCGTCCGCCGCCGACGACATCTCCGAAACCGCGCTGGCTGCGCGGCAGAGGATCGACGAACTGGCGAAGAAGCTCATCGACAACACCGAGAAAATCTCGCTGCTGCTGACGACGTTCCACCAGGCCGCCGCCAAGCTCGAAGGCGGCGACGGATCGGCCGGCAAACTCCTCAACGACCCGAAACTCTACAACAACCTCGTGGAGGCCTCCCAGCAGATGGCCGGGCTGATGAAGGACTTCCGGGCGTTGGTGGACGAGTGGAAGAAATCGGGCGTGCAGATCAAAGTCAAGTGACTTACCCGGACAAGTCGCTATACTTCCGCCCGTGAGAGTCGGATCAAACATCGTTCGTTTGCGCTGGGTGACCGTCGTGGCGTGGTTCGCGGCGGCCGCGATGCTGATCGTCTTCGCGCCGCGCGAGCCGCAGGGCGAGGAGCCCGAAAGCTTCCTGCCCGACGACGCGCCGGTCCGGCGGGCGCAGGCGCTGCTCCGCCAGGCCTTCCCCCAGCGAAGCGGGTTGAGCGAAGCCGCCGTGGTCTTCGAGCGCCGCGGGCAGGCGCTCGGCGCGGATGATCTCCGTGCCATCGAGCGGTTCGCCGACCGCCTGCGCGCCCAGGCTGGCGCGGAGCGCGAAGGCGGCACGCTGGCCGGCGTGACCGTGCGCTCGCCCGCAAGCGTCGCCGTGCCGAAGATTCCCCTGGCCGGCCTGGACACCGTGCCCAACCCGCTGGTCAGCTCCGCCTCGGACCACGGGCAGGCGGCGCTGGTGGTCATTTCCGTGCCGTCGAACTTCATCACACGCCGCTCCGACCGCGTGGTCAAACACGTGCGGGAAACGCTCGCCCGCTTGCACGACGACGGGCAACTGCCCGCCGGGCTCGACACCGCCGTCACCGGGCCCAGCGGATACGGCAGCGACTACGCTCTCGCCGCCAACCGCAGCCACGAGCAGACCTTCCGCGTCACCGTCGTCGCCGTCCTGGTCATCCTCCTGCTGGTCCACCGCGCGCCGCTGGCGGCGCTGGTGCCCCTGACGGCCATCAGCCTGGCCGCCGTCGCGGCGCTGAGACTGCTGAACATCCTCACCCTGTTCGGCATGCAGTTCGGCACGGCCGAGATCATCTTCGTCGTCGTCCTGCTCTACGGCGCGGGGACGGATTACTCGCTGCTGCTGATCAGCCGCTACCGCGAGCAGCTCGACGCGGGTTCGCCCTGCGCGCAGGCGATCACCGAGGCGGTCGACGCGACGCTGCCGGCGATCCTCGCCTCGGCCGGGACGGACGCCGCCGGGTTGCTGACGCTCGTGTTCGCGTCGTTCGGTATCTTCCGCACGACGGGCCCCGCCGTGGCGATCGCGCTGACGATCGCGTTCCTGGCGTCGGTGACGCTGGTGCCGGCCTTCCTGAGCCTGCTGGGCCCGCGGGTGTTCTGGCCGGGACGGCGCGGACAGCGTCCCGCGCGCGTCAGCCGCTTCTGGCCTAAACTCGCCGGCGCGGTCACCGCGCGCCCGGGCGTGGTGTTCGTGGCGACGCTGGCGTTGCTGGCCGTGCCCGCGATCCGCGCGGTCCGGCTGCCTTGGGTCTACGACACGCTCGCCTCGCTGAAGGATTCCTACGGGGCCGCGCGCGGCGCGGAGATGGCGCGGCGCCACTGGCCGATCGGAGAGATCGCGCCGGTGGTGGTCATCGCCCACAGCGACTCGCCGCTGGACGCGCCTGCCTGGCGCGAGCTGTCCGCCCGACTGACGCGTGCCGCAGGCGGCGCCCCCGGCGTGACGAATGTCCGCAGCCTGACCCAGCCGTTCGGCGCGGGCGTCTCGCAGGCGGCCAATGCCGCCGTCGCCGCGTTCGCCTCCGGAAAGGTCAATGGCGAATATCTCAGCGCCGACCGGCGAACCATGCGCCTCCAGGTCGTCCTGGACGGTCCGCCCTTGACGCTGGAGTCGATGGACGCCGTCCGCCGCATCGCCCGGACCGCACGCGACGCCCTCCCGGAATCGCAGTCGCAGCACGTGACGATCCGGCTGGCCGGGGCGACGGCCGAAATCCTCGACGTCCGCGAAGTCACCCAGCGCGATTTCTACCTGGTGGCCGCCCTGTCGCTGGCGATCATCCTGGCCATCGTCCTGGCGCTGCTGCGGGACGTGATCCTGACGACCTTCATGGTCGCCTCGACCGCGATGAGCTACCTGGCGGCGCTGGGGGTGGCGTACTGGGTATTCGCCGGCTGGCTGGGCGAGCCCGGTCTGGACTGGAAGGTCGAGGTCTTCCTGTTCGTGGTGATGATCGCGGTGGGGGTGGACTACAACATTTTCCTGGCCGCCCGCCTGGGTCAGGAGGCCGTCGGGGGCGACAAGCTCCGCGCCGTCCGCCAGGCGGTCATCCACACCGGACCGGTGATCTCCTCGTGCGGGATCATCATGGCCGCCACGCTGGGCAGCCTGATGGCGGGCGATCTGAAGCTCCTTCAGCAACTGGGGTTCGCGTTCGCCGTGGGGATGCTCATCGACACGTTCGTTGTCCGCCCGCTTCTGCTTCCGGCCTTTATCGCGCTGACGGGGCGCATCGGGCGCGTCTCAGGCCTTTCACACTAGGGCTTGCCTGAAAATCGGGGTGCCACGGCTTGCTTGTC
>DNAS01000072.1:75845-83322 GCA_003485185.1 Phycisphaerales bacterium | reverse complement strand
GTGCCACGGCTTGCTTGTCAAGCCGTGTAGCCGCAAGAACACTGCTTGCAAGCAAGCAGTGCCACCCTTGTTGGCGCATCCGTTTTCAAACAGAGCCTGAGGGCTCCGCTCCCGCAGCGATTGACTGCCCACCCCGCGGGCGGTAGGCTACCTGTCCGTAAAGACCGCGCGCCGCTGCGCGCGGAAACAGGAACCGAGTCATGCGCAAGACAATCCTTTTATTGGCAATGCTGGCCGGCGCGCCGGCCTTGCAGGCCCAGACCGTCGCGGCGCCCCCGCCGCCTGCCACCCAGCCGGCGGCTGAGAGCAACATCATGGCCCGCGTCAACGGCAAGGTCATTCCCATGACCGAGCTGACCGACCTGCTGATTCGCGGGTACGGCCTGCCGCTGGCCGAACACCTGATCGCCAACGAGCTGGTGCGCCAGGCGGCCGCCGAAAAGGGCGTCAAGGTCACGCCGGCAGAGGTCGAAGCCGAGCATCAGCGCACCCTCGCCAAGGGCTTCGGCGGGCTCGAGGACGCCAAGCAGCGCGAGCAGGCGCTCCAGCAGTACCTCGAGCAGCGCGGGCTGAGCCGCCGCCAGTGGGACATGACCATGTGGCGCAACGCCGCGCTGCGCCGACTGGCCGAGGGACGCGTCCAGGTCACCGACGAGATGCTCCGCGCGGAGTTCGGCAACCGCTACGGGCGGCAGGTGGAGGTCAGTCACATCCAGACCGCCACGCTGGCCGACGCGCGGGCCGCGCTGAAGCTGCTGGCCGAGGGGCAGGATTTCGCCGAGGTCGCGCGGAAGCTCTCGCTGCATCCGTCGGCGCAGAGCGGCGGAAAGCTGCCCGCCATCGGCGCCGCCACGCCGGTGCCCGTTCCGGGCATCCGCGAGGCCGCGCTGGCGCTCAAGAAGGTCGGCGAGGTCTCCGAGCCCGTCCAGGCGGGCACGACCTTCCACATCCTCCGGCTGGACCGCATCATCGAGCCGAAGGACGCGAAATTCGAGGACGTCAAGGACGCCCTGGCGGCGGAGCTGCGCGACCGACAGGTCCAGGCGCTCCAGCAGCAGATTCTCATGGACATGATCCGCGACGCCCAGGCGAGCGGAAAGATCGAATACGTCAACCCCATCCTGAAGGCCCAGGCCGAAGAAAGGTCCAAGCCGTGACTACCGGTTCCGAATTTCCCATCGAGGTTTCGTCGCGCATCCGGCGCCTGCCCCCGTACCTGTTCGGGCAGTTGAACAAGATGAAGATGGAGAAGCGCCGCCAGGGCGTGGACATCATCGACCTGGGCATGGGCAACCCCACCGACCCGCCGCCCCGCGCGGTCATCGAGAAGCTCTGCGAGGTGGTGCAGGATCCGCGCGTGCACGGATACAGCCAGTCCATCGGAATCCCCCACCTGCGCCGCGAGGTGGCCCGGCTCTACGAGCGCCAGTTCGGCGTGACGGTCGACCCGGAGACCGAGGTCATCGCCACCATCGGCTCGAAGGAAGGCTTCTCGCACATGTGCCTGGCGCTCATCAGCCCGGGCGACACGGCCATCGTGGGCGACCCCTACTTCCCCATCCACGTCTACGGCGTGGCGCTGGCGGGCGGAAACGTCATCAACGTGCCCCTGGGCAACGACCAGGCGTTCCTGCGGCGGATCGCCTACGTCGTCGAGCACCTGTACCCCAAGCCCAAGCTGCTGATCCTGAACTACCCGCACAACCCGACGGCCATGACCGTCGACGACGTGAGCTTCTTCGAGCAGGTCGTGCAGCTCGCCCGCAAGGAGAAGATCATGGTGATCCACGATTTCGCCTACGGGCGGACGGCGTTCGACGGGTACAAGCCGCCGTCGTTCCTCCAGGCAACCGGCGCGAAGGACGTGGGCGTGGAGTTCTGCACCATGTCCAAGCCGTACAACATGGCCGGGTGGCGCATCGGCTTCTGCGTCGGCAACCGCGAGATGATCAAGGCCCTCGCGACGATCAAGGGGTACTACGATTACGGCATTTTCACGGCCGTGCAGGTCGCCAGCATCGTCGCTATGCGCAACGGGGAGGCCGACGTCGCCCACCAGTCGGAAATCTACCAGAAGCGGCGCGACATCGTGGTGGAAGGCCTGCGGAAGATCGGCTGGGAGGTCGAGAGCCCCCGCGCGAGCATGTTCGTGTGGGCGAAAGTCTCCGATCAGCACCTGGCCGGGCAGGGAACCATCGACTTCTGCCTGCGCCTGATGGACGAGGCGGAAGTCGCCATCGCCCCAGGGCGCGCGTTCGGCGAGAACGGGGAGAAGTGCGTCCGCATCGCCATCGTGGAAAACGAGCAGCGCCTCCGCCAGGCGATCCGCAACATCGACGGCGCGCTGAACAAAGGAATCAAGGCCCCCACCGCCACCAAGCTCAAACGCAAGGCCGGCAAGGAATGAAACCAATCGTCAACTGACGATTGTCGATTGCGGGGCGCCACGGCCAAGCCGATGTCGTCGGTCGGGCTTGACCGTGCGGAAGACACCCTCAAGCCAACAACGCTTGAGGGTGGCACCCGGCGTGGCTGTGCCATGCATCTTACCCGCGGCTCGCGTTTCACGACAAGGCGTCGGATGACGCTTCCTCGCAGAGGACTTGTTTCTGTCGCGCGGCGCGGACGAGGGCCCATTGAATCAAGACGCCCAAGCCTAGCGCGAGAAGCGCCCCCACCAGAAGCCAGACGCCCGTCGAGTGTTTCCAGTTCCATGTCTTGCGGATCGTATACACCACCCCGCCGGTAATCGGCGGAACGGCGGCGGCACAGAGCAACCATAGGGTCCGGACCGCCCACGCCGCCAGCAGGAAAAACACCGTCAGGCAGCCGCCTATCAGGTAAATGGGGTCCATTACATATTCCATCGCGCCGGTCCGCCACGCAGCCGGCAACTGCGACGGCGCGGGCCCCCACTCCTGCAACCCGAACATTGCGACTGCGATGCCCAACGCGAAACACGCCTCAAGCCACCGCCTGCCGCAGGCGGCCGCCAGGGCGAGCGTAACGACGAGGATGGACAAGACCGGCGCCGCGCCGTACCAGGGGGCATAATCGACATACATTCCCCACGCCGTGCCGTAAAGCGTGCCCACGGTCACGACCGCCAGAATCGCCAGCGGCGCCCAGGGGGAAAGCGGATGGACGAACACACCGGGCGTCGGCGCCCATTTCCTCCGCACGTGCCAGCGGATCAGGAGAAGATGAAGCATCGCCACTGCCGCCGCCAGCCAGAACGACAGATAGGCCGTGATGCAACGGGCTCCCTCGTTGCCGGCCAACAGGGAAACCACGATCGCGGGAAGCCCCATCGCCGCAATCCAGCCCAAACATGCCAGCCGGAACGGCCAGGGCAGACACGCGCGCAAAATGCGGGGCCCGATCATGATCTTCAGCACGGCCAATGCGATGAGCGCCGCGGAAACGGCGATTCCCTCGGCAACGCTGACCATGTGCAGCTCGTTGGCTCCCAGGAATGACAGCGCCGTTACAAAGACGGCAAACAAACCAGACCGGCCGGCGTCATGGTTCAACCCCTGCCGCCCCTGCCATTTTCCCAGAAACAGCAGCAGCCAGACGTACAGTTCAAAAACCCCCAGCGTCAGGTAGACGTGGAACGTCTCGCCTGTTTGTCGATTGTCCGGATCAATCAGCACGCGGGCGCCGGCCAGCAGGAGCAACAGGCTGATCCAGTAGAAGATTCTCGCCAACAGATGTCCGCTTTCTCCGCACGCCCTGGATTGCATCGCATTCCCCTTGTCTCAAGTGACCTGAAGTGCCTGCGCCGTTCGCACAGGGGCAAGCGTATTGTACTCAGGGAGCCGAGACCGGCAACTGCCATCCGCCAAAGACAAGCGCGTAGGCTGGGTCGAGGCCGAAGACGCATCTTGTTCTTGTAAACATTCTGGTCGTGTTCGCGTTGTCCGCGAAGTTCGCGGCTCATTTTCGACCGCGCCAAAACCGATTCTCAGCCGCGAACCGCGTGAACAAACCAATCTTTCCAATGGGTACCACGCACCCTAATGGTTCCCACCACGCGGCCGCACGGCTTGCCGTTCGGCAATGTCTCCTTCCCCAAGACAATTCGCAGGGATAAACAGCCTCCGCGTGCGTGGCTGCGCTGCGCACCCTGCCCACTCGAAGAGGACGCCTGTCGTGCGAGGAAAAACTACGTTCCGCGGTAGACGCATCGGGAGGTTTCGGATTCCCAGATCGTCACGGCCGAGAGCCCGGGAATTTCCTGCGCGATGCGGTCCCAGAGATATTTGGCGAGGATCTCGCTGGTGGAGTTTTCCAGCCCGGGGATCTCGTTGAGGCAGCGGTGGTCGATCCGGTCGAGCACGGCCTGCACCGCCCGCTTGATCTGGGTGAAGTCCATGACCCAGCCGAGGCGCTCGTCCACCGGACCGGTGATGTGGATGTCGACGCGGTAGCTGTGCCCGTGCATTCGCCTGCACTTGTGGTCGGGCGGGAGGTTGGGCAGCGCGTGGGCGGCGTCGAAGCGGAATGTTGTGATCAGCTCGGCCTGCATGACAAAATTTCCTGAATCGCGATTCGTCAGACCCCGCGGTCCTTGTCCGGCCAGAGGATTTTATGCAGTTGGAGCCCCAGCCGCACGCGCAAACCGTCGGCGAGGATCCACTCTGCCAGTTGTGCCGGATCGAGTTCTCCGGCGACGGGCGAGAACGTGACGGCCAGCCGGGCGCACAGGCCGCGCTCGGCGCAGACGCGGCGGGCGTACTCGTAGTCCTCGCGCCCGGCGAGGACGAACTTCACCTCGTCGCCGGCGGTCAGGCGGGCGAGATTTTCCCATCGCGTCGAGGCGCTGGCGCCGCTGGAAGGGCACTTGACGTCCATGATCTTGACGACGCGCGCGTCGACGTCGGCCAGGTCCACGGAACCGTTGGTCTCCAGGAGCGTCTCGTAGCCGGCGTCGCACAGGGCGCGGAGCAGCGCGGGCGCGCCCGGCTGGACCAGCGGCTCACCGCCGGTAACCTCCACCATCGCCGTGGCGTGGCGCGCCACTTCGGCGAGCACCTGCGCGATGGTCCTCTCCTCGCCGCCGTCGCGCGCGTAGGGGGTGTCGCACCAGCGGCAACGCAGGTTGCATCCGGCCAGGCGCACCAGCACGCACGGCCAGCCGGTGCGCGTGCCCTCGCCCTGGAGGCTGCGGAAAATCTCGATGACGCGCACGGTCTCGCTCATGCCCGTCATTGTATCGGGAATCGCGCCCGATGGCTGGCCTGCGGCGCGGAAAAAGGCATAATGGCGTCGGAAAAGGAATCCGCCCATGCAGACAAAGTCCCTGGGAATCATCCTCGTGCTCGGCGCGGCGCTGCGGTTCGGGCTTCTGGCGGCCGGGGCAGTGCACGGATCGGAGAGCCTGTTCACTCCGGACACGGCCGGATACGTGGAACTGGCGCAGTCGCTGGTGCTCGACGGGACGTTCGAGCGGGACGCCCAGCCGGAGCTGTTTCGCACGCCGGGGTACCCGATTCTGCTGCTTTTCGGGAGCATTTTCGGTCCTTATTGGGCCATTTCCGTGGCGATTGCGCAGGTTTTTGGGGACATTTTGCTGGTGTATTTGACCTATCTGCTGGCGAGCCTGTTGTGCGGCCGGCGGGTGGCGATCTGGGCGGCGCTGTTCCAGGCGGTCTCGCCGCTGGCGGTGGCGGCGAACTGCCGGATCCTGACCGACGCGCCATTCGCGCTGCTCTGGACGCTGTCGTTACTCCTTGCGGCGCATCACTTTCGAAGCGGGGCGTGGTGGTCGCTGCTGTCGGCGGCGGCGGTGGCCGGCGCGGCGTGCTACCTGCGCCCGGCGGGAATCCTCTACGCCGGGGCTCTCGGCGTGGTACTGCTGTTCCGCGCGCGGCGGGTGGTGCGGGCTGCGGCATTCGCGGCTGTCTTCGGCGCGACGCTGGCGCCGTGGGTCGTCCGCAATGTCGTGGTGGCCGACTACTGGGGATTCTCCAACCTGCCCGACGACGTGGCGTTCGGCTACCAGGCCCCGGCCGTGCTGGCGGCGCTGGACGGTACGAACCTGGAGGTCGGCCGGCGCGAGATGGAGAAGCGCCTCGCGCGCGAGCTTCCGCCGGGTCCGATCTCCGCGGGCGAGCTGTCGCGCCGCAAGGGGGAGCTGTCGCGCCGCGTGGTGCGCGAGCATCCGTGGACGTACCTGAAGCTCCACCTGCGCGGCGACCTGGCCGTGTGGATGCCCGCCGCCACGGACGTCGCGGAGATCGCCGGGTTGACCGCGGGCAATCGCGGCACGATGGAGGTGCTGCACGCGCAGGGCCCGCTGGCGGCGGCGCGGCACTATTTCGGCGGGCGGACGTGGGCGCTCTGGCTGTGCGCGCCGATGGTGGTGTTCGCGGCCGCCAAACTCCTGCTGGCGCTGGCCGGCGCGGTGCGGATCGCCCGCGCGGGCCCGCAGGCGGCGCACTGGGCGATGGCCCTGGCGATCCTCGTGGCGGCGTTGGTTCCCGGTCCGGCGGGGCATCCGCGGTTCCGCGTGCCCGTCGAGCCGGTGCTGAGCCTGTTGGCGGGCGTCGCCGTCGCGGCATTGCTCGACCGTCGCGCGCGCCGTCAGGCCTGCCCCACCATCACCACCGACTGACCGATCAGCGGCGGCACGAGGCGCTCCCACGCCGCCAGGAACGGAACCATCCGGTCGAACAGGCGCGTCGCGCCGACGGGGACCACCGTCCGGCCGCGAACCCGCCCGTGCCACCACCACCCCAGCATGCCCAGGGCGTTGAGGTATCGCGCGGAAACCGGCCGCAGCCCCGCCTGGCGGAAGGCCCCCCGCAGCGACCGCCGGCTGTACCGCCGCACGTGCCCCAACGCGCGGTCCATCTGCCCGTACAGGAAGTGCAGCGCCGGCACGAGCACGATGACGCGCCCGCCCGGCGCCAGCAGCTCGCGCATCCGGCGCAGCGCGCTCACGTCGTCTTCGATGTGCTCCAGCACGTTCAGGCACACCACCGTGTCGAACTGCCCTGCCGGAACCTCCGGGCCGGGGCACTGCTCGATCGCCCCCTGCACCACTCGCACGTTCCGGTGCGGGGCAAACCGGCTGCGAAGGTGCCGGCAGTACGGTTCGAACGGCTCCAGGCACACCACCTCGTCCACGTTCAGCAGGAACTGCGTGATGTTCCCGATGCCCGAGCCCACCTCCACCACGCGCTTTCCGAGATGCTCGCGCACCTGGTCGAAGATCCAGTGGTTATAGTGGTAGACCGTGGCGAGGATTTCCAGGCCGCGCGAGACGGCGTCGTCGGGGCGGGCGGGAACGTCCACCGGCGCCAGGGTCGGCGCGGCTTGGGGCTGTTGCGGTTCGGGCATAGCGCGACACTGTACGCGACCGCGCGGGCGCAGGCAAGCCGCTGCCGCCATTCCAGGCTCTGTCGGAAAACTCCTCGCCAGATGTTCCAACCAGGGGGCACTGCTTGCTTGCAAGCAGTGTTCTTGCGGC
>DNAS01000072.1:74312-75742 GCA_003485185.1 Phycisphaerales bacterium | reverse complement strand
TTGCTTGCAAGCAGTGTTCTTGCAGGCTGCACGGCTTGCCAAGCAAGCCGTGGCACCCCCGGATTCGGAGTTTTCCGACAGAGCCTAGGCGCGGCGGAGGAAGGCGAAGCGCCGCGCCCCGAGCACGCGCGGGCGCCACAGGGCGTCGATGGTGGGCACGGCCGTGTTCATCGCCAGCACGGCCAGGTAGAACGGGATCGGCGTCTCGAAGTACAGTTGCAGCAGCATGCCCAGCACCCCGCAGCCGAGGGCGAACAGCACCTGCCCGCCCGTGGTCACCGGGCGCGTGGTCATTTCGGGAGCCAGGAAAAACGCCGCGAGGAACAGTTCGCCGCCGAGGAGCTGGTAGTTGACGTAGGTGAACCCGACCTGGACGCAGAGGTCGGCGTCGCATCGTCCGGCCAAGTGATGTCCCAGCAGCGGCCACCAGACGGTCTCGATAGTGTTGTTGGGTCCGGCCAGTCGGATGGGCGCGACGGCTGCCACCGCCCACGCCCCGGCGAGCATGGCCAGCGGAAGCTGCCATTTGACGTAGTTGCGATAGACCAGGTAGAGCCCGGCGACGAGGATGAGGATGATGCAGGTCTCTCCGATCCCGCCGGGGCGGGCGCCGTAGAGCATCTCCCCGATGGGAGGAAGCGCCGCCAGCGCGGTGGGCTTGGCGCGGGGCCAGTCGCCCGGGAAGATCAGCCCGCTGTAGGCGGGTTCGGCGCCGCGGGTCAGGGACGAAAGTTCCGCCGTCGGGTGGGGCAGGGCGAACGCGTCGGCGCCCTGCGGCGCGGGCGTGCCCTGCCACTGGCGGTAGACGGCGGAGCGTTTGGCCTGCGCCACGTCGCCGAAGATCGCCTTGTTCTGCGCCAGCAGCGGCCAGGCCGACGGGTTCATCACCGTTGCCGGGAACAGCACCGCCACGGCCAGGCGGCCCACCAGCGCCGGCTGCCAGAGAAAGTGCCCCACGCCCCCGAAAACGGCCTTGCCCACGAGGATGGCGAACGCGGCCGCGATGATCGGCACGTACCACGGCACGAAGGCCGGAAGCGTCATCGCCAGCAGCAGCCCGGTCAGGCAGGCGTGGCTGCGCCCCAGCAACGCCGGGGCGCGGGTCACGCGGTAGTAGGCCTTTTCGATGGCGGCGCAACTGAGCACCGACAGGGCGGTCACCGCCAGCGCCCGCCAGCCGAACAGCATCGCCCCCGCCGCCAGCGGACCGGCGCAGGCGCCGGCCGTCACCAGGAACACTGTGCGCGCGCCTTCCGGCGCGCGGAGGAACGGCGCCTCGAAGGCGGAGAACCGCTCGGGGCTCGTCGCGTCGGGCAGGATGTCAGACATTGGATCGGACATCGCGAACCGCTCCCGCGGTCGTCAGGATTCGGCGAACAGGGGCATCGCGTCATTCAGGTCGGTCACCGCGCAGCGAAGCTGTCGGACCC
>DNAS01000072.1:73920-74089 GCA_003485185.1 Phycisphaerales bacterium | reverse complement strand
CCCATCCGGCGGGCGCGCCGGAGGAGGCCCAGCTCGAAGACGTCGTTGAGGACGGCCACGTTCAGCCGGGCCGGGCAGTGGTCGGTGCACCACCCGCAGCGGATGCAGGGGGTGGAGGGGGCGGCCTGGGCGGCGTCGATCGCCAGCAGCGCGACCGTGGAGGCGGTGA
>DNAS01000072.1:9842-73760 GCA_003485185.1 Phycisphaerales bacterium | reverse complement strand
AGGACGGGCCCGGCGAGCCCGCCCGTCAACTCGGCGACGGACGCGCCCACCGGAACCCAGAAGTTTCCGCGCGTCTTCAATCGCTCGCCCGCGAGCGTCACGACGCGCGCGGACGGCGCCGCGCCGCAGGCCGTCCAGCGGTACGCGGCGAAGCACGTCGCCGGGTCCACCACGGCGACGCCCAGGCGCAGCGGCGAACCGCCCGGCGGAACCTCGCGGCGCGTCAGCACCTTCACCAGAAGGTTCGCCGCGCCCATAGGGTACTTGTGCGGCAGCGCCACCCGCGTGATCTGGTACATCCGCGCCGGGCCCACCAGCTCGCGATACTCGCCCGTCCGCCGGCGGTCGGCGGCCAGGATGGCCTCCCGCGCACCGATCGCCCGCGCCAGGATGGCCAGGCCGCGGATGACGTCGGCGCCATGCTCGACCAGCAGGCGATGGTCGGCGGTGAGATACGGCTGGTTTTCCAGGGCATTGGCGACGAGGGTGTGGCAGTTCGCCTCCCGCGCCCGCTCGACGAACCGCGCGAGCGATCCGCCGCGCCCGTCGTGCAGCGCCACGGGCCCCTCGGCGATCCGCGCCAGCAGCGTCGTCCGATCGGCGGCACGCCAGTCGAAGACGGGCGAGAGCGGGTGCAGCGCCGGTGGGTCCGCCGGATCGACGAGTTCCAGCGCCGCCGACGGCGCGAACCCGTCGCGCCCGGCCGCCTGCACGACGCATAGCCCGCCTACCTTGCCCGCGTACGGCGCATGGACGGCAGGGGCGCCCGCGCCGGCGGGAGAGACGAGCAGTTGCCCGGCCGAGACGTCCTGCCCCGGGCGCACGGCCAGGTGAACCTCGTCGAGGCTGCGACCGGGCAGCGGAATCCGCAGCCGCTCCAGCCGGATCGGGGCGCGGATCGGTTCGTCCAGCGTGCCGAGCTTCTCGTCCGGCAGGTCGATTCCGCCGCTGAAGCTGCCGTATCGTCGAGGGGACATGCCCCGATGGTACTCCATGCCGCCGGGGCATTCCATGGGAAGAGTGCAGAGTGTTGAGTGGAGAGGAATTTGAGATTTGAGATTTTTGATTTTGGAATGCCCGGACGGATTCGCGGCAGAGGCAATCCGAAATCCAAAATTAAAAAATGAAGAACACCCTCTCCCTCCCCTCTCCCTTCCAGCAGGAATGCGCATCATTGATATAACTCCTGTTTTTGAGGCAGCGAGTAAAGGATGATTTTGCTTTGGATCCACAGGCGGACACGGGGGAGGGTCCGAACGAACGGCGGCAGGTGATCCAGTCCAATCCGGCTGCTGGCCATGCGGGAGAACGCCCGCTCGATCCGGGTGCGATACGCATACATGGCGGGACCGAAGGCATTGTTGAAGGTCTCCAGCATGGCAATGGCGCGCAGGCGGGTGGGCTGCCGAGCTCGCTGCCCGATGTTGCCGCCGGGAACTTTGCGCGGCGCGATCAACTGCAGGTCTCTGGCGGCCGTCAGTTCATGCAAGGGCCCGCTGTCCTAGATGCTGTCGCAGATCACGTAGCCGGGTCGATCGGTCTGCTGCAGCAACGTTCGCGCCACCAGCGGCTCCGCTTCATTCATGGGCCGGGCGTCCCATGCGACCACGCGGCCCTGGAGGTCGCTCATCGCGAAGACCTTGTATCCCCGGGCCCTGCCGTTATAGGCCCAGCCGCGTTTGGCGGATTTGTCCTTGCTGTAGGGACTGACCAGCAGCGGTTTGGCGTCCAACAGCCAGCAGCCGAGCATGGTGGCTTGCGGAACGCCCCGCAGATGATTCTCCAACTCCGTGAGCATGGCTTGCACGCGAGCGCTGCGGAGTCTTCGACCGAACTGCGAAGAACTGGGGATGTCGGCTTCCGTCATCGCGTCTGGGAGATTTTGGCGGTGACAGACCCATTGGCGCGGCTTGCCTCGAATCACGGACCACAAGTACATCAGGACGATGGTCCTTCCGGCATATTGCACTCGACGTTCTCGAGAAGGCCACAACTTCCAGGCAATGTGGTACAATGCCTCAAACAGTTCGTCGTCCATGACGTTCTCCTGTATTGGCGTACAGAAGACATCATGACGCGAACTGTTTTGTTGCGCAAGTCTTTAACTCTAGCAATTAATTATAGTTATCCCAATGGCGCGCATTCCTGCTTCAAGGGAGAGGGGTATTTACGCGCGTCGGCCGCAGCAGGCCTTGAATTTCCGCCCCGAACCGCAGGGGCAGGGGTCGTTGCGCCCGGGGGCTTTGCGCGGGAGAGAGGTTTTGTAGGGCATGGCCGCGTCGGGCGCGGGCCCTGCCGCGAAGTCGCCGGCTTCCCCGCCCGCGCGGGCGGCGCCGGCAGGAGCGCCCTTGGGCGGCGGGGTCTGGTTCCGTTTGAAATACTCCGCCATCCGCCTCAGTTCCGGCAGGGTCTGGCGGAAGAACAACTTGTAGCCCTCGCAGAAGTAATTCACCCGCGCCGGGTCCGTGCCGATGGGCATGTGATGCTTGGGGCATCCGCCGCGGCAGAAGGGCAGGAACTCGCAGTCCCGGCAGGCGGCGGGCAGCTCGATCTTCATGCGGTCGAAATCCGCCAGCTTCGGGGCGCGCACCAGCTCCGCCAGCGGGCGCTCGAGAATGTTGCCGATCTTCCACTGCGGGTAGACGAAATGGTCGCAGGCGTACAGGTCGCCGTTCCATTCCAGCACGTGGGCGTTTCCGCACCGCTCGGCGTAGCAGCAGGTGCTGGCGACGCCGAAGATCAGCGTGTGCAGCACGCTGTCGATGAGGCGTTCCGAGACGCGCCCCACGTCGCGCGTGGCCCATTGCTCGAAAACGTCCAGGCAGAACCGCCCGAACTGCGCGGGCGTGCAGGAGAAGTCCGTCGGCGCGCCGTCGGGCCCGCGCTCCAGGATCGGGATGAACTGCACGTACTGCACGCCGCGGTTGGTGAAGTAGCGGTAGATGTCGGCCGCGTGCGGCGCGTTGACGCTGTTGAGCGTCACCAGCACGTTGAACTCCACGCGGTGCTTCCGGAGGAGTTCCAGTCCGGCCCAGGCGCGGTGGAAGGTGGGCCGGCCGGCGTGGTCCTTTCGGTAGAAGTCGTGCCACTGCGCGGGCCCGTCCAGGCTGACGCCCACCAGGAACCGGTGCTCGGCGAGGAACTCGCCCCACTCGTCGGTCAGCAGCGTGCCGTTGGTCTGGAGGGCGTTGGAGATCGTCTGCCCCGGGCGGACGTGCTGTTTCTGGAGTTCGACGGCCCGGCGGAAGAAGTCCAGCCCGATCAGCGTCGGCTCGCCCCCCTGCCAGCCGAACTCGCACCGCACGGGCATCGCTTCGAGGTACTGCCGCGTGTATTCCTCCAGCACCCGCTCCGGCATGCGGAAGCCCGAAGCGTCGGGCACCTCGGGGTACAGATCCCGCGGCTTGGCCGTGTAGTAGCAGTAGGCGCAGTCCAGGTTGCACACGCCGCAAACCGGCTTGCACATGATGTTGAAGGGGTGGATTACCTCAGCCATGTCGTCGCGCTCGCTTGAGGTGATCCAGCATAGCAGATCGCCGGGCGGGCGGACAACCCATTCGCGTCAGGAGGCCTTGGCCTTGCCGGACAGGACGCGAACCAGGGCGGCGACGGCGGAGACCAGCAGCGTCAGCACCAGCAGGAACAGCAACAGGCTCCAGACGTACGTCACGAGCGACCAGACGTCCTGCACGAGCGAGTCGAAACGTTTCCAGACCAGCCCGAGCAGGGCGATGAGGATCGCCACGGCGACGACGGCCGCCAAAGTCGCCCGCAGGTCGCGCCGCACCGGCGCGAGGCGCACCGACAGGCACACGGCCAGGTAGACGAACAGCGGCACGCGCCAGTTGGACCATTGCAGCTCGGTCCACGTCTCGCAGACGCGGCGGAGCAGGGTCAGTTGCCCGTCGAGCTGGCCCCAGAAGGCGTTCCAGCTCGTGGGGAGGGTCTTGGGCAGCGCCGCGCTCGGGAGTGAGGCAAACTGCGTCAGCACCGGCTCGCCCAGCAGGGCGTGGACGATCAGGATGGCGCCGCCGCACGCGACGACCGCCAGCAGCGACGCGATGATGGGCCCCAGAACCTTCAGTCGGGCGGTGGCCTCGGTGGCGGGTTCGGAGTCGCCCCCCTTGCGGGAGCCCGCTTCCGGCACGATCTTGGCGCGGCGGATCTCCCCGCCGGTCACCAGGCAGCCGAAAATGTACGCCATTTCCGCCACCAGAGTGCCCGGAAGCAGCGCCCAGGAGACGTACTGCGGGCGGATCATCCGCGCCCACAGGCGGTAGGTCCCGACGGCCATGAACAGGATTCCCAGCAGCCAGACTGCCAATGCGGCGTAAATCACGGGCGTTCCTTTTCGCAAAGTGCGACCCTGTCGTGTCCTGGGGTTCTATCGGCCTGCGGGAGGTTTTTTGATTGCGGATTGTGGGCGGGCAAAGGCGGAAACTTCGCGAATCGCGCCAGGCCGCATCGGAAAATCCCCCGGAAAAGCCCTTGCAAGGTCTTGGGGGATTGGTAGAATGCCCGATTCGCGAAGTTTCCAGCGTTGCATCTGGCGCCGCGGCCCGACGTGGGTCCCGGCCGGAATGTGGAGAAGGCATTCGTGGCAGTCAAACTGAGATTAAAACGATTCGGTCGTCGGAACCGCAGCTTCTACCGCCTCAACGCGATAGACGGTCGCACCCCTCGCGACGGGCGGGTGATTGAGGAGCTGGGCTGGTACGATCCGGAAGCGCGCGACGCGGACAAGCAGGTTTCGCTGAAGCGCGAGCGGATCGAGCACTGGCTGAGCGTGGGCGCGCAGCCGTCGGACGTGGTCCGCCAGCTGCTGGCGCGTAACGGCATCGCGGTCAAGAAGTAACCGCCCCGCCGAGATCCGTCCGACCGGTCCGCGTGCCAACCCATGGGACTCCGTTTCGACATCCTCACGCTGTTCCCGGAGATGTTCGACGGGTTCCTGGGCGCCAGCATCGTGGGGCGCGCGGTGCGGAACGGCCTGGCGGAAGTTCACCTGACGAACCTTCGTGATTTTGCCGCCGACCGGTACGGCTCGGTGGATGACGCCCCGTTCGGCGGCGGGCCCGGCATGGTGCTGATGTGCCAGCCGATTTTCGACGCCGTCGAGCACGTGCGGGCCCAGGCGAGCCCGCCCGGAAAACTGGTGCTGCTGAGCCCCCAGGGACAGCCGATGACCCAGGCGCTCGCCGAGCAACTGGCCGGCGAGCCGCGACTGATCCTGCTGGCGGGGCATTACGAAGGCTTCGACGAGCGGATCCGAACCGCCCTGGCGGACGTCGAAATTTCGCTGGGCGACTTCGTGATGTCGGGCGGGGAGGTGGCGGCGATGGCGATTACCGACGCCGTCGTCCGCCTGCTGCCCGGGGCGCTGGGAAAAGAAGAATCGCTGGACGAGGAATCGTTCCGCATGGGTTTGCTGGAGTATCCGCAGTACACCCGCCCGCGGGAGTTTCGAGGCCTGCCGGTGCCGGAGGTGCTGCTCAGCGGCGATCATGCGAAGATCGCCCGCTGGCGGGCCGAGCAGTCCAGGCTGCGTACGATGCAGCGCAGGCCCGACCTGTGGGAAGCGTATCTCAAGAGGCAAGACGAAGCGGCCCAGACCGACCGGGACCGGCCGCGGGAGAATAACGGTGAGCCAGGAACTGTTGAACAAGGCGGCTGAGGCGAGTTTCAAGAAGGACATCCCCCCCTTCCGCGTGGGCGACACGGTGAAGGTCAACTGCCGGATCGTCGAGGGCGACAAGGAGCGCATCCAGGCGTTCATCGGGACGGTCATCGGCCGCAAGGGACGCAAGGTGGCCGAAACGTTCACCGTCCGGCGCATCGTCAACAACCAGGGCGTGGAGCGCACCTTCCCGCTGCACAGCCCGCGGGTGTCCGACATCGAGATCATCCGCAGCGGAAAGACCCGCCGCGCCAAGCTGTACTACCTGCGCGATCGCGTCGGCAAGCGCACCCGCCTGAAGGAAATCCAGCGCGGCGTCGAGGGCGCCAACGCCTCCGAAGGCGCCGCCGCCCAGGAGTGATCCCGTGTGGCCCTTCCGGCGAAGCGACAAGCCGCCGCTGGGCCCCCGTGGAGAGAAAATCGCCCGGCGCTTCCTGCGGCGCCAGGGCATGAAAATCCTCGCAGAAAATTACCGGTCCGGCGCGGCGGAGATTGACCTGATCGCGCTGGACCGTTCTACGCGCGGGCTCGATGGCGCCGAGACAATCTGCTTCGTCGAGGTCAAAACCCGCTCCTGCGACACCTACACCGACCCCGAGTCAGCCGTCAACGCCGAAAAGCAACGCCGCATCCGCAAGGCCGCCGGGCATTACCTCGCCGGGCGCGACGCCGAAGGGTTCAACGTCCGATACGACATCGTCGCCATCGTCCTGCGCGACGGGCAGGAAGCCGAGATCCGCCACCTGCCGGGCGCGTTTTGACCGCCGCGGACGGAACGCCATGAAACTCATCGACACGCACTGCCATCTCGCACACCCCCGCCTGGCGACCACGCTGGACGACGTGCTCGCCCGCGCGCGGGAGGCGGGCGTGACGGCCTTCGTTTGTGCGGCCGGCAACGTGCCCGATTCCCGCGCGGCGCTGGCGATCGCGCGGCGCGAGGCGGACGTATCCTGCCTGGCCGGCGTGCACCCGCACGATGCGCAAGACGCCGGCGCGGACTACCTGTCCGAGCTGGAATCCCTGCTGGGCGAGCCGAAAACCGTCGCCCTCGGCGAGGCCGGCCTGGACTACCACTACAACTTCTCCCCGCCGGCCGACCAGCGCCGCGTTTTCGCCGAGCAGCTCGCCCTCGCCCGCCGGCTGGGCAAGCGCGTCGTCGTCCACACACGCGAGGCTTTCGACGACACGCTGGCGATCCTGCGCGACTCGGGCCTGGACGGCCCAGACGTGCTGTTCCACTCCTGCACCGAGCCGCCGGAAAACGTCCGCGCGATCCTCGAGTTCGGTGCCACCGTCAGTTACTCGGGCATCGTGACGTTCGCCAACGCCGCCGACGTGCGGGCCGGGGCCGCCCTCGTGCCACCGGACCGCCTGCTGATCGAGACCGACGCGCCGTACCTCTCGCCCGAGCCCGTGCGGAAGATGAAGACCAACGAGCCGGCCAACGTCGCCCACGTCGCGGCCTTCCTCGCCCGCGAACGCGACCTCCCGCCCGAAGCCCTCGCCAAACAGACCACCGTCAACGCCGTCCGCTTCTTCGGCCTCCCCTTGTAATCCTCCGCTACAAACTTGGGGGATACCCCCTGTCCCGGGTGACTGGGCGTGGGTAGAATGGCAGGCGTCATGGGCAAGACGGACACACCCCGTTTCGACGAACAGATCGAGGCGTTCCAGCGCGACTGCGCAGCCGTCGTAGAGCAGGTGCGGCGGGTCATCGTCGGTTGCGAGCCGGTGATCGACCAGGTGCTCGCCTGCCTATTGTCCGGCGGGCACGCGCTGCTGGAGGGCGTGCCGGGCATCGGAAAGACGCTGCTCGTCCGCACGCTGGCGCAGGCGCTGGAGCTGTCGTTCGGGCGCATCCAGTTCACGCCCGACCTCATGCCGGCCGACATCACCGGAACCTACGTCGTCGTGGACGAAAACGGGGGCAAGAGCTTCCGCTTCGAGCCGGGACCGATCTTCGCCAACCTGGTGCTGGCCGACGAGATCAACCGCGCGACGCCCAAGACGCAGTCTGCCGTCCTGGAAGCGATGCAGGAGCAGACGGTTTCCGTCTCGCGGACGACGCACGCGCTGCCGAGCCCGTTCCTGGTGCTGGCGACGCAGAATCCGCTGGAGATGGAGGGAACCTACCCGCTGCCGGAGGCGCAGCTTGACCGGTTCCTGTTCAAGATTCGCGTGGACGGTCCGTCGGCCGACGAGCTGGTGACGATCCTGGACCGGACGACGGGGGCCGAGACGCCCGCGCCGCAGCAGGCGGCCGACGGAGAGCGCATCGAGCAGATGCGCCGCCTGGTGCGCCAGGCGCCGGCGGCGGCGCACGTCAAGAAATACATCGCGCAGGTGGTGCTGGCGTCGCACCCGAAAAACGAATCCGCGCCGGCGAGCGTGCGGAAGTTCGTGCGTTACGGCGCCTCGCCTCGCGCGGCTCAGGCGATCCTGCTGTCGGCGAAGGTCTCCGCCCTGCGCGACGGGCGTGCGAACGTGGCGTTTGGCGACGTGCTGGCGGCCGCCTGCCCCGCCATGCGCCACCGATTGATCCTGAGCTTCGAAGGCCAGGCCGAGGGCATCGAGCCCGACCAGCTCATCCGCGACGTCCTCGAGGCCGTCCGGCCTCCCAAGATCGTCTAGGCTCTGTCTGAAAACTCCTCGCCAGATGTACCAACAAGGGTGGCACTGCTTGCTTGCAAGCAGTGTTCTTGCGGCAACACGGCTTGACAAGCAAGCCGTGGCACCCCCGGATTCGGAGTTTTCAGCCAGAGTCTAGGACGTCCGCCGGCTACAGGATCGCGCGGAGGGCGAAGAAGTACGCCAGGGTCATCACCCCTGCCAGCAGCATGGGCAGCCAGATCTGCCGGTACACCGGTCCGAAGGGCGTCTTGAAGTACTGGTTGCTGACGACGTGGCAGAGGTGGATGGGGCTGGACATCTGCCCGAGGTGTCCGAAGGCGTAGGCCAAGGCGACGTAGGGCGCGAGGGGCGCGCCGTTGGCGGCGGCTGCCGCCAGCGGAAGGACGATCGGGAAGCTCGTGCCCACGAACCCGAACGCCAGTCCCGTCACCAGCCCGGCGATGCACGGCAGGGCCATGATGACCAGCTCGGTCGGCACGTGGAGGGCAGCCAGTTCCGCGGCGATTTTCGGCGCGGCCCCTCCGGCCTTCAGCACGGCCTGGAAGATCATCACCGACGCCACCAGCACCACCAGCGCGTACAGGCCCGGGCGGGCGAACACCTTGCCCACTCCGGACCACGGCATGCGGTTCATTCGGGCCGTCCACAGCAGGCTCGCCGCCAGCCCCACCAGGAACGGCCCGAACTTGTGCGCCAGCGACAGCCACTCCTGTCCCGCCGTCAGTGCCGGCTGGCCGGGCAGTTGCATGGGGGCCGGCCCGACCCCCAAGTGCAGCGCCACCGCCCCCAGGACGTACGCCAGCACGATGATCCAGATCGAGGACGTGACCTTCAGCATCTGGCGCTTCGTCTCCGACGAAACGTGTGGCGAGCGGGCGTGCAGGTCGGGGTGCAGGCCGAAAAACAGCGGCGCGCCCGCGACGGCCATGAACAGCCCCAGCGGAATCTGAAAGACGATGAACCGCCAGGCGGGCGTCTGGGTGAGGGTCATCGCCAGGATCACGCCCGGATAGAGCGGCCACCAGTGCTCCCAGATGTGACGGAACCAGTAGTTGAAGGCGGAAAGCTTCCCCGCGCCGACGGGCTTTCCGCCGGCAGCGCTTTCGACCATCGGGGCAGAGAACAGCGCCCCGCCGGGCATGGGCAGCAGTCCGATCAGGGCGGGCAGCGCCGCCATCGTGACGGCGGGTCGGCGGAAAAACGCCCGCGCCGCCGAGACGATTCGCTCCATCTGCCCGGTCTGGCGCATGATCTCCGACAGCGCCGGAAGCAGGAGGGTGATGAGCATCAGCGCCAGGCTCATGGGCGCCGTCAATCCGGCGACGGCGGCGCGCAGCAGGTCGCCTGCGTTCAGCCCCAGCGCCACGCCCAGGGCCACCGTGCCGCCGAGGATGGCAGCCGCCAGCGGCACACGAAACCGCGCCAGCACCAATATCAGCGCGAAGGCGCCCAACGTGTAGAGCAAAGCGGTCGGCATGAAGTGCTTGTACCATGCCGCCGGGCGCAACGCAAACGGAGCGGGCGGGTTCAGTCCTTTTCCGACCGGGCGGATTTCCCGCCCTTCTCGGCGCAGGAATCCTTCGCGTCGCGCGAGATGTCGAGCATGAGGAAGTAGTTCAGGAACGTACGGATGGCAATGATCGCGGCGAGTTGCCCGATGTCCTGCCAGGTCGGGGCGATGGTGGTGTTCAGGATGCTCGCCCCGATCAGGAAGCCCAGGCCCAGCGAGAACGAATGTCCCAGCTCCAGGCGGCTTTCCCGGATGGCGTCGGACGAGCGGGCGCGCGTGAAGGCGTCCTTGGCATAGAACAGGAGCGATTTGACGATCCCGATCGAGATGACGAGCATCGCCAGCAGTTGGCAGCAGCCCACGACGACGCGGTTCAGCGTGCGGACGATTTCCCACATGGCCGGGCTCCCGGAAATGGGCGAGCGCGAGCCCGCGTTCGGCTCTCAGCATACCGCGCTGCGGCGCGCAGGCAAGGCGTTTCCCGTCAGGGGATTCCAGGACTGGAGTCTGAGAACAAGAAACTTCGCAAGGATGAACGCGGATGCACGCGGATTACTGGTTTTCACAACCATTCTTATCCGCGTTTATCCCTGTTCATCCCTGCCGATTGTCTTGTGGGAATCGAGGCGTACCCAAAACAGGGGGCTACTTGGTGGCGGGCAGCGCCCGTCCGGCGTTCAGCGCGCCGGGCAGCGCCTCGGACTTGTCGCGGCAGCGGCCCAGGACCGGATCCTTGTCCAGGAACCGCTCCCAGTGCGTCATCGCGTCCAGCATGCCCTTGCCCCGCTTGACGTCGTCGATCGTCAGCTTGCCTTCCCGCACCAGGTCGTAGTACGGGCCCAGGTCGGTCTGGCGGTAGAGGTTGGCGAACTGCTGGTAGAACACGTCGCGCGGAAGGCGCGTCGGCAGCACCGCGTGCATCGTGTCGAAGCACAGGTAGTCGTACGTCAGCAGGTCGGCGAATTTCTCGCGGTACAGCACCGTGCCGGGCAGCGGGGTGAGGATCGTGAACTGCGTGTGCGTGATTTCCTGGCGGTTGACGTAGTCGCGGAGCTGCTTGAAGTCGTCCTCCGTCCAGTCCGGGTCCACGATGAACGCGCCCCAGATGATGATCCCGTTGTCGCGGAGGACGCGGAGCGCCTCGTCGTTGATCTTGGCGGTGTTGGACTTGTTGACGCTCTTGAGCGTCTTGTCGCTGGCGCCCTCCAGGCCCAGCAACACGGCGTACAGGCCGATGTCCCGCCACTTCTCCACCAGCTCCGGATGCCGCGCGATCGAGTCGGTGCGGCACTCCATCGAGAACCGCATCTGGATCCCTTCGGCGCGGATCAAGTCGGCGATGGCGTTTTCCCGCCGGTTGTTCATCAGGAAATTGTCGTCCACGAACGTCACGTGGTCGGTGCCGACGAATTTCAGCTCGGTCAGCACCCGCTCGGGCGACATCTGGGCGGTCCGCCCGCGGTAGAACTGCCAGACGCTGCAGAAGTTGCAGCGATACGGGCAGCCCCGCCCCGTCGCCACGGAGGTGTCGGGCTTGTCGAACAGGAAGAAATACTCGTCGCGGTAGTCGGCCGTCAGGTCGCGCCGGGGAATCGGCAGCGAGTCCATGTCCACCTTGTCGCGGCTTTCGGCGTTGCGAACGAACCTGCCATCGGCGTCCTGCCAGATGAGGTTGGGCACGGACTTCAGGCCCCGCCCGTCGGCCACTGCGCCGATCAGGGCCGGAAAGACGATTTCCGCCTCGCCCAGCGCCACGGCGTTGACCTCGGGAATATAGAAGTCTTCCGGCATGAGCGTGGCGTGGTGGCCCCCGACGACGGTGAAGATGTCCGCGCTGTGGGCCTTGACCTGCCGGGCGACGTCGCGGGCGGAGTAGACCTCGACCGTCAGGGCGGTCACGGCCACCAGGTCCGGCTGGAACTCCCGGAGCGCCCGGTTCAGCCCGCCATCCAGGCGCATGTCCAGGATGCGGAGCTCGTGATCCGGCACGACGGCGGCAGCCATCTCCAAGTGCAGAGGCTCCGGCATCGCCGCCAAGCGAAAGCCGATCCCTTCCGACAGGTATTCCGGCTGAACCAGCAGGATTCGCAAAACCGTCTCCGATCCGCATATCACTCGCGCCCGGCCGGTCGCCCGGGGGCGCGGAAAAGATCGCGATTATACCCATTCGTCCCGCGAACGCACCGCAAAACTTCGCCCGCGGACACGGGGGGCTATTGTATCCGCAACCCCACTCACGCCCCAAGGCTATCTTTGCCCCGCGTGGCGGAACGGCGAAAAAAGACCCATTTGCCTCGTTGACAGCCCCCGTAAAGGCGTGTATGCTCCCTCGTCTTGGTACTTGGCGTCTTTCGTCCGCACGGAGCGACCCCGGAAGCAGCGGGGAATGGGCAAGCCAGGTCGCGGCCGCTTGCTCAGGCTTCCGGACGAACCCCCGCCGCGACACGTATGCCCAGGCCGACGCCGTAAGACGCCGATGTCGTCCGCCCGGGCTAAGTTCAAAACCAACGCTTACCCGGTGGTGTAATTGGTAACACAGAAGGTTTTGGTCCTTCTATTCCAGGTTCGAGTCCTGGCCGGGTAGAAATTGACAGTCCACAGGCATCCATGAGCACGACCGCCATCATCCTGGCCGCGGGCAAAGGCACGCGGATGAAATCGGACCTGCCGAAGGTCATGCATGAGATCCTCGGCCGGCCGATGCTGGCGTACGTCATGGATGCCTGCCGACAGGCCGGCTGCGACCGCCTGATCGTGGTCATCGGGCACAAGGCCGAGCTGGTCCGCCGGGCGTTCGCCGACGACAGTCGCGACGTCGCCTGGGTCGAGCAGACCGAGCAACTGGGCACCGGACACGCCGTCATGGTCTGCCGCGACGAACTCGCCCGCCTGTCCGGTCCGGTGCTCGTCGTCGCCGGCGACGGGCCTCTGCTGCGAGGCAAGACCCTTCGCACCCTCCTGGAAACCGACCGCGCTCAGCGCGCCAGCTGCACCCTGGCCACCTGCATCCTGCCCGAGCCCGGCAGCTACGGGCGAATCCTCCGCGACGCCGCCGGCGAACTGACGGGGATCGTCGAAGCCATCGACGCCACGAAAGCCCAGCGCGACATCCGCGAGGTCAACGTCTCGGTCTACTGCTACGAAGCCGCCGATCTCCGCGAGGCGCTGACCCGCATCGACAACCGAAACGCCAAGGGCGAGTACTACCTGACCGACACGCTGGCCGTGCTTCGCAAGCAGGGAAAGAAACTCGCCGCCGTTCCGGCCGTCCCGGCCGACGAAGTGCTCAGCATCAACACCCTCGACGAGCTCCAGGAAGTCAGCCGCATCCTCTCGAAACGCCAAACCGCGGGAGAACAGGCATGACGAACCTCAAGATATTCGCCGGGCGCGCCAATCCGCAGCTGGCGCAGAAAATCAGCGACTACCTGGGCATCGCCCTGGGGCAGGTGAAAATCCAGTCGTTCCCCGACGGCGAGCTGCTGGTGAAGCTGGAAGAGGACGTCCGCGGGCGGGACACGTTCATCATCCAGTCGACGTGCGCGCCGGTGAACGAAAGCCTCGCGGAGCTGCTGATCTTCATCGACTGCGCCCGCCGGGCGTCGGCCGAACGCATCACCGTCGTCCTGCCCTACTTCGGATACGCCCGCCAGGACCGCAAGGACGAGGGGCGCGTGCCGATCACCGCCAAGCTGGTGGCGAACCTGATTGCGACGGCCGGCGCCGACCGCGTACTGACGATGGACCTGCACGCCGCCCAGATCCAGGGATTCTTCGATATCCCGGTGGACAACCTTGCCGCCGAGCCGGTCCTGAGCCGCTACTTCACGGGCCTGAACCTCAAGGACCTGGTGCTGGTCAGCCCGGACGTGGGGAACGTCAAGCGGGCGCGGGTCTACGCCAACCGCCTGGGGGGCGAGCTGGCGATCATCCACAAGCGGCGGATCAGCGGCAAAGAGATCGAGGTGGGCACGCTCATCGGCAGCGTCAAGGACAAGACGGTGCTGATGATGGACGACATGATTTCGACGGCAGGCACGATCTGCAGCGCCGCCCGCCTGTGCAAGGAGCTCGGGGCCGCGAGGGTGCTGGTCGGGGCGACGCACGCGGTGCTCTGCGGGCCGGCGATCGATCGCATCCGCGAGGCGCCCATCGACGAGCTGACGGTGACGGACACGATTCCCGTCGCGCCGGACAAGGCCAAGGCCCTCGGAAACCTCCGCATCCTGTCGGTGGCCGAACTCATCGGAGAGGCGATCCACCGGATTCACAACGACGAGTCGGTAAGCAGCCTGTTTCTGAAGGAAAACGGAACGGTCTAGCCCTGTTTCGCGGCCCGGCGCCGCGTCGGCGGGCGTAGGACGAATCACTGGAGAACGAAGATGGCAGCAGTGCTGAAGGCAACCAGGCGAACGCAGATCGGCACCCGCGGGGCGAAGAAGATCCGCCAGACGGGGAGCATCCCGGGCATCGTGTACGGGCACGGGCAGGAGCCGGTTCCCATCACCCTCAGCGAACACGAGATGGAGCTGGCGATCCTGCATGGCGAGCGCGTGCTGGAGCTGGACCTCGACGGGCAGGTCGAAAACGTGCTCATCAAGGAAGTGCAGTATGACACGTTCGGGCACGAGGTGCTGCACGTGGACCTGGCGCGCGTGAGCCTCGACGAGCGCGTGGAAGTGACCGTGCATGTGGTCCTGCGCGGCACACCCGCGGGCGCGGCCGAGGGCGGCGTGCTCAACCAGGTGACCAGCGACATCGAGATCGAGTGCCTCGTGACGTCGATTCCGGAAGAGATCGTCGTGCCCGTCGGCGCGATGAAGGTGGACGACATGCTGCACCTGAAGGACATCCCCCTGCCGGAAGGCGCGACGCTCCTGAGCGATCCGGACGCGGTGCTGTGCACCGTGACGGTGGTGGCGGAAGAAGAAGTCGCCGCGGAAGCCGTCGAGGGCGAGGAAGCGGCCGAGCCCGAAGTCATCGGCGAGAAGAAGGAAGAAGAGGCCGAGGAAGGCGCCGAGGAAGGCGAGAAGAAGTAGCCTCGCCCGCCGGCGGATACGATGGCGCACCAAGCCGCAGACACAACGAAGTTCGTCGTGGGACTGGGAAATCCTGGCACACGATACGCTCGGACGCGGCACAACGTGGGTTTCCGTGTGCTGGACGTCCTGCGGGAGCTCTGGCGGATGGGCGAGCCCCGTGCGGCCTTCGAGGGTTTGCTGATCGACGGACGGGTCAGCCGGCCGGGCGCGGAGGCGCAGCGGGTGATGTTGCTGGCGCCGCAGACGTACATGAACTGCTCGGGCCGGTCCGTCCGGGCGATGCTGGATTTTTACAAGGGCGCGCCGGACGAGTTGCTGGTGGTGCTGGACGATCTGGCCTTGCCACCGGGGCGATTGCGGCTGCGGGCGGAAGGCTCCGCCGGCGGGCACAACGGCCTGGACGACGTGCTGCGGGTCGTGGGCACGACGCGGGTCGCCCGGTTGCGGATCGGGATCGGCGCCGCTCCGGCGCAGATGGACCCGGCGGATTACGTGCTGGGACGCTTCGGGCCCGACGAGCAGGACGCGATCGACGTCGCGATCCGGGTAGCGGCCGACGCGGTCGAGGATTGGCTGTTCGGCGGGATCGACTCCGCCATGGCGAAGTACAACCGGAAGACGGACGAGTAGGCGTCGCCCCGGACGGGATCGGCCGGCCTGGGCGACAGACGAGACGCTGACATCGGGACTGTTTTCACACAGGCTCCTAAGACGGAAGTGGAAAATGGCACAGACGACGAAAACGTATGAAGGCATGTTCCTCCTGGACGCGGGCAACCCGGACTTCCAGGCGGCTTGCGAACCGGTCCAGACCATCCTGAGCCGCAACCAGGTGGAAATCCTCGCGATCAAACCGTGGGACGAGCGGAAACTCGCCTACGAGATCGGTCGGCGCAAGCGCGGCTTGTATGTCCTGGTCTATTTCAAGTCCGACCCGTTGCGCATCGTGGAGATCGAGCACGATTGCCAGCTCGACGAGCGCGTGGTGCGGGTGCTGATCCTCCGCCGGGACCAGTTGACCGACCAGGAACTCCAGGCCGAGACGCCCGCGACCTCGACGACCCGCCGTCCTGCCGAGGGCGAGACCGAGCGCGCGGGTGACGAGCGCCCCTCCCGCGACAACGGCGACGATTCGTCCAACAACAACGACGCGGATTCGGACAAGGACTAGCCCCGCGCCGCACCGGCAGGGGCGTTACCCCCAGCACAGGGAGGACCGGACATGGCCAACTACAACAAGGTGATCCTGGTCGGCAACCTGACGCGCGACCCGCAGATGAGCTATCTGCCCAGTCAGACGGCCGTCACGGAGTTCGGCCTGGCGGTCAACCGCCGGTGGCGCGACCAGTCGGGCGAGCAGCGCGAGGACACGATGTTCATCGACTGCCGCGTCTACGGAAAGCAGGCCGAGACGGTCAACCAGTACATGGCCAAGGGGCGTCCGATCCTGGTGGAAGGTCGCCTCCAGCTGGACACGTGGGAAGGCAAGGACGGAAGCAAGCACAGCCGGCACCGCGTGATCGTGGAGCGGTTCCAGTTTCTCGGCGGCGCGCCGGGCGGCGGACAGGGCGCGCCCCCGCAGCGTCGCCAGTCGCCCGCCCCGCAGCAGCAGGCCCAGCCCGCGTACAACGACGACACGGCCCCGCCGCCCCCCGAAGACAGCGGCGGGGAAGACATCCCGTTCTGACCGGCCTGGCGCGTGACGCCAAGCCAAGAGAGCAAGACATCCCAAGGCGCAGCAGGAAGGAAACAGTCGCATGGCGAGAATGATGAGAAAACCGAGCAAGACGTCGAGGCCCAAGCGCAAGGCCCGCTTCCACGAGCAGGCGAAGTGCCGCTTCTGCCGCGACAAGGTCGGCGAAATCGACTACAAGGACATCGCCACCCTCAGCAAGCTGACCACCCAGCAGGGAAAGATGTTCTCCCGCAAGCGCAGCGGTAACTGCGCCCGGCACCAGCGGAGCGTGAAGCTGGCCGTCAAGCGGGCCCGGTTCCTGGCCCTGATGCCGTACGTCGGCTAGCCCAACGCAACCCCCAACGACGAGGACATTCGCAATGAAGGTTCTGCTTCGAAAAAACGTCTCGAAACTCGGCAAGATCGGCGAGGTCGTCAACGTCAAGCCGGGTTACGCGAGGAACTACCTGCTGCCCCAGGGGCTGGCCACTGAGCCCACCGAGGCCAACGTCAAGCGCGTCGAGGCCGAAAAGGCCGCCTACCTCGAACAGCTCGCCAAGGAGCGCGCCCAGCTCCAGGCCAAAGCCCAGCTCGTCGACGGGAAGGAGATCACCATCTCCGCCCGCGCCAACGAGGAAGGCCACCTGTACGGGTCGGTCGGACCGGCGCAGATCGCCGCCGTCCTGGCCGAGGCAGGCGCGTTCGTCGAGCCCGAGACCGTCCAGCTGCGCGAGCCCATCCGCCAATTGGACAAGTACGACGTGACCCTCGACTTCGGCGAAGAGGTCACCGCGACGATCCACGTCTGGATCGTGCCCATCCGCGAACCGGGCGAAGAGGCCCCGGCCGAGGAAGCCCAGGAACCTGAGACTTCCGCCGACGAAGACACGCAGTAATCCCCCGCGCCGCGCGGCGGAATTCGCGTGGCCGCAAAATTGTTTTTCGCCTTCCATGAGGCATGGTCAGCCAACTGGCCATGCCTCCTGCGTTTGCGGCCGGGCCGGGCGACCGCGCCGCGCGGGAGAAGGCGGAGCTTGCTGTTTGCTTTCCCGGTTCGGCGGGGTATAATCAACCCCCACCGCCGGACAAGGCACGGATCCGGCACGGGAATGATTCCGGCCCGGGCAGCGGCCCGCGAGGGAGCCAGGGAAGGTGACACAACTCAACACGTCTTCGAACCGCACCGCGAGCGCCGCCGAGGGAGCGTACGTCGCCGGCGGCGACAACCTCGCCCGCGTGCCCCCGCAGTCGATCGCGGCCGAAGCCTGCGTCCTGGGCTCGATGATCCTCCACGCCCCCGCAGTCGACATCGTCGTGCAGATCGTCAAGCCGGAGATGTTCTACCGCCCCGCCCATCAGACCCTCTACCAGGCGCTGGTGGAAATGCGGAACGCCAGCCGCCCCATCGACCTGGTGCTGCTGCGCGACGAGCTGGAGCGCCGCAAGCAGCTCGAGGGCGTCGGCGGGGTGGAGTACCTGGTGGCGCTGGTCGAGGGCGTGCCCGACGCGGCCAACGCCGAATTCTACGCCCGCGCGGTACGCGACAAGGCGATGCTTCGCGAGTTGATCGTCGCCGGCACGGAGATGATCCGCGAGGCCTACGACACCCACGACGACGCCCAGGACGTCATCGAGCGCGCCGAGCAGACAATTTTCCACATCTCCCAGGCGCAGATCGGCCAGCAGGCGGTCGACCTCAAGGGCTTGCTGGTCAAGACCTTCGAGACGCTCCAGGAAACCGACGGGCAGCTCATCACCGGCTTGGCCAGCGGGTATCACCAACTCGACGAGCTGACCGCGGGCTTCCAGAACGGCGACATGATCATCCTGGCCGCGCGCCCGTCGATGGGAAAGACCAGCTGTCTGCTGAACGTGGCGGAATACGTTGCCGTCGTCGATCGCGTTCCAGTGGCATTCTTTTCGCTGGAAATGTCCAAGGAGCAGCTTGCCCAGAGGCTGCTGGCGTCCAGCGCGCGGTTCGACCTCAAGCGGATGCGCCGGGGGATGATTTCGGCCGAGGACTGGACGAAACTCCAGATGGCGGCCGGAGACCTAGAGCAGGCGCCGTTCTACATCGACGATTCGCCGATGCTGACGATCGTCCAGCTGCGAGCGAAGGCGCGGCGACTCAAGGCCCAATACGACATCAAGGCGATCTTCCTGGACTACCTCCAGTTGATGAGCTACTCCGGGCGGGCAGACAGCCGGCAGGAGCAGATCACCGAAATTTCCCGCGGCATCAAGGCACTGGCGCGCGAGCTGAACGTGCCGGTGATCGCGGCCGCCCAGCTCAATCGCGGACCGGCCGACCGGCCCTCCCACCGCCCGCGCATGAGCGACCTGCGCGAATCCGGCTCCATCGAGCAGGACGCCGACGTCGTCATGCTCCTGCACAACGAGGACTACTACCACCGCGGCGAAGACGACTACCTGCCCACGCACATGACGGAGTTGATCGTCGAGAAGCAGCGCAACGGCCCGACGGGCGTCGTCAAGCTGGCGTTCCTCAGCGAGTGCACGCGGTTCGAGCCCTACGCTGAACCCGAACGCTTTGCGCCGTGACGTCAAAACTCCCTTCGGATCCTCTTTCCGGCTTCGCCTGCGCGCAAAACGACGCGGCGGCCTGCCCGTTTCCCCGCCGCTGGGAATTCAGGCGTCAGCCGCCGCGTCAAGTCGTCCCGTTGTCCGCTGCCCGAAAGCCCGTCACCTTTCCACGATGAACTTCCCGCCGGAGCTTTGCTCGCTCGGCGCGAAGAGCGTCGGCCCGAAACCGCCCAGGAACCACGCCAGCCCGAGCCCGCTGCCGTGGTTCCTCAGCCAGTCCTGCTCCTGCCCGGTCACGCCGCCGGCGGTGTCGCCCCTTTGCGTGTCCCGCTGCCGGCCCGCCAGCAGGATCGACGGCGTCAAGGCTCCATCGGTGGTCTCCCCGGCTTGGACGTTTTGCGTCCCGCCACCCGTCCGCACATGCCATGTGCCCGTCTGGCCGGTCAGGTGCAGCCCCGTGTCGCCGTGGAAGCTCGCCTGCCCGCTGGTCCCCCGCACGCTCAGCACAGCCACCGGTACGGACAGCTCGAAGTCGCTGGGCCCCCGCCCGCGATGGATGGTCATGCTCAGCGTGCCGTACTTGAGCCCCAGGCGCGTCGTCGCCAGATCGCCTCGCTTGCGGAACCGCGCGATGCCCATCTTCGTGGCGCCGTGGACGATCACGTCGTTGCGGTCCTCGAACCGCAGCACCAGTTTCGCGCGGATTCCCGTGCGGAGGATCGTGCCTTCCGGCAGCGTTTCGCCGGCCTGTACCGCTCGCCAGGTTTCCTTTCCGTCGGCGAGGACGAGTCGCTCGGCCTGTCCGACGACCTCGACCACCGTCACGGCGCCGGCTTGGCCGTCCTGCGCCATCGGCGTGCCAGCCGTCCCAGCTCCCGCCGCGGTCGCGACCGGAAACAGGATCACCAAGCAGAAGAACGTGCGCGGCGTATCTCGCATTTCAAAACCCTTTGCCGCGGGCGGCGGCCGCATTTTCCAGCCTTCCCGCTCGCTCCACCTCTTTTCCCGACACATCGTATGCCACGAAATTGCAAAACCCGCCAAATAAGGTCGAAACACGCCTAAGTCCTTGTATAAGAATCTTTTAAAATATGAATTGTGGCGGAATTTCATGTTCCGCATTTCCCACTTCGATAACTATAAGTGCAAATATTCGCACATAAAATCCGTTAGTGGGCATTATTACCCATCCCGAGACAAGTTATTCCGTCCCTGCGGTTTGGTCTGTTCCGGAAGCGAATCGTATGTTTCCGTTGTAAAGGCTATCGAGGTCTTAGCCCCGGCGTCCGGCGGCGGATGGGTGTGCGCGAAGGCAGCGCCGCTTCTGCCGCGGGGGACTTTCGGGGTGAGGGAAGCGCCATGTTTCGGAAGATCGCGATGATATTGGCCGCGATCCTGCTAACGCTGCCGATCGGCGGCGGCGTGCAGTACGCTCTGGCAAGAGCCGAGGACGCCAACGTCGCCCCGCTGCACCTGACGGCCAACTGGCTGCTCGGGCCTTCGCAGCTGGCGATGACCTGCGCGTGCCTGTTCGTGCTGACGCTGGCGGCGTCTCGCCGTTGGCTGTGACGGCCGGGCGCGGGGACTACTTCGCGCTCTTGCGCGCGGGTTGCGTGGCGGCGCGCCGGTTTTCGCGCACCGTCTTGTGCGCGATTTCGCGAAGCAGGACGGCGTCCTGCTTCGGCAGGCCCCGGGGGACATATTCGACGTCCCGCACATCGCCGAAGAACACCTCGTACCAGACCGCGGCACCCAGGTAGCGCCCTGCCGTGCTCGCGTGTTTCCCGTCGTGGCCCAGCGAAGGCGGATTGGTCTTCTTGCTCCAGTAGTAGCCAACCCACAGGGAATGGACCTGGCGGGGCAGCGCGGGCGGCTTGAAAGCTTCCGGCTTCACGTCCCTCTCGATGTCCATCACCCAGCGCGGGTCGTGCTGGACGTTCCGGAAGGCGCTGCCCACGGGGAGGATCGTCTTGACGCCCAGTTCCCCGGCGATCTTCGCGTAGGCCGAATGCAGGCCCTCGTACATCCGCTCCGGCGTGAGTCTCTTCTCGGAATACAGCGGATGATCAATCCGATATTCCCACGTCTCGTGGATCACCAGTTCCGCCTGCGGCGCGTATTGGCGAACGTAATCGGCGAGCTTCTGGGCGTACGGGCGATAGGTGGTGACCTTGTAGCTTTCGTTGGACACCTGCTGGATCGTCACGTACTGCCACGAGCGGGACTGGAGAAGTTCCTTCAGACTGAGGGACTTGACCGTTCCGTCGGAGCGGCGGACCTGATAGGGTCGCCCTTCGGGGTCGCTCGCGTCGGCCTCGTGCTTCTGCGCCAGCCTCCAGTGCTTCTCGAGCGGGCAGCCGCCGATCATGGCGTGCCCGAAGACCAGCTTGTGCCCGCCGGCCTCGGCAAGGCGCGAAAGATACTTGGTGGCGTCGTTGGAGAAGCTGTTCCCGATGGCCATCAGGTAGACGGTCTTTTTCGCCCTGCGGACGGGGCGTCTGAGCGGGGCGCTCCGCTGGGCCAGCATCGGCAAGGCCAAAAGGGCGAGGATCACGACTCCCAGGACGAGACCGATCGAGATCGAGGCACACATGGCAGGAAATCCTTTCATGACACGGCGGGGCGAACTCCGCGCCGGCGTTCCGTATACCACGACGGGCCGCCGGGGGCAACCGTGCGGCGGGCCGTCGCGTCGGCGAGTCGTGGACAATCTGCCCGCGCCGCGGTATCCTCCGCGCCCATGACGCCCAAGCGCCCCCCACCCCGCGTGCTGATATCCTCGACCCAGCGGGCCGTCCGCGTTCCGCGCAGGCAGATCGCCGAGCTGGTGGCCTTCACGGCCGAGCAGGAAGGCGTGCGCGTGGCCGAGATGGACATCGCGATCGTCGCGTCCGACGAGGTGGCGACACACAACCGCCGCTGGCTGGGGCACGCGGGCGCGACGGACGTGCTGAGTTTCGACCTGTCCGACGGCCGGGAGAGCGGGCTCGTCGGGCAGCTCATCCTCTGCGGCGACGTGGCCGCCGCACAAGGCCCCGCCCACGGGCAGACCGCCCGGCGCGAGCTGCTGCTGTACGTCGTGCATGGGCTGCTGCACCTGATGGGCCACGAAGACCAGTCCATCCGCGGGGCCGCCCGCATGCACGCCCGCGAGGACGAAATCCTCAGCGCCTTTTTCCGCCGGAAACCCGCCGCGAAAAAGAAGTCCTGACCTCTCGATTCCCTTTCGTGGAATTCGCGCAATTCGTGGACGGTCTTCGTCAGTCCGCGCCCTGAACGAGCCGACGGGCCAGTTCGAGCGCCTCGCGCGGGGTGGAGATTTCCTCGTCGAGCTGGCGGTCGCGCAGTTCCGCGAGCACCCGCCCCAGCCGCTTGCCCTCCGAGAGCCCGATCTGCCGCTTGAGATCCTCTCCGGTCAGCAGGGGCGGCGGGTTGATTGTTTCGGGGGCGATCTGCCCCGCCCGTCGTGCGATCCGCCGCGCCTGGGTCAGCCCGCCGGTCTCTCGCCGCTCCACGATGGCCCAGATCGTCCGCAGGCGGCGGAAGTGCTCGCCGGCCTGGAGACGCTTGAACTCGCAGAGCCGCGCGTCGGCGGCGGTTCGCCAGCCCTCGCGCCGCACCGCCAGCCAGCAGATCGCGTCGCGCAGGTCGTTGGACGCGCCCCATGCGCGCAGGCGGCGTGAAATCGCGCGGGCGTCCAGCTCCAGCATCATCGCGCCGAGGGTCAGTGGCAGATCGCCGCGCCGGGCGAGCTTTCCGGCGCAATCGGCCGCGCGGGCCCACAATTCCGGCGGGTCGAACAGCTCGGGCAGCACGTGCCGCGCCAGGCCCAGTTCCGCCAGCAGTTCCAGCGCCCGCCCTGCCGCCGGGTGCGTGATCATCTTGGACAACTCGTCGAAGACGCGCTCACCGCTGATCCGCGCGATGCTGGCGGCGTGGCGGCGGACGGCCCGCGCGGTCCCGCCGTCCATCCGCAGCCCGAAACGCACGGAGAACCGCACCGCGCGGAGCATGCGGAGGTAGTCTTCGGCGAACCGCTCGTCCGCGCGTCCGATGGTCCGCAGGACGCGGCGGCGCAGGTCGTCGCGTCCGCCGACGAAGTCGATCACCCGCCCGTCGAGCGGGTCGTAGAACATGCCGTTGATGGTGAAGTCGCGCCGCCGGGCGTCTTCCTCGGGCGTGGAGAAGCGCACGCCGTCGGGCCTGCGCCCGTCGCTGTACGACAGGTCGCTGCGGAACGTGGTGACCTCCACCTTGCGCCCCCGGTGCAGCACCATCGTCACGCCGAACTTCGCCCCCACCAGCAGCACGCGCCCGAACAGCGCACGCACCTGGTCGGGCACGGCGTCGGTGGCGATGTCGTAATCGTTGCAGCGTATCCCCAGCAGCATGTCGCGCACGCACCCGCCGGCGAACAGCGCCTGGAAGCCCGCTTCCCGCAGCTGTCGCACCACCCACGTCGCCGTCGCCTTGTCCGCCGGCCTGGCCATACGGAGCAATATACACGCACCACGGGCGGCGTCACAGGGGCAACCCTTTCCGATCCGCAACGTAAAGGAGGGTGGCGTGGCTTGCGGAGTCCCGCGCCAGCGGGACGGAGCAACCACGGAGAAACAACGTGGTTGTCCCTTCGGGACAAACCACGGCACCCCCGCGACAAGTCCCCGCAAAGCGCTCTACGCGGCGATCTTGGGGTTGAGGTAGGCGGGCACGGCGTCCTCGTCGCGCCGGCGGACGCGGTTGGCGACGACGGCCTCCACCACCAGCACCACCAGGACGGCCGCCAGCAGGTAGTCCCACCAGTTGCGTCCCTGGGCGTCGGCTGAGGCTGCCGCCGTCGCGCCGGAAAGGTCGTCGCCCACGTAGACGCGGTCCAAGCCGTCCCGCGCGAGCATCTGGCGCAGCGCCGCGGGCGGCAAGGCCGTCAGGCGCGTTTCCGTGCCGGGCGGATTGACGGCGAAGCATCCCTCGACGCTCTTTCCGTCGGCGCCGGTCGCCTGCCAGCGATAGACGCCCAGGCGGTCGGCGCGATCGAAGACGGCCTCTCCCGCGGGCGAGAATTTCACGTCGTAGCCGGAGGACGCCTCGTCACCCTCGCGGACGATCCGCAGCGCCGCCGGCGGCGCGCCGTCGGGCGGGAGCGCCAGCCCGCGCGGGCGGAGCGTCACCTGCGAGCCGGCCAGGAAGTTTCCACCGCCACCCTCCCCGGATCGGGCCAGCAGGCACATGCGCACCACCATCGGCAGAAAGACCGGGCTGGCGGGCAGGCTGGTCCAGCGCGGGCTGGCCGTCGTGACGCACAGCAGGCAGCGCCCGCGTCCGGCGTCGCGCGAGACCAGTAGCGGCGCGCCCCCGGCCAGACGCATCAGCACCTGCGGCGGAACGCCGACCTTCAGACGGAAGTAGCGTTGCGTGACGGACGTCAGGTAGTCGCGCGGGTTCGCGTACAACCCCTCGAAATACGGGTGCTGCGCGTCCACCCAGTCCAGCGCGACGGCGGGCAGGTCCACCCCCACCTCTCCGACGGGGGCGTCCAGTTCGGCCGGAAGAATCTCACCCAGTCGGGCGTTGTAGTTTTCCGCCTGGACGGCCGGGCCCAGGAAGAAGGCGGCGGTCCCGCCGGCCGTGCGGACGAAGTCGCGCACCAGCTTCGCCTGGGCGTCGGTGAGGGAGGGCACGTCGGTGAAGAAGGCGATGTCCGCACCGGCGAGGGTTTCTGCCGAAAGTTCCTCGACGGGCACGACGCGCGGCTGGACCGGCCAGGGGCGGTCCGCGCGCCCGAAGGGGTCTGCCGCCAGCAGCAGCGCCGCGGCCGAATCGAGCCCGGGCGCCTCGGCCGGATCGCGCGGGCCCCGCACGATCACCGCGCCGACGCGCCCGCCGACATCCAGCGCGAAGCGGCGGACGTTGTCGGCGGGCAGGTCGTCGGTGACGTCGAGGAACACCTCGCAGGCGACGGGCCCGGACTTGCCGAAGGTGTGGAAGAAGCGGACGGTGCGGCTGTCGCCCTCGAGACCGGCGGCGCGGAGCGTGGTCTTGACGGGCAGGGCGACCGGCTGGCCCTCCACGCGCATCGCCACGCTCACCGTCCGGTCCACCGGGCTGGAGTTGACCAGCGTGACGGTGAACGTCAGGCGCTCGTGGACGACGGGACGCCCGCCGATCTCCACGTCGGAGATGGCGACGTTGTCGGGCTTGCCCGGAAGTTGCGAGGCGCAGTTGACCACCAGCAGGTGGATGTCCTTGTGGGCGGCGAGGCTCTTGAGGGAGGCCAGTTCCTCGAAGCTGACCTGCTGGAGGTCGCTGAAGAGATAGATCGCTTTCTTGGACAGCGACGTTTCGCCCGCCAGCAGGTCCATCGCCCGCGCGAGCTTCTGGGCGACGGGCGCGCGGGCGTTGGAGAGAGTCGTCTCGGAGACGGTTTTCCGCAGCGCCTCGAGGCGGGCGGTCAGGGCGTCGTCGCCGGCGGCGTTGGTGGGGAGCACAGCCGCGAGGGAGGGCCTGTCGTCGCCGCTGAGCAGTTCGATGGCCTGCGCCTGGGCGCGGGCGAAGCGGCTCTGCGCGCCGTCCCGCGCGCCCATCGACAGGCTGTTGTCCAGGACGACGACGGCCGCGTAGTTCCGCCCGGCGAGCCAGCCGCCCGTCGCCTGCGAGATCGGTTCGGCCACCGACACCGCCAGCAGCGCCAGCAGCGACGAGCGGAACACCAGCAGCAGCCAGTGCTGGATCCGCCGCCGCCGCGCGGTCTTCTCCATGCTCCGCTGGAGGAATCGCAGCGTGGGGAAGTAGACCTCCTGGGCCCGCACGCGCGACAGCAGGTGCAGCAGCGGCGGGATGCCCGCAGCCAGCAGGCCGATCAGCAGCAGCGGAGTGGCGAACCACAGGGCCAGCATCACCTCACCAGGGCCTTTCGTCTCGCCAGGTAGTCCAGCAGCATGCGGTCATACGGCACGTCGGTGGTCGTCAGCGCGTATTCGATCTTCCGGTCGGAGCACTCCTTGCGGTAGCGCTCGATGAACGCCCGCATCTCGGCGAGGTAGGCGTCCTTGACGTAGCGGGGATCGACCTGGAGCTTCTGCCCGTTCTCCATGTCCACGAAGGAGACGACCTTGCGGAAGGGAAACTCCACCTCGGCGGGGTCCAGCACGTGGAAGACGATGATCTGGTGGCGCTTGTGGACGAAGTGCTGGAGCGCGCGGAGGATTTCCGACGGCTCGTCGTACAGGTCGGAGATGACGATCACCAGCCCGCGCTTGGCGATGGACGCGGCGAGCTGGTGGAACGTCGGGGCGATGGCGGTGAGCTTTCCGGGCTTGACGCCTTCGAGATGCTTGAAGATCCGGTCCAGGTGCGCCGGGGTGCTTCCGGGCGTCAGGTGAAACCGCACGCGGTCGTCGAAAGCGATCATTCCCACCACGTCCTGCTGGCGGCACATGAGGTAGCTCAGGCACGCCGCGAGGAAGCAGCCGTACTGGAACTTCGTCGGGCCTTCCCCGTGGCGGTAGTTCATCGAGCCGCTGACGTCCAACAGGATGTAGGCGCGGAGGTTGGTCTCCTGCTCGTACTGCTTGACGTAATAGCGGTCGGTGCGTCCCCAGGCCACCCAGTCGAGGTGGCGCAGGTCGTCGCCGGGGGAGTATTCGCGGTGCTCGGAGAACTCGACGGAGAAGCCCTTGTGGGGGCTGCGGTGCAGGCCGGAGATGAACCCCTCCACCGCCTGGCGCGCCAGGAGGTTGAGGTTCCGCAGCTTGCCCGCCCGCTCGGGATCGAAATAGAGATAGGAGGATTTCGCCATCACCCGCCCGCCGGGAGTTCCAGGAACGTGAGTTTCATGCCGCCGTACTCCCTCGTGCGGCAGGCCGCCAGAGGCCCGAGGCGGTCCGGCACCTCGACGCGATCGGGCGTCCGCAGGACCACCACGCCGCCCGGCGAAAGATGCGCCGCCAGCGGCGCGAACACCGTTTCGACGGCGCGGGGCCAGTCCCACCGGCGGGCAGTCGCGAACGGCGGATCGATCGACGCGACATCCACCCCGCCGGCGAGCGTTTCCAGCCAGCGCGCCAGGCGCTGCGCGACGTCGCCCGCCCAGACCGTGCATTGCCCGCTGACGCCCAGGGTTTCGATGTTCCGCCGCAGCCGGGCCAGCGCCTGCCCGTCCCGCTCGGCGAAACAGCACCGCGCCGCCCCCTGCGAAAGCGCCTCCAGGCCGATCGTGCCCGTGCCGCAGTACAGGTCCAGCACGATCGCCCCGTCCAGGCGCGGCGAGAGGATCCCGAACAGCGATTTCTTGACCAGCGCGGTGATCGGGCGCGTGCCGTCGCCCACCGGCGGCAGCAGCGTGCGCCCCTTGAACGCGCCGGAAAGAATCCGCATCACGACCGTGCCTCCGCCCGCGGGCCTTGCTGGGTTAAACGCGTGGCGCGGGCGGGGGTTTCCCGCATTCCCGCCCGCGGCGGAGCGATTGTACCCTGCCGAACCGTCCAATCCGAGAAGGGCGCAAAAAAATGCCCCGGCCTGGGAGGGCCGGGGGGGGCATTGGTGCGGGCCTATGGGCAGGCCAGCTTGCGGTTAGCCAATCAGGTAAGCTGCTTGCTTCACCTGTACCGTACGATACAATATTTCTCCGGGCCAATGCGCCGGCCCGACACCTCGAGAAAAAACGAGAACCGCCATGCATGCGACAACGAAATTGCCGGTTTTAGCCCTGCTGGCTGCGACGCTGGCAGCGGCGGGATGCGCCAACTACACCGATCCCGTGGTCGCCCCGGCTGCGATGACGCCCGCGGAGCGAAACTTCGATGCGGCCTGGCTGGCCGCCCGCGAGGTGCTCGGACGGTACGATTTCCAGATCGACCGCGAGGATCGGCGCAGCGGAATCATCACCACCCTGCCGATGACCGGGAAGCACTGGTGGGAGTTCTGGCGGAAGGACGCCGCCACGCGACGCGACCTGATCGAGAGCACCCTCCAGACCATCTACCGCCAGGCGAAGGTGAGCATCCGCCCCGCCGGCACGGACGGCTACCAGGTGTCCGTCGAGGTGCAGGCGTACCGCAGCAACCTCCAGGAAGTCCAAGTGACCAACACGTCCGAGGCGTACGACCTGTTCACGCTTCCGGGCGATGAGAAGGAGCGGAAGAAGCACCTGCTGGAGTACGTCCGCGACGACGAACGGGGCGACGGGGCCAAGGACCGCCGGGAGTGGATGACGCCGCTGGGTCGTGACGCCGGTCTGGAGGCGAAGCTCGCCGCGGACATCCGCGCCGCAGCCGGCCGAAGGGGCGGCGCGCCGACCGTTCCCTGACCGGCCTGGTCCCGCAGTGCAATGACGCCTCAGATTTCCGCCCCGCCCGCACGGGGGCGGCAGTAGATCAGCCAGTACATCAGCCCCACCAGCACGCCCCCGCCGACGATGTTCCCCAGCGTCACCGGCAGGAGGTTCCGCAGGAGAAAGTTCCCCCACGTCAGCGCGCCGGGCGGGACGGTGGTGTTGGCGAACAGCCCGGCCGGGACGAAATACATGTTGGCGACGCTGTGCTCGAACCCCGCCGCCACGAACGCCGTGATGGGAAACAGGATGCCCAAAATGCGGTCGGTGGTCGAGTGGGCGGAGTAGCAGACCCAGATGGCCAGGCAGACGAGCATGTTGCAGACGACGCCGCGGGCGAAGGCCTCCGTCCAGGACAGGGCGCATTTCGCGCGGGCGATGTCGACGGCGGTTTGCGCCACCTCTCCGCCGGCGAACTTGCCCTGCCCGGTCTGCACCATCAGCCAGGCGATCGCTACCGAGCCGACGAAGTTCGTCACGTAGACGATCGTCCACCCGCGGAGAAGCTGCCAGGCGCTCGCCTGCCGGCTGGCGACGGCCATCACCAGCGACATGTTGTTTCCGGTGAACAGTTCGGCCCCGGCGATGACCACCAGCACCAGTCCCAGGCAGAACGACAGCCCGCCCAGCAGTTTGGCGACGCCGAACGGCAAGGCCGCAGACCCCGTCATGGTCACGGTGTAGAGGTTGGCGGCCAGCGCGATGAACGCCCCGCCGAGCAGTCCCAGCAGCGTGAGGGTCAACAGGTCCAGCCTGGCCGATCGGGCGCCGGCGGCGACGACCTTCTCGGCGATGGCCGGCGGACGCAGCACGCGCGGGATGACAGACAGATCGCTCATGCGAGGGCTCCTTTGCGAAAGGTCGCGGACGGGCCGACCCGCATCGTCGGCGCCTCGACGTTACGCTACCTTCTTCCCCGGGGCGGCAACCATGGACTTACCGCGAAAAATGCTGGAATTTTCGCCGCCGGACCACCCTCGAAAACGCCCGCGCTCGGCGATACACTGCACCGTTTGACGGGAGCGATTGCGACGTGACGGAATTCCTGAAGATTCTCGCGGTGGCGGCAGGGCTGGGAATGGACGCGATGAGCGTCTGCATGGCCGTCGGGGTGCGCTGGAACGGCCCGGGGCAGCGGTTCCGACTCGCCTGGCACATGGGGCTGTTCCAGTTCCTCATGCCGGTGGCGGGCTGGCTGGCGGGATGGAAGCTCGCCGAGCTGCTGCGGAGCGTCGGCTGCTACGTCGCGGCGGCGCTGGTGTTCGCCGTCGGCGCGAAGATGCTCTACGAGGCGATCCACTCCCAGCCGGGCGCGGTGGCCCGGCAGGCCGAGCACGGCGTGGAGAAGGCCCTGCACGCCCACCCGAAGGACCCGACGCGCGGCTGGTCGCTGGTGGCGCTGTCGGTGGCCACCAGCCTGGACGCGCTGGTGGTGGGCTTTTCGCTGGGCCTGCGCGGCGAGCGGATCTGGGCGGCCAGCGCCGTCATCGGCGTGGTGGCGGCCCTGATGGCGCTGACGGGCGTGGCCATCGGCAAGCGCGCGGGGGCGCGGTTTGGCAAGCCGGCGGAGCTGGCTGGCGCGATCCTGCTGATGTGCCTGGGGGTGAGTTTCCTCTGGTTGTGACAAACGGCCCGCCGGCCCGACAAGCGGACCGGCGGACCTTTTGAACGGACCCCTGCTCGCGGCAGGTTTTTTTAAATGGCTGCGCCCCTTTGCGGTCGGTAGTGGCGGAGGATTCCCAGCGCCGCGCCGCCCAGCAGGATCAGCGCCGTGCACGGTTCGGGAATCGTCGGCGCGGTCGGGCCGGCGGGCGATTCCGGCTCCCGCGGCGCCGGGGGGGGAGCGTCGAGCAGCGTCTCCCACGTCGTCCCGTAAGTCACCTCGCCACCTTGCGGACCGCCCTGCTGGGACAGGACGCCCAAGTCACGGGTCACCGACGGCATCGGGCCAACATCCAGCATGTGCCCCAGTTCCACACGGACGTTCTTGCTCCACGCGCTGAAGTGCAGCACGACGTATCCGTTGGGGTTCACGTCGCCGGTGAGGCTTTCCAGGAATCCGTCCTTGTCGGCGTCGTCCAGCTGGCTCAGGTACGTCAGGAAATCCTCCACCAGCGACTCGCCGAAGTCCTGCATCCTTCCGCCGCCGGACCAGGTGAACAGCACGCCGGTTCCGGGCTCGCCGGTCCATTGTCCTTCGAGCATTTCCGCCCTGGCCGCGCCGGCCAGGACGCACGTCCCGAGTATCAGAATCGTTGCGTATTTCTTCATGGTCGTTTCCTCGAACGATTGCGCAGCCGCCTGCGCGCGGAGGCGCGGATTCGGCCTGCGTCCAGAGGAAACGTACGATTCGCCCCCAGACGGAGCAAAACGGTAGGGGGAATCCCTGAAAAAAGCGGAAAGCTGAAAGCTTAAAAACGGAAAGAACAGCTATTCGTCGCAGGCGGTTCAGACGGTAAAGATCGTTCCCTCGCGATATTCGGTCCAGGCGGGTTCGAAGGCGACCTGGCGGTTGGGGACCGGCCGGGGCGCTTCGTCGCGCAGGGAGAACAGATCAGCTGCGCGCTCGTCGTAGCGGACGCAGAGGATCGAGTTCCGCAGGGCCTCGTTCTCCGGGCGGAAGCGGTACGGCTTGCCCGTTTCCGGGTCAAGGAGCTTTGGGTGCATCTCGATGCCGTCGTCGGCGAGGACGCAGTGGCTGCCGCGGCTGCCCGCGCCGCGCTCGAAGAGCCCGCAGATCGCCTTGAGCATGGCCACGTGCGTCAGGCACTGCTGGAGCGTTCCGACGGCGTCGCGGAGGGCCTTGGGCGTCGGGAGCCTCATGCCGCCCTCGCGGAGGTCGCGGTACTGGCGCAGCGCGTCATCGAGGGCCTTTCGGGCGGCCGCTTGGCTGCGCAGGTGGGCCCCGCAGCGGGTCATGCGGACGCGAATTTCGTCCATCGCCTCGGCGGGGGTGGGCCGGACAGCGGACTTGCCGCGCGCGGCGCGCCCCTGCGCGAAGACCGGCTCAGCCAGCAGCGCCGCGAGGCCTTCGCGGACGGCTGCGCGGGTTGCCGGCGCGGGCGCGGCCGCGGGCGCGGCGCAGGCGATGTACTCGGCCGCCCGCATCGCGCCGACCTGCCCGGCGTTCAGCGCGCTGCCGCCGGGGCGCTTGACCCCGTGCGTGCCGGCCATCTCGCCGATGACGAACGTGCCGGCAAGGTTGCTCCGCCACCACTTGTCCACGCAGAACCCGCCGTTGTTGTGCTGGGCGCAGACGGCGATCTCCAGCGGCTCGCGCGCCAGGTCGATACCGTTTTCCGCGTAGATTTCGATGGCCGGCGGGTTCATGTGCCGCAGGCGCTCCAGCGGGGTCTTCTGCATCGCGCCGGTGGCGCGGAGGTAGTCCAGCGCTTCGGCGCCCAGCGCGTCGAGGCGGAACGCGCCCCATTCGCGCGGCCCGACGGGATTGCGCAGGAAGTCCATCCACACCCGCCGCCCGCGCACGACCGTCTCGACGTGCACGGCCATGTCGATCAGCGACGACCGGCGCTCGGTGATCCGCTGCGCGTCGAACGGCCACTGGTAGCCCTTCAGGAAGATGTTCGTCGCCATCGAGCCCATGTCGTCGAAGTATTCGGTGAGGAACTCGCGCTCATCGCGCCCGTCGGCGTCGGTGGAGAACAGGCGCGGGATCACCTGCATGTACGTCCCGGAGACGTTCCAGCGGAACTGGATGCTGGCGAGCCCGTACTGGCTCTCGGTGAGGTTGCAGGCTTCCAGCCCGGCCGCCAGGGCCGCGCCGTGGATTCCGTACTGCCCGCGCGGGTAGACGGTGGTCTGGTAGAGTTCGCCCGGTCCGCCTGCCGCCAGCACGAAATTCTCCGCCACGTACACGTGCAGGCCCGGGTTCGTGCGCGACAGGCGGTCCATGTCGAAGCAGACCATCGCGACGATCCGCTTTTTCGCGCCTTCGCCGGACGTGAGGAATTTCGCCACGGGGCGCTTGTCCACGATGCCGACGCCCATCCGCCGGGCCTCGGCCTGGAGGCACTCGGCCATGAACTTGCTGGTCTTGGGCCCGGCCGACGTCGCCCGCTCGTACGGGTCGTGGTCGGTCTTGTACCCGATGAACGCGCCGAACGGGTCGTGCGGGAACGGAACGCCCGCTTCGACGAGGTGGTAGAAGCCCCGCAGCGAGCAGATGCCCTCGATCAGGGCGTTGTCGCCGTGGCAGCAGCCGAACGCGGTGAGCGTTTTGGCGAAGTCCTCTGCCGTGTCCGGAACGCGCGGGCTCGTGCCCATCTTGTAATACGTCTGCTTGTCCGAGCCGCTCATGCGCGACGCGCCCAGCGCCAGTCCGCCCGTGACCACCAGCACCTTGTCCTGCGGGTTCTTCACGCCGCGCGACCGCCAGAACTTCACGAGCTGCACCGCGCAGTTCATCCCGGCAGCGCCCGCCCCCACGACCACCGTGGGAACGCTCGTGACGGGAATCGTCAATCCGTTCACCTTGAGGGTCTTTTTCGCCATGTCTCGCACTTGCTCCCGCTCGCAGCCGTTCGCCGCTTCCAATCGAAAATCCCGGCTTAGAGGATCCTCAGATGGTATCCGCCGTCCACATTGAGGACCTCTCCGGTGGAGAATTTCAGTTCGCCGCGTGCGCAGGCGGCGACGGCTGCGGCGATGTCCTCCGGCCGGCCCCACCGCTGGATGGGCGTCAAGCCTTCGGCGATCAGCTTGTCGTACCTGTCCTTGACAGCCGTCGTCATGTCCGTGGCGATGATGCCCGGGCGGATTTCGTACACGCCGATGCCGAACTCCGCGAGGCGCGCGGCGAAGAGCTTGGTCGCCATCGACACGCCGGCCTTCGACAGACAGTACTCCCCGCGCGACGGGCTGGCGGTGTAGGCGCTCATCGAGGAGATGTTCACGATGCAGCGCCAGGCGTCGGGGCGGTCCTTGCGCTGGCGGATCATCCAGTTGGCGACGGCCTGCGTCAGGAAGTACGGGCCCTTGAGGTTGATCGTCATGACGCGGTCGTAGCTGTCCTCGGAGGCCTCTAGGATGTCCGCGCGGACCTTGGGGGCGACGCCGGCGTTGTTGACCAGCAGGTCCAGCCGGCCGAACGCCTTTTCGATGGCGCTCAGGGCGGCGGCGCGGTCGTCGGCCTTGGTCACGTCGCCCGCGACGGCGAGGCCTTTCCGCCCGGCCGCCTCGACCGCGGCGACGGTTTCCTTGGCCTCCAGGACGTCGAAGACGGCGACGTCGTATCCGCTGCGGGCCAGCTCGACGGCGATGGCGGCGCCGATGCCGCGGGCAGCGCCGGTCACCAGGGCAACAGGTCGGTCAGTCATGGTCGTCAGGCTCCTTGGGCGTGAAAGGATCGCATTATACCGCCGGGCGCGACGGCGTCCAGCCTGCCCCTGTGGGGCCCGCCCCCGCGAGGGCTTATTCGAGATTCGCGTGGCGCTGGCGGTAGGTTTCGAGGTCGAGTTTGAGTTTGTCGGCCAGCACGTTGAAGACCGCGTCGAGGCAGAGGCTGGCGGCGTGCTCGAAGACGGCCGCCCGCACGACGATGTCTTCCGCCGCGGCCGGGATGTGCACCACGTGATCGGCGTCGCGCGCCAGCGGGCTGTCGGGCTCTGCCGTGACGGCCACCACCTTCGCCCCGAGCTGCTGCGCGCGGCGGACCATGTAGTCGGTGATGCCCGTCTCGCCGGTGCAGGAGATGGCCACCAGCAGGTCGCCTTCGCCCGCTGCGGGGGTGATCGTCTCCCCGGGGATGAACGCGGGCAGTCCGGCGTGCATGAGGCGCATCCCGAAGCTGCGTGCCACCAGGCCGCTGCGCCCCGCGCCGGTGACGTACGTCCGCCGCGCCTGGGGCAGCAGCCGGGCCAGCTCCATGAAGCTGGTCCAGTCCACCTTTTCCATCACCGCCCCGATCCGCTTGAGCAGATCGCCCCCGGCGGCCCGCAAGGATTCCTTGTCCGGCATGGTGTCTTCCCGGCGGCCTACCCGACGGACGGGCCGCCTTTTTTCTCCCATCGCAGCAGGTTCACCACCTGCGCCAGGGTGCTCTTTCCGTCGCGGATCTCCGCGCGGATTCGGTTCTCCGCCTCCAGCACGTCGGCCGCCCGGTTGGCCATCTCCACCGCCTGCGCGCGGGGAAGGACCATCACGCCGTCGTCGTCGGCGAGGATCCAGTCGCCCGGGCAGATTCGCTGGCCGGAAATGACGATCGGCTGGTTGATCTCCCCCAGGCCGTGGGGATCGCCGGCGTGGCTGGTGACCAGGCGGCTCCAGACGGGGAAGCCCAGTTCGCGGATCTCGGCCGAGTCGCGCACCGCGCCGTGGACCACGAGCCCGGCGATGTTCTTGTTCTTGGCGCTCTCGCTGGCCAGTTCGCCCCAGACAGCCGGGGGCTGCCCGGCCGCGTCGATCACGAGCACGTCGCCGGCCTGGGCGAGGTCGATGGCCTCGACGGGCTTGGCCCAGTCGCCCGGGACGGTACGGACGGTGACGGCGGGCCCGCAGATCGCCGCGCCTTGCTGGATCGGGCGGAGCCCTTCCAGGCACGGCAGACGGTGGGCGCCGTCGGAGAGGTTGCTGGAGCGGACGGCCGCCAGCACGCGCCGCAGGTCGCTTTCACCGGCGCGCTTGAACAGCGTGGTGGCGACGGCCTGCCGGGTGTCGATCGCCTTGCGGATTTCCTCCGTCGCGCGGCGCGGGTCGGAGGCCTTGGTGATCGCCCCGCCGACGATGACGACGTCGGCGCCGGCGGCGGCTGCGGCGGCGGCGGTCTCGGAGTTCAGCCCGCCCGCGACGGCGAGCGTCAGGTTCGTCTGCTCGCGGAGCGTCCGCAGCAGCGCCAGCGGGTCGCCGCCGGTCATCTGCACGTCGATGGCGCAGTGGACGTCCAACCAACTGACGCCCAGTTCCGCCGCCCGCTTCGCCAGGGCCGGCGGATCGGCCACGCCCAGAAGGTCGACGGCCACCGCGATCCCGTAATGCCGCCCCGCCTCGACGCACTCGCGGATGGTGGTCTCCGAGGCGGCGCCCAGGACGGTGATGACGTTGGCCCCGGCCTTGCCCGCCGCCTCCGCCTCGATCCGCCCGGCGTCCATCGTCTTCATGTCGGCGACGATCGTCTTGTCGGGGAAGGCCTCGCGGAGCTTCCGCACGGCGTCGAGGCCCTCGCTCTTGATCAGCGGCGTGCCGGCTTCGAGATAGTCCGCGCCGCCCGCGACGGCGGCCTGCGCCACCTTCATCGCCCGCGCCAGTTCCACGAAGTCCAGCGCCACCTGTAGTTTCGTCTCGCTCATCGTCCGCCTCGCTGCCGGCCCCTCGGCCGGGAAACCCATGATATCCCCCGCGCGAGGCGGTGTAAACATGCCGCCCCCGCCCCGTCGGCGGCGCTTGAGCCCGCCCGGTCGCGAGGGTACGATCCAACCATGATCCATCTGCGACACGCGGCGACGATCGTTCTTCTTTCCTGTGCGGCGGCGCGGGCGCAGGCCCCTGCCGCCACCGGGCCCGCCAGCCAGCCCGCCGAGCCGACTTGGACCTGGGGTGAGTCCAAGGCCGGGCTCCAACTGGCTGCGCGCGTCGAGGGCGAGGTCCGCGCCGGCGGAAGGCTCGTCGTCCGCGCGGCCTTGCGCAACGTCGGCGAGCAGCCCGTCGCCCTGCCCCCGCGCGGCCAGATGCGCGCCTGGCTGGTGGTGGTCTACAGCCGGGACAAGGCCTACCTGACCGCCCTGACCCTGCCCGCGAAGGAGATGAAGACTTGGCCGGCGGAACTGCCCGGCGGGCAGACCGTCGAACTGCCGCCTTTCGACGCGGCCGCACTGGGCTGCTACGACTACGCCGACCGGCGAAAGCTCCTTTCCGCCTATCTCGCCGGAGACGTCTCCTCGCTGGACAAGCCGCCGCAAAACCTCTCCGAGGCGCTCTCGGCCGGGCAGGCCCGCGCGAGGCTCACCGTCTGCCTGCCGCGGGCCGGCGGGCTGCTGGCGGTCTCGTCGGCGGCGCTGGAGCTGGACGTCGCGCCGCCCGAGTGGGACAAACTCTCGCCTGCTGCACGCAAGGCGTTCGTCGCGGACCTGCTGGCGCGGTTCGGAGACGACGCCTTCGCTGCCCAGGCCGGCCACGCGCTGGCCGTCAAGGTCGGAACGCCCATCGTGCCCGACCTGATCCGCGCGGTCCAGGAGCCCGCGCGGCACGCGTTCGGGCGGATGTGGCTGGCGACGGCACTGGCGGACATCCGCGACGCCCGCGCCGCCGAGGCGCTGACGAAGCTGCTGGACGACCGCGAGCGCGGCGTGGCGCACGTCGTGGCCTACCACGGGCCCAAGCAGCGCAGCGACGCGCTGGACCGCGCCATCCTCTCCCGCGCCGCGGCCGGGAGCGACACCGCCTTCGCCGCGTACGCCCTGCTGGGCTTCATGGTCCACCGCGGGCAGGTTCCGGCGGAACTGCTGGCCGGGAGCATCGACAGCCCCGACCCGCGCGTGCAGGCGGCCGTCCGCGGCGCGCTGACCCACTATGCCAGCCCGGACGTCGTCGCGCGCCTGCGACAATTGGCCGAGAGCAACGACCCGCGCCTCTCCACGGCTGCTCGCAAGGTGCTGGCCGCCATGAACGCGGCGCGGGCGCCTTGACGGATTCGCCGCCGGCGCGTATCGTGTCGCGGCTGACCCGCCGCCGTGCGGGCGGCAATTTTGTGCGCCAGGGCTTTTCGGCCCGCAAGTCGAGGACCACGCATGGAACCGTATAAGTATGAATTGTCCGAGGACGAACTGCCGCGCCAGTGGTACAACCTGGCGGCCGACCTGCCCACCCCGATGCAGCCGCCGCTGGGCCCCGACGGAAAGCCCGTCCGACCGGAGATGCTCGCGCCGGTGTTCCCGATGAACATCATCGAGCAGGAAGTCTCCACGCAGCGGTGGATCGACATCCCGGAGGAAATCCTGGCGCTGCTGGCGATGTGGCGGCCGAGTCCGCTGTTCCGCGCCCGCCGGCTGGAAAAGGCCCTCAAGACCCCCGCGCGCATCTACTACAAGCACGAGGGCGTCAGCCCCGCAGGCAGCCACAAGCCCAACACCGCCATTCCGCAGGCGTGGTACAACAAGCAGTTCGGCATCACGCGCCTGACCACCGAGACCGGCGCCGGCCAGTGGGGCAGCGCCCTGGCGTTCGCCTGCTCGCTGATCGGGCTGGAGTGCAAGGTGTTCATGGTCCGCATCAGCTTCGACCAGAAGCCCTTCCGCAAGCTGATGATGCAGACGTGGGGCGCCAACTGCGTCGCCAGCCCGTCCAACGAAACCCAGGCCGGGCGAGACATCCTCGCCAGGATGCCCGACACCCCCGGCTCACTGGGCATCGCGATTTCCGAAGCCGTCGAGCAGGCCGTCACCGACAAGGGCGGAAAGACCCGCTACAGCCTGGGCAGCGTGCTCAACCACGTCATGCTCCACCAGACCATCATCGGCCTGGAGGCCAGGAAGCAACTCGCCAAGGCCGGCGAAAAGAAGCCCGACGTCGTCATCGGATGCGCCGGCGGGGGGAGCAACTTCGCGGGCCTGGCATTCCCCTTCGTCTGCGACAAGATCCACGGCGCGGACATCACGATCCTCCCCGTCGAGCCGGAAAGCTGCCCGACACTGACGCGCGGGCCGTTCGTCTACGACCACGGCGACACGGCCAAAATGACCCCCCTGCTGCCGATGCACTCGCTGGGGCACAGCTTCGTGCCGCCGCCCATCCACGCCGGCGGGTTGCGCTACCACGGCATGGCGCCGCTGGTCAGCCAGACCGTCGTCGAGGGCCTGTGCACGCCCCGCGCCTATCACCAGCTCAAGTGCTACGAGTCGGCCGTCCTCTGGGCCCGCACCGAGGGCTACATCCCCGCGCCGGAAACCTCGCACGCGATCGCCTGCGCGATCGATGAGGCCGTCCGGGCCCGCGAGGAAGGCAAGGAAAAGGTCATCCTGTTCAACTGGTCCGGGCACGGGCTGATGGACCTGGCGGGCTACCAGAAATTCTTCGAGGGCCGGCTCACCGACTACTCCCTGCCGCAGGCGGACATCGACAAGTTCCTCCGCGAACTCAACGGCCTGCCCCAGGCCCCCGCGAAAAAGACGGGGAAATGGTAGGGAAAGGCCAAAGGGCGAAGGCCGAAGTAAAAAGCGGAAAGCGAAAAACGGAAAGCTGAAATCGCGCGGAGTGTGCCCCAGGCTCTTACGGAGCCGCGACCGTGAGGGAGCGGTCATCGAGACTCTCGCAAAGAGAGAATCCCCATGCAGCGCCGCAGCCATCCTCATGCGCCGCAAGGACGTGTTTTGTCTTCAATGAGCCGCGACCGTCAGGGAGCGGTCAAACCGGGCTTGTCTTTGGCCGCATCCGGCGTATGCTGAGCCCGTCATGTCCGCGCCGTTGGGATATCCTGACCTGGACGACCTACGGCTCGTGGTTGCAGGGCGACCGGCGGGGATGGATCAGCCGACTCAACTCCTGTCCGGGCGCTCCGATCAACGAGCCCTGTGCGGCCTTGGCGGCGTCAAACCGCAAGCGCCTGCATGCTCCGCCCGTCCGTTTGCTGTCGCGCCATCGGCGAGTTGTGGAGCAGGCCGTCCGGGAAGTCTGCCGGTGTCGCGGATGGGAACTGCTGGCCGTCAATTGCCGGTCGAACCACGTCCATCTCGTCGTCCGGTGCGGGGAAAACCTTCCGGAAAAAGTCCTGAACGCCTTGAAGGCCTATTCCACGCGTGCCCTGCGAGAACAGGTCGGAATGACGCTGCCGCGAACATGGACACGAGACGGAAGCAAGCGTCCGCTCTGGGATGACAAGTCGCTCTGGTCCGCCTGCGAGTATGTTCGGAATCAATAACGAGAGCAGAAGCGTTTTCGTGGATGGATACGGCGCGAAATCAGGATTCTCTCTTTGCGAAGGTCTTGGCGACCGCTCCCTGACGGTCGCGGCTCATTGAAAACGAAACGCGCCCTGATGGTCGATAGATCGCGGCGCGGGCTGGGGATTTTCTCTTTGCTAGGGTCCCGCCGACCACTCCCTTACGGTCGTGGCTCTATAAGAGGCGCGACGGCGGAGCCCCCTATTGCCTATCGCAGAGTTCGAAGTTCGCGCCCGTTCTTCCTGCTTCGAACTTCGCGCTGCGACCTTCTTCCCCGGTTCCCTGTTCCCGAGTTCCGGGTTCCTTTTCCCTTGCACGTATCGGCGACCGCTCCCTGACGGTCGCGGCTCGGTAAGAGCCCGGGGCATACTCCGCGATTGCCTATTGCCTGCTGCCAATTGCCTTCTTCCCCTCAGTCCTCACTCCTCAGTCCTCGGTCCCATCGACATTATATCTACATATCTGGATTCGTAGATTAGACGCCCCGCTTCTTGCCCCCCGCTTTCCCTGTGTCCTCTGTGGTGAATTCCTTGCTGTGGAAAACTCAGCCTTCCGTCCGCAGGCCCAGGCGCCCGGCGATGCGGTCGAAGTCGTCCAGGCTGTAGTACTCGATGACGATCTTGCCGCTGTGCTTCGCGCGTCCCGCCACGATCGACACGTGCGTGCCGACGGCCTGCGTGAGCTGGTCTTCCAGGTCCAGCAGGTACGGCGGCTTGTTGCGGCCTTTGCGCGCGGGCTGCCCCGCTGCCGGCTGGAGATGCCGCGCGACCAGTTGCTCCAATTGCCGCACCGACAGCGCGCTGCGGACGACCTTTCGGGCCAATGCGAGCTGCACGTCAGACTTGCCCGCCAAGGATGCCAACACCTTCGCGTGGCCGAAACTGAGCTGGCCTTCCACGAGCATCTTCTGGAGGTCGTCGCTTAACTCCAGCATTCGCAGGTAGTTAGCGACTGTCGTGCGGGGCTGTCCCAGCCGCTCGCCGGCCTCGGCCTGCGTCAACTGGAACCGGTCCATGTATTCGTGGTACGCCTTTGCTCGCTCGATGGGGTTCAGGTCGCTCCGCTGGATATTCTCGATCAGGGCCCACTCGAGCATCTGCCTTTGGGTGGCCGTGCGGACCACGCAGGGCACACGTTCCAGGCCCAGCCGCTTAGCCGCGCGAAGCCGCCGCTCGCCTGCGATCAGGACATACGCCGCGTCGCCCTGGGCGCCGTCGTTGGCCGCCACCACCAGCGGCTGGAGGATGCCCTGCTGGGCGATGCTCGCGGCCAAGTCGGCCAGGTCTTCCTCGCGGAACTCCCGTCGCGGCTGGTACGGGTTGGAGCAGATCTCGCCCGTGGGGATTTCCAGCGGTTCGCCGGCCGGCCTGGCCGGCTGGGCGGGCGAGACGGCGGGCGCGTAGTCCCGCGTTTTCGGCGCGGCAACTGGTTCTGCCTCGGCCAGTTCGACGGGCGGATCGTCCGCGGCCAGTGCAGCCGAACTGCTGATCAGGCTGGACAGGCCTCTTCCGAGGCGCGGCTTGGGGGGAATGTGCTTGGGTTGCTTGGCCATTTCGGGCCTCCTTTCCCGATAGCTTCCAAAAACCAATTCACCACAAAGGACACGAAGAACACCAAGAAATCAGGCAAATTCGCGGGTTTGTGCGTTTCGCGGCCGTTGAGGGTTTCGGAAGTCCGGTTCCTTGGTTGTCTGCGGCGTCCGTTCCACGTGGAACATTCGGCCCACTGGACGTGTTTCCTGCATGCAAGATTACAGAACTCGCGTTTGCGCTGCAAGAGGGATTCGACGAAATGCGAAGATTTCGATCCCCGCCGGCAGGATGTTCCACGTGGAACATTGGGACGCCACAGAAAGAAACGACGGCCGCTGAGACGCAGAGATTGCAGAGAGGAACGGCTGAAATACCTTTTTCGTCGCTTTGCACCTGATGTGACGCTACCGCCCTTTTTCAGTATGAATCATGGAAATCCGTGGAATCCCGCTCTCTTTCCGAAAACAGCCGGAAGGTTACTTGTTTGCCGCGAGCCAGCGGGCCAGGAGCATCAGGGCCCAGAGGCGGTGGCGATGGTCGCCGCGCCGGGCGAGATGGTCATTGACCAGGCCGACGACGGCCTCCGGCCGGAAGATCCCGCACTCCAGGAACGACCGGTCCAACAATGTTTCCTCCATCGCCGGCCGGAGTTCCTCCCGCAACCAGCGGCCCAGGGGCACGCCGAAGCCGCGCTTGGGCCGGTTGAACGTGCCGGCCGGCAGCAGGTCGGCGAAGGCCATCCGCAGCGCCGCCTTGCCGCGCCGGCCGGAAATCTTCAGCTCCATCGGCAGGCCCAGGCCCAGCGCGGCGACGCGGTGATCGAGGAACGGCGCCCGCAGCTCCAGCGAGCTGGCCATCGACGCAATGTCCGTCTTGACCAGCAGGTCGTCCGGCAGGTACGTCAGCATGTCATGCCGCTGGGCGCGGGTCACCTCGTCGTCGCAGTCGGCTTCCTCGTACAGCCGGCAGAACCAGCGAGCCGGGCCGTCCAGGTCGCAAGTGGAAGCGAACGAATCGCTGAACAGCCGTAGCAGGTCGGCCGACCCGAAAAGGCAACGATACGTAAGATATTGCTCTGCATATGGTTGAGGCAACCCGTCCGCGAAGCGGACCAGCCTTCGCAACCCGCTGCGCTCCTCGTGACTGGCGAAAGGCCGCAGCAGCAGCGCCGCGGCGCGAACGGCGAAGTACTTCGGCGGCGACATCGTCTCGGCCAGGCGCATCGCGCGGTAGCGGTCGTATCCGGCGAAGGCCTCGTCGCCGCCGTCGCCGGCCAGCGCGACCGTCACGTGCTGCCGGGCCGCACGGCAGATCAGCCAGGTCGGCAGGGCGCTGGAGTCGGCCAGCGGCTCGTCATAGAGGCCGGCCATCGCGTCGAGCGCCTCGGCTGGGCGCGGCTCGATGAGCAGCTCCGTGTGGTCCGTGCCGCAGTGCTTCGCGACGGCGGCGGCCGCGGGACGCTCGTCGTAGAGGCGGTCGGCGAACCCGGCCGTGAAGGTCCGCACGCCGCCGGCGCGACCGGCCGCCCTCGCCATCAGCGCCACGACGATCGACGAATCGACCCCGCCGCTGAGCAGCGCCCCGAGGGGCACGTCGGAGACCATGTGGCTCTCGACGGCATGCTGCAGACTTGCGCGGATGGCTTCCACGGCATCGCGGGGGGAGTTCGGCGCGGCCTGGGGCGTGGGGGTCCAGTAGGGTTGCGGTTCGGCGGGCCCGTCGCCCAGCAGCGCCCAGCAGGCGGGCGGGAGCTTGCGCACGGCCTTCCAGAGCGACCGCGGCGCGGGCACGTAGCCGGTCGTTATATAGACGCATATCGATTCGTTGTCTCGTTCGCGCGGCACGTCGCCGTGGGCCAGCAGGGCCCTCGCCTGCGAGGCGAAGACTACCCGGTCTGCCAGCACCGCGTACCACAGGGGCTTCTGCCCGAACCGGTCCCGCGCCAGCAGCAGCCGGCCGGCCTGGACGTCCAGCAGCGCCAGCGCGAACATGCCGTCGAGCTTCGCCAGCATCTCCAGGCCGTGGCGGGCGTAAAGGTGCAACAGCACCTCGGTGTCGCCGGCCGTGACGAATCGCGCTCCCGCGCCGGCCAGCTCGCGCCGCAGTTGGCGGAAGTTGTAGATCTCCCCGTTGAACGCGACGACGTAGCGGCCGTCAGGCGAGACCATCGGCTGGTGCGACCCGGACGGATCAATCACTGACAGGCGGCGAAAGCCGATCGCGCAGCGCCCATCGGGCGACAGGTAGCTGCCCGCCTCATCCGGGCCGCGATGGCGGAGCGTCTCGGCCATCCGGACCGCCCGGGCAAGGTCCGCCCGGCCGGGGGCAAAGAGAAACTCTCCGGCAAAACCGCACATATCATTCTTCTAATAAGGTGGTTACGTTTCTCTCGCCGGCGAGTTGGCCTGATGGTCAGTCCTTATCGAGCGCCCGAAGCGCCTCGGCGAAGTCGGCGTTTTGGCGCACCGTAAGGTTCCGCTGGAACTCCTCTTCCGTCATCCACCGGAATTCCCCGTTGTTGAAGATGACGTTGCGCCCGCGGCCTTCGTAGTTGCGGCGCAGGTCGCACGCAAGCATTTGCGGCGACTCGCCTTCCGGCATGGGAACGCGTCGCGGATAATAGAAGTACCCCACGCCTTCGTCGGGGCGCAGGGGACTGGCAAGATCCTTTTCTTTTATATAGCCTGCATCCACGAGGACTTGCAGATTGGACGCGGGCCGGTTGAGATTCCACGAGGCATACAGCCGCGACGCTTCGTAAATCCGCGCGAGGCATTCGCGACTGCGCATATCTCGCAAGTCCTTTTGGCGCTGGATGTAAGCGGGCACGAAACACGCGACGCCCGCCAGGATCGCCAGCAGCGCCGTCGCGCCCATCGGAAGGCTGGCCACAACGAGGGACCGGCCCACCGGCAGGGGGGACATCGCGCAGATCACCATGTAGGCCATGGAGATAGCGATCACGGCGGCCAGGATGGCGCTGGGAACGAGCAGGGACGTTTCCATCCGCTGGCCGATGGCCTGGAACAGCATATAGACCACGCCGCCGGCCATCACCGCCGCAGCGCCGGAAAACAGGATCACCAGCACCGAACGCCCGAATTTCACACGCTTTACGTCAAGATGCTTCCGCAGGCCGCGCGTCAGCAGATAGCTGCTGGCCAACAGCCATCCCACCATGAACACCACGATGATCGGCATCTGCCAGGGGTAAAAATAGCTGCTCAGCGCGGCAAGCATGTGTGGCTCCGTTATGGTTGACGCCTTATTCGCCGGACATGGGCCGCGACGAAAAATGCCCTTCGCGACCGAAAAAAGCTTACAAAACCCTGGCGGCAAGGGCAAGAAAAGCGCCGGAAAAGCGCACGGATTCCGCGAAAAATCGTCGTCCCACGCCGGAAAATCCCCCCCAATTTGCCCCCGAACATTGCAGCCGCGCCGCTCGTCCGATACAATCCGCTCATTCAGTTCCCCGGCGCCGGACCTTCGCGCCGGACATCGAGGACGTCATGGAAGACCTGACCATCCGATCCCTCGCCGATCTCTGGCCGCTCCAGGCGCAGCTCAATCGTCGCGCGGGATTCGACACGCAATCTCTCGGCCGGGCGCTCCGCGCAGCCGAAGAATCCGGCGCGCTGGCCGAGCACGGCGGCGAGCGGCTCGCCGTCGGGCGCGCCCTGAAAAATTATCTCGACGCGCTCGCGGCCGAGTGCCACGAACTCCAGGAGTGCCTGTCCTGGAAGCACTGGTACCGCGAGGCCAAGGAAGGGCGGCAGTACGAGCTGCGCGACCTCCAGAACGCGCGCGTCGAGGCCGCGGACATGCTGTTCTTCTGGGTCAGCCTCTGCCAGCTCCTGGGCCTGGAGCCCGCCGACGTCTTCCGCCTGTACGAGAAGAAACTCGGCATCAACCACAAGCGCCAAGACGAAGGGCGCAGCCAGGCCGAGCACGCCGACCACGAGGACGAGAACCGCGCCGTCGTCTGAGCGGCCCGCGCGGAACGTATGTGTTTATATGAATCTGTTGGTTGACTGGTCGATCGGTTGACGGGTTTCATCGGGCGGGGGGGGAACGAGCTTTGTGAGGGGCGGCGCCCTTCGCCTGGGCACGCGGCGGTCGAGCGAGCGGCCGCCGCGTCCTTTTTCCCCGCCGAACGGCTATGAACACAGCTTGCCCGCAAGCTGTGCCACCCGGAAGCCGTATCCCGCCGAAAGGGCGGCGCGGGTCTTGAGCCCGCCCCCCGGCCGTGGGATAATCCTGCCGACGCATTTCCGTTTTGGGGACCCATGCGATGACCGACGCAACGAACGGATCTTGCGCGCGGACAATGCACCACACACGATAAGGGGAGACATTTCATGACTCGACGGAACGCCCGGATCGTTGCGGCCGTGCTGTTGGGATTGCTCCTTCCGCTCCCGCCGGCTGTGCAGGCCGCGGACGACGAGGCCGAGTCGCCCCCGCCGCCGATGCCGATGAACGTGCTGCTGGTCGGATGGGACGGCTGCGACCGCGAGCACGTCAAGAGCCTGCTGAAGGACGGCAGGCTGCCGAACCTCCAGAAGCTCGTGGAGCGCGGCCGGCTCGTGGACATCGACATCGGCGAATACACCGACACCAAGGGCGGATGGACGCAGATTCTCACCGGATACACCGCCTCGGTCACGGGCGTCTACCACAACGCCAAGTACCAGCCCATCCCGCGCGGCATGACGATCTGGGAGCGCCTGCGGGAGGCGTACGGGGCCGATCGCATCGCCACCGTCGCGGTCATCGCCAAGAAAAAGCACCTGGACGCCGATCCGCCTCGCGAGCTGACGCCGGAGGAACTGGAGAAGCTCCGCAGCAAGGCCGGCAACTCTCCAGCCGCCGCCCAGCCCGGAAAGAACGTCGTGCGGACGGTCCCCACCGTGCCCGGCTGTCCGTACTGCCTCGCCAGTCAAAGCACGGACTGGTGGGTCAACGACCTAGGCAAGGGCGAGAACGTCACGTCCGTGGCGATCCAGATGCTCGACCGCTACCAGGACAAACCATTTTTCTTCTTCGTGCACTACGCCGAGCCGGACATTCGCGGCCACGGAACCGGCGAAAACTCCGCGCCGTACGACGACGCGATTGTCGCGTGCGACCGCGAGCTGGGCCGGCTGGTGGAGAAGCTCGCCGCGATGAAGCAGTCCGACAAGACGCTCATCTACGTCACGTCCGACCACGGGTTCGACGCGGGGGCCAAGACGCACTGGTTCGCGCCGTATGTGTTCCTGGCCACCAACGACGCCAAGGTGAACCGCGCGGGCGGTCGCGCGGACATCACGCCGACGATCCTCGACCGCCTGGGTCTGAACCTGCTCGCCTTCCGCCCGGCGCTGACGGGCGAGTCGCTCGCGCGCCCGATCACGCGCCCCGTCCCCAAACCGACGAAAAAACCCGTCTTCCGGTGAGTCAGGGGACGTGGTTGCTTCGCAAACCACGCTACCCACCGTCCCCGCGCCGCCGAGAGACTTGCTTGCTCCCAAAGGTCCGCGCGGATATCTTGGGCGGACATTGACTCAGAACCCGGAAACGGGAACCGCAGAGGACGCAAAGCCTTCAGGAAAACAAAGCATTTTTCTTCTTTGCGATCTCTGCGGCGAGTTTTTTTGGTGTTGGCTTTACTCGGAAAGGACGTATGAGACGACCATGAACGCATCGAAGGCCTTCACCCCGCCGCTTCGCCGGCACGGCCGCAACCCCATCCTCCGCCCCCAGGACATGCCCATGGAATGCTCCGCCGTGTTCAACTGCGGGGCCGTCCGCTTCGGTGAGAAGGTGCTGCTCCTGCTGCGCGTCGAGAACTACCGCCGCCTGACGACGTTCCACGTGGCCACCAGCCGCGACGGCCTGGCGTTCGACGTCTGCCCCGATCCGATCGACTATCCCCTGCGCGAGACGGAAACCCAGTGGGTCGCCAACCGGTTCGACATGCGGATCACGCCGCTGGAAGGCACGTACTACGTCTGCCACGCCTCCTGGTTGGGCAAGCTGGGCTGCGGAATCGGCATCGCGCAGACGGATGACTTCGTGCGCTTCGAGGCGGTGGGGGAGATTTCCGCGCCGTCCAACCGCAACGCGGTGCTGTTCCCGCGCAAGATCGGCGGGCGATACGTCCGCCTGGAGCGCCCGCAGAACATCGACGGCAGCGGGCAGATCTGGGTGAGCCGCTCGCCCGACCTGATCCACTGGGGCGACGCCCGCCCCCTGGACATGCCTTACAACGGATGGTCTCACACCAAGACCGGCGCGGGCGCGATCCCCATCGAGACGCCCGCCGGCTGGCTGCTGGTCTACCACGCGACGTCGAAAACCGCTTCCTCGGAAAACTACTACCTCGGCGCGATGCTGGTGGACCTGGAAACCCCGTCGCGCGTGGTGGCCGCTCCCACCCGGTTCCTCCTCCAGCCGGAAGAACTCTACGAGTGCGTCGGGCAGGTGCCCAACGTCGTCTTCACCGGCGGCGCGGTGGAAATGCCCGACGGAACGCTGAACGTCTACTACGGCGGGGCCGACACGCGCATCTGCCTGGCCCAGACCACGGTCGCCGAACTGGTGGACTTCTGCCTGGCCGAACGTGCCCGCTGAGGCGAGTTGTGGCTCTGTTGAAAACATCGGATAACCGGGTGGCACTGCTTGCTTGCAAGCAGTGTTCTCCGTGAATTCAGCAACACGCTTTGCGAGCAAAGCGTGCCACCCATCCCGTAAACGGATGTTTTCAACAGAGCAGCGTCGTCAGACCTTGCCCGCCGACGGGCAGAGCTTCGCCAGCGGGCAATGCGGGCAGTCCGGCTTGCGCGCGGTGCAGGTCTTCCGCCCGTGCAGCACCAGCGCGTGGGCGAAGAACGTCCACTGCTCCCGCGGCACGACGGACATCAGGTCCTTCTCGATCCGGTCGCCCTGGTTGCTGGCGTGGGCGGTGAGCCCCAGCCGCCCGGCGAGACGCTGCACGTGCGTGTCCACCACAACGCCCTCGTTCTTCCCGTAGGCCGTGCCCAGCACGACGTTGGCGGTCTTGCGCGCCACGCCGGGCAGCGCCAGCAACTCGTCCATCGTCTCCGGCACGCGCCCGCCGTGCTCTTCCGCGAGGATCGCACACGCGCCGCGGATGTTTCTGGCCTTGTTGCGGAAGAATCCCGTCGAACGGATTTCCTGCTCGAGCGTCTCCTGCGGGGCGGCTGCGAACGCCCCAGCCGTGCGGTACTTCGCGAACAGCGCAGGCGTCACCAGGTTCACCCGCGCGTCGGTGCACTGGGCCGAAAGGATCGTCGCCACCAGCAGTTCCAGCGGCGTGCGGAAATGCAGCGCGCACGTCGCGTCGGGGAACTCGCGGCGCAGGGCGGCCAGCAGTTTCTTCACCCGCTCGATCCGAGCCTGTTTCGACTCGCGCGGCATGACGCCGGCTCCTTTACGGCTCCACCATTTCGCGGATCAGTTTGCTCCACCGGACCAGGCGCTCGGGCTGTCCCTGGACGGTGTGGACGTCCTTGAGCGTGATGTCCATGTGCAGGCCGCAGCAGGCGTCCAGCGCGTCGCGGACGATCTTGCGCACCAGGGCCTCGTCGAAGCCCAGGCAGACCATCTGGGCGGGGTTCGGCCGCCAGGAAATGACGTAATCCGTGCCGATCTGCTCGGCGCTCTTGCGGACGTCGGCCACCGGAGTCACCGCGATCCGCCGCAGGTTCGGGATGCTCCGCAGCATGTCGATCTTGCGCGTCAGGTCCTCGCAGCAGCCGTAGGCGGTCAGGCCGAATTTCTCGAGGATCGGGCGCTGGTACTGGAGGAGGAATTCCTCGTGCATGGCCGGGGAGATGAGCGTGTATTCCTGGGCGGCCATGTAGCCCCAGAGCTCGCTGCGCTTCGCGCCGTGAGTGTTGGGCGCGGGGTCGGACAACTCGCGGGCGTAGGGCATGACCTGGTTCTGATGCTCCGCGAGCGACCAGTCGCCCGCCTGCTCGGCCTGTTCGTGGGTGCGGAGGATTCCGTCGCGCATGAACGCCAGCAGCTCGTGCAGCCAGGCGGGGCGGTCGAGCATGTCGAGCATGAGGTTCTCGATGCCGCGCAGGTAGCCCAGTTCGGTGGACAGGTCGCCGGTCCACATCCGCCAGGCCGGGGCGCGGTCCACGTGCACGGGGATCAGGTCTCCGACCGCCTGCCGGAGCGTCTCGACCCGTTGGGCGGTGGCTTCCTCGTCGATCTCATGCCGCGGCGGCTGGAGCTTGCGGATGTCGGACTCTTCCTTGATCGGGTAGTCCGCCTTCCACGAGCCCTTGGCCTCGTCGCTATGCGTTCGTTGGAAGGTGAACCCCCAGCCCCAGCGGCGATGCGCCGCCGACACGGTCAGCCAGGGCTCGAAGATCGTGTCGTCGTCGAGCGAGGCGGCGAAGAGGCGCTTTTGCAGCTCCTTCTCGTATCCGCGCAGGAAGTCGTCCCGCACGCGGCGCTCGTGGATCGACGGAATCTCGTCCCAGCAGTTTCCGCCGCGGATGTGGAACAGCGTGCGCGTGGGGCGCAGGCTGTTGTGGTCGCGCCAAAGGCGGCGGCGCTCCGCCTGCACGGGCTGGGCGCACACTTCCAGGTAACGCTTCACCAGGTCGCGGAGAACGGCTGCGTCTTCGGAACGGTTCGGCAAGGCAGGATCCCTTCGCTTCGAGTGTGGTTCAAACTTTCGAGGCCTTGGCAGGCAGGGCGGCGAGGAACCGGTCGATTTTTTCGGCCGCCTTGCGCCCCGAGTCGATGGCGGTCACGACGTACGACGCCCCGGTCGCCAGATCGCCCGCGGCGAACACGCCCGGCTGATCGGTGGCGAAATCGCGGACCTTTGTCCGCCCGGCGGCGTCGAGCGCCAGCCCGAGCTGCTTGGCCAGCGCTTCGGGCAGGGCGGCGTCGAAGCCCATCGCCAGCAGCACCAGGTCGGCGTCGATGACGAACTGCCCGCCGTCGACGGGCTCCATTCTCGACCCGGCGGGGGAGGGCGCCCAGCGCACCTGCCGGGCCCGCAGGCGCTGCACGCCGTCGTCGCCTTCCAAGGCTTCCGTCGCGACCGACCAGCGGCGCGTGACGTTCGGTTCCTCGCCGAGTTGCCCGGCCTGGCACGATTCCGAGACGGGCGATTCGGGCAGGATTTCCAGCTGGTGTACCTGCGCGGCGCCTTGGGCGACGGCCGTCTCCACGCAGTCCTCGCCCGTCAGCCCGCCGCCGATGACCACCACGCTCTTGCCCCGCGCGGGCGCGGGCGCGTCGGCAGCGCCGGCGCCGCGCGCCTGGTCGCGCAAAAAGTCCACGCCGAACATCACGCCTTGCTTGTCGCGCCCCGGGACGCGCAGGTCGCGCGGGCGGGCGGCGCCAACAGCCAGCAGCACCGCGTCGTACTGCCCGCGAAGCTCCGCGCCCGAGACGCCCGCGCCCACCTCCACGCCCGTGCGGAACTCGACGCCTTCGGCGCGAAGCTGCTCGACGCGGGCGTCGATGAGCGTCTTTTCCAGCCGCCAGGCGGGAATGCCGTACCGCAGCAGCCCGCCGGGGGATTGCTCCTTCTCGAAGACCGTCACGCGATGTCCCGCGCGGGCGAGCTGCTGGGCGGCGGCCAGCCCGGCCGGACCCGACCCGATCACCGCCACCGCGCGCCCGGTCTTCCGCGCGGCCGGCCGCGGCGCATCCCATCCTTCCGCCAGCGCCCGCTCGGCCACCTGCCGCTCCAGCGCCTGCACGCCGACGGGATCGCCCTCCAGCGCCTGCTTGCACGACTTCTCGCACAGGGCCGGGCAGATCCGCGACGTGATCTCGGGGAAGTTGTTCCGCGCCAGCAGCATCTCGGCCGCCTCCTGCCAGCGGTCGCGGTAGGCCAACTGCACCCACGTGGGAATCTCGTTGGCCAGCGGGCAGCCCTGCTCCTTGCAGCGCGGGTTCAGGCAGTTCATGCACTCGCGCGAGGCGATCAGCGCCACTCCGGCGCGGTACTCGGCGGGCGTGGTCCAGCGGAAGGCGTCCACCGCGGCCTCGTACGCCGCCAGGTACTGTTTCTCGGCGCGGTGCCAGCGCGGCAGGGCCTTGCGCAGCCAGCGCATCGTGCGCAGCAGCTTGAGCGTGGAGTTGCGGAAGGTCACGCGCGGTCGCCATTGCCAGGGACCGAGCTTCAGCGTCGGATGCCAGAAGTGGCGATAGACGATCCGGTCGCCGTTGGCGGGGTTGACGTTGTACTTCTCGCGGTCGCGGGCGTACTTTTCCGGGCTGGTGGACAGTTCGGCCAGGAACACGCCGTCCTTGATGAGCATGGCGTCGGCCAGGTCGTACACGACGGCGCGGGTGGCGGCCAGTCCGAAGCGGGGCGAGTCCTTGCGGGCGATCTCCGTGACGCGACGCGCGTAGCGCCGGGCGTACTCGATGCCGCCCCAGCGCAGGCAGTCGTAGATCCGCACGACGAGGGCGCGCCGATCGGCCTCGTCGAGGTTTCCGGCGGCCTCGATCGTCCCTGCCGCCAGCTCGCGCAGGGCGGCGGCGAGTTTTTCCCCGTCGCGGTAGCGGCGGATGGTGTTGCGGCAGCGCTCCTCGAGCGTCTCGCGCCATCCGGTGCGCTGCGGCGGGCCCTGGAAGATGTCCATCCGCTCGCACAGTTTGCGCCCCATGTTGAACGCGTAGAGGTTCTTGCGGACGTCCGCGCGGATGGTGTCCTTGATGCCCCACGCGATCGAATGCATCGAGACGGGGATCAGCCCCTTCTGGAACGCGAATCCCAGCATCATGATGTTCGCGTAGAGCTTGCTGCCCAGGTACTTCTCGCAGATGCGCGAGATGTTCCTCGCGAGGTAATCGTCCGTCCGCGTGCCGGCGCGGATCGCCTGCTCCAGTTCCTCGACGTCGAAGTCTTCCTCGCCGAACAGGCCGCGGATGGTGGTGATCTTGTCCAGGTTGATGACGGCCGACGTCCGCTCCGGCGACGCCAGGCGCAGGCGCTGACGCGGGTCCAGGGAGCGGGCGGCTTCCAGCACGTCCACGCCCAACAGCACGTCGGCCTTTCCGTACGGAATTAACGCCGTCACCGGGCGGCGGGCGATGTTGTAGACCACCTGGCTGACCGTTCCGCCGTTGCGGATGGCCAGGCCTTTCTTGTCCACGAAAACCACCTCGTAGCCTTCCATGTGCCCGGCGCGGACGAGGATGCTCGTCGCCAGGCCCACGCCCATTCCCCCCACGCCCGCCAAGGCACAGCGCCACACGTCGCCGACCTCGCGCCGCGCGGGCTCGGGAATCTGGTCCAGGCCCAGCTCCGGCACCCTGGTCCGCGGCGGCTTGGTCCGCCGGATCGTCACCCGCTCGAACGACGAGCACGCCCCGATCCGCTCGCACGCGCCGTCGTCCACGCACCAGGTGATGTCCGTGTCCATCTTCCGCCCGTAGTCCGTCTCGGAGTGCTTCAGCCCCGGGCAACCCGTCATCTCCGCGCACGACAGGCAGAACCGGCAGATCTCCGGGTTGATGTTCATGTGCTGCCAACTCGGCAGATAGCCCAGCGTCCGCGCCTTGGCCCGCTCCTCGCGCCGCTTCCGGCGGGTCCGCGTGATCCCGCATTCCTTGTCCGCGATGATCACCTTCACCCCGTCGGCCAGGAACGTCCGTTCCAGAAGCTGGCCGTACTCGTCGCGCTTCTCCGGGTCCACGCGGTACAGCGGCAGCTCCGACTGGCTGCCGAAGGCGCGGACGATCTCCTCGATGTCCTGCACCGCCGTCAGGTTGCCGATCACATCGTACTCCAGGCCCGGCGTCGGCTGGTGGCCCGTCATGCCCGTCGTCCGGTTGTCCAGGATGATGAACGTGATGTCTTGCCCGAGCTTGACGGCCTGGCTGATGGCGATCTGCCCGCAGTGGAAAAACGTGCTGTCGCCCATGAAGACGACCTGCTTGTTGGTGATGAACGGGTCCATTCCGGCGCCCGTTCCGCCCCCCAGACCCATGCCCGACAGGTTGTGCATCAGGCTGGTGTTCGGCGGGAACATGAGCATGGTGTAGCAGCCGATGTCGCCGTGGAAGACCAGGTCCACCGGCCCGCGCCCGTGCCTGCGTTTCATGTAGGCCGCGTCGCGGAATCGCTTCTGGATCTCCAGGCACAGGTCGCTGCTGTCGCGGTGCGGGCAGCCCGGGCAGAACGTCGGAAGGCGAGGCGGCATCTGCGGCACGCGCACCTTGCCCGCCTGCTCGATCGTCCGCAGCTCGGACTCGATGGCCTTCGCCGCCGCCGAAGAAACCGCCGACCCGCCGACCTTTTGCAGCAGCGGGCCCAGGCGCTCCGTCAGGATCGACGGGTGCAGGCCGCGAATCTCCGGAATCCCCGCCAAGCCCTCGGGGAACGTCTTGCCCCACAGTTCCACCGGGTCGGTGACCTTGCCCGACTGGCGCAGGCGCGTCAGCGCCTCGGCGATCTGCTCTTCCAGGAATCCGCGCCGCTCCTCGACCACCACGATCCGCTCGCACTGGGCCGCCAGCGCCTCCACCAGGCGCTCGTCCAGCGGGTACGTCAGCCCGAATTTCAGCACCGGCATCGCGCCGCCCAGGCCCATCTCGTCCAGCGCCTGCGCCAGGTAGGCATACGCCAGCCCACTGGTGACGAACCCCACCGGCGCGCGCCGTTGGGCCGCGTTCTCCAGGCGGTTCAGGCCCAGCTCGCGCGACACCGCCAGGCACCGTTCGAACCGCTCGGCGTATTTCGCCTCCTGCCACCACGTCTTGGGCGGAAGCAGCACGAACTTGTTCAGGTCGATCCCGCCCGTCAGGAAATCCATCTGCGCGTGCGTGTTGACGGCGGGGTACTGGTTGGCCCGGCACCGCACCGTTCCGCCCCCGTCGGCCAGGTTGGTCGCCACGATGTATCCGGCGTACAGCTCGCTGCGGCGGGAAAGCTTCAACCCCAGGTCGAGGAAATCCTTGATCTCCTGCGCGTTGGACGGTTCCAGCGTGGGAATGAACAGGTGGCGGGAGATGTACCGGCTGTCGGCGGGGACCTGCGTCGAGTCGCTCCACGGGTCGTCGCCGTAGATGACGACCGCGCCGCCGTCGGGGTGGGCCCCGGCCAGGCTGCCCAGCGCCAGCGCGTCGGCCGCCACGTGCACGCCCACCGACTTCATGCAGATCACGCCCCGTAGGCCCGCCACCTGCGAACCGTTGAGCATGGCCGCCGCCAGCGCCTCGTTGTGGTTGATGACCGCGCGGATGCCCTTCTCATTGAGAAGGTCCTTGATGTACGCCATCGAGTCGAAAAAGCCCGACACCGGGCTGCCCGGGTATCCGCCCAGCAGGTGGACCCCGCCCTCGGCTTCCAGGCAGCCCTTGATCAACAGCTCGTTGCCGTTGAATATCTGCGGACCTTCCTCGGTCAGGAATCTCGGATCAATCTTCATAGGGCCGCTATTGTACGGAACCCCGCCGGATGCTCCCAAGCGCTTTTTCGGAAGAGGGCGAAGGGGAAAGGTTAAAGGCCGAAGGGGAAAGGTCAAAGGCCGAAGGGGGAAGGCCGAAGGGAAAGACCGGCTCAGGACGAGCCCTTGTTGCGCAGGCCGTTGATCAGCCCCTTGAGCACCCGCGCCGTTTCCAGGGCAAGGGCCTGGAGTTCGCACGGGATTTCTCCGGAAATCACTCCGACGCGTTCCGCGATCTCGATCTGCGTCTGGACCTCGTTGAGACTTCCCCGGGCGATGTTGAGAAAATGAAGGTAATCCGCCCGGCTGTACCGCCCGAAACCCTCGGCGATGTTGGAAGGCACACTCACAGCCGCTTTCCGCAGTTGCATGGCCAATCCGAATTGCTCTCGCCGGGGAAAATTCTCGGTGGCCCGGTAAATCTTTTCAGCGAGGAACATCCCTTTCTGCCAGGCAATCAGGTCACGAAAGCTCTCGATCGCTGCCATGCCTTCTCCCCTTTATTTTTTCTTCGGCCTTCGCCCTCTGGCCTTTCCCCTATCCGCTCCGGTGCGGCGAGCGGCCCCACTGGAGCTTGTTGGCCAGCGTGGAGAAGAAACTGTGCCCGGGGTGCGGGACGATGCGCATCGGCTGGTCGTGCCGGTGGATTTCCACCACGTCCCCCGCCCGCAGCGGGACGGGAACCTGCCCGTCGACGATCAGCGCCGTCCCCTCGTTGATGCGCGAGGCAGTGATGCGGATCGGCGGGTCGCTGCGGACGACGATCGGGCGCTGCGACAGGCTGTGCGGCGCGATGGGGGTGATGGCCACCGCGTCCAGCGTCGGTTCCAGGATCGGACCGCCCGCCGACATGTTGTAGGCGGTTGAGCCTGCCGGCGTGGAGACGACCAGCCCGTCGCCGAAATATTCCGCCACGCAGTGCTCGCCCTGCTGCACGTCCAGGTCGATCATGCGGAACGGTTCGCCGGCGCAGATGGCGGCGTCATTGGCGGCCGGCGAGCAGAACCGCGCCTCCCCGCCGTCGCCGACGCGCACCGACAGCATCATCCGCTCCGTCGGCGCGATCCGCCCGCCCACCACGTCGTCGAAGTGCTTCTGCATGTGCTCCACGCTGTAGTCGGCCAGGAAGCCCAGCTTGCCCATGTTCACGCCCAGCAGCGGAACGCCCCGCGCCGCCAGGGCCCGCGCCGCCCACAGCAGCGTACCGTCGCCGCCGAGCACCACGCACAACTCGGCCGTGTCCGCGGCAGAACCCACCGCCTCGCCCACGGACGCCACCGACACCTCCGCCACCCGCTGGGCGAACCACGGACGCAGACGGTCCACCTGCTCCCGGACGCCCGGCTTGGCGAAGTTCGCGATCACCAGAAGATGCACAGGGGATTTGGACATGCCTGGCTCCTATCGCGCAAGAAACGCAACCGGAACACCCATTACGAATCGCGGATTGCGAGTCGCGAATTTGAAATCTCGAATCTGAAATTTCAAATTTGAGATTCGCTCATTTCTTCATCGTGCCGGTCTGCCCGCGCGAGCCGATATACACCGTCCCGCCGACGGGAATCTCGAGCTTCGGGTCGGCCTTGCGCTTCAGTTCCTCGGCCGAGTCGGCGAACAGCGGCGAGATTTCGATCGCGGCCGCCACCTGCCCGTCGGCGTCGCGCGGCACGGCCACGCCCGCCGCCTCCAGCCAGGCCGCCGCCCGACGCACCTGGTCGTGCAGGCTGCTGGTCAGGCTGTCCTCCCCCGTGGCGTTCTTGATCGGGCTGAACTCCTCGCTCCGCCGCGTCTCCAAAATCACCGTGCGCTCGGCCAGCGGCATCGCGTCGAAGACGAACATCTCCAGCTTCACCGCGTTGGGCGTCTCGGGCTTGACCGTCGCGCCCGTCTCGTCCACGCAGGGAACCTTCTTGTCCGCGCGGTGGTAGGGCAGCTTGCAGCGCCCGCCCGCCGTCAGGCGCTCCACGAATGACCGCGAGAACACGTGAATGGCGATGCTTCCCGCGCTGAACCGCAACCGCCCGTCCGGACCGCACTGCCGCGCCAGCTCCTCCGGCATGTCCGAATACTCGATGACCTGCACCTTCCCGTCGACCAGGCAGAAGTTGCCCAGCTTCTCCATCGGGTCGCGCTTCGGAAGCGCCTTAGCGCTCATCTCCGCCTTGCGCAGGGCGTGCAGGCCCACGAACAGCGGGTCCACGCACCGCACCAGCGGGTTGTCCACCTGGAAGTAGCTGACGTACTCCACTCCGCGCCTCGCCATGTCCTCCAGCGCGCCGCTCTTGCGGAGCGCCAGCAGGCTGCCCCCGTGCCCGTTGGGGCTCAGCGCCAGGTTGCCCTGGTCGGTCAGCAGGACCTTCCCGTCGGCCGACAGCGCCGGCATCGTCCCCTGCGCGAAGAACATCACGTCCTTCGGGTCCATGCCGAAATAATTCTTCTGGCGGAAGAACGCGCGGGTGACTACGTCGTTGGCGGGGCTGGTCATGATGTACCACGGCACGGGCCTGCCGCCGCGCTTCCTCGCCGCGAGAATCTGCTCCGCGAACACCTGGAACAGCGGCTTGTGCACGACGGGCGTCGCTTCCAGGCACCCCTTGGGACCTTCGTAGCCCAGGCGCGTGCCCTGTCCGCCCGCCACCACGAACGCCGCCACCTTCCCCTGGGAAATCAGCTTCTCTCCCCGCGCCCGCGCCTTGTCCAGTTCGGCCTGTCCGGCCGCGTCGGCCGACCGCGGAGAAACGATTTCCGGAGGCAGAATCTCCCCGCTCGGAACGTAGTCGGGCTTGCGCCGCACGCACCGCTCCACCAGCTCGTCCAGTTCCGCCAGGTCCAGCGTCTCGATCTGCTCCAGCAGCGCCTTGCGCCCGGGTTCGTCCAGCTCGTCATGGAACCGCAGCAGGTGTTCCTGCCCGTGGGCCTGGAGTTCCTTGCGAACGGCGTTCACGTCGGACATGAATCGGTCTCCCTGTTGGGGAAAAGCATTTTCCACGAATTACACGAATTTCACGAAGGAAAAGCAAAGACCGCGGCAGGCGGAATCTTTTTTCGTGAAATTCGTGGACGGTTTTTCAGGGCCCGTGCGGGGCGCAGTGTCACAGACTAGGTTCGCCCGCCCGCGCTGTCAATGCCCAGCCCGAACATCAGGCGTCAGGCCTCAGGCTTCAGGGCGCCACGAGCAAGCTGTTCCTGAAGCCTGTAGCCTTTCGCCTCTCGCCTGCTGTCCAAAAAATTCCTTCGGGTATTCTATTGACACCCCCGAGACGGAAAAGATACCATTAATAGGTGCGGTATGGGTGACGGGGTGGCATTGTGGCTGCCCTCATCAATCTCATAACGTTTCGATCAGGGACACACCCTCCCGTTGTTCATGCCGCGGCCGCAGCGCTGGATGGTATCTGTGCGCAAGGTGCGGTATACGCATTCCAGCGATCTCGGATCGCGGGAAACCGCTTGCAGCGTCGTTTCCTCCGCCGCGGCTTGACATTTTTCTTTCGCGACTCTCGATATTGACATTTGATCTCCCTTATGCGAAGTTTCCGGCCCTGGCGCGCGGGCGCCAGGCGGATGGATCTGTTATCCCGGGGCGGCTGCGTGGGCCGACCCCATCCGAATGCCCCGACAGGCACGCTGCGAAGAACCGAACTAATTGATTGTTCCTTTCCAGGCGCCTGGCGGGACACGCCGTGGGTCCGATGTGAACGGGTGATTTTACAAGGAGTGTCCGCAATGAGAAGGAAAGGTTTTACCCTGATTGAGCTGTTGGTCGTGATCGCCATCATCGCCCTGCTGGTGTCGATCCTCCTGCCGAGCCTCGGACGGGCTCGCGAGCTGGGCAAACGCGCCGTCTGCGCGGCGAACCTCAACGGCCTCGGCAAGGGCTACGCCATGTACCGCGCCGAGAGCAACGACGCCTGGCCGTGGATCAACGGGCAGACCTGGACGTCGGTGACCGGCACCGGCCGGACCACCGCCCCGACCTCGACCATCAGCGACCGCAGCATCACGGCCCTGATGTTCATGCTCGTCCGCGGCAACCAGTCGTCCAAGCTGTTCGTCTGCCCGTCGGACACCGCCACCCCCGACGAGAACGTCAAGGACACGAGCGGCAACTACCACTGGGATTTCGAGAAGGACACGAACGTCAGCTACTCCCTCCAGTCGCCGATCAACGGCACGCCGGCGACCAACGGCCTGACCAGCGCCAGCGAAGGCGTCATCATCATGGCCGACAAGACGCCCACCTACTCGGGCAACACGCTCGTGGCCTGGTCGGACACCATCAGCACCGACAACGCCAAGAAGAGCATGAGCCAGAACCACACGGCTGGCGAGTACATCAACTTCCTGCGCGGCGATTCCAGCGTGGGCAACGACAAGCGCGCCGACATCGGCAAGAGCAAGGACTGCATCTACTCTTCCGGCGGCGACACCGAGAGCGGTTGGCGGGCTTCGGTCACCACGACCGTCGCCAACCACACCAAGGCCGAAGACAGCTTCCTGTTCGGCCCGTGCAAGTAATTTTGCCGCACACGGCAGCATCGTTCTGACGAGCACGCGAGGCGTCCCCCCAAGGGGACGCCTCGCTTTTTTTACAGACCGAGGACGGAAGACCGGAAGACCGGTTCCCGGTCCCGCGGTCTTCGCTCTGGCGAGGCCTTCCTCGCAAGAGGTATAATGCCCGTATACGATTCGTGACCAGCGGAGAACGGGAAGACTCGTGGAACTGAGCCTATCGTTGGAAGAGCCGCAGCGGCGGGGCGTGTTGTTCGGCCCGGCGGACAGTCACTTGCGGATGATCCGCGAGGCGCTGGGCGTGCAGATTTTCGCGCGGGGCGGGCAGGTGAAGGTGACGGGCTCGGCAGAGAACGTCTCCCGCGCCGCGGCCGTCCTGGAGAATCTCCAGCGGGCGATCCGTCACAACCGCCCGGTGGATTCGGCCGTGGTGGCCGAGGCGATCAGCACGGCCGCCGGCGCCGCCGAACAGGCGGATCCCGACGTGTTGGACGTCTACGCCGCCGGAACCACCATCCGCGCCAAGACGCCCGGTCAGCAGCGCTACCTGGAGGCGGTGCGCGGAAACGACCTGGTGTTCTGCATGGGCCCGGCCGGGACGGGAAAAACGTATCTCGCCGTCGCCGTCGCGGTGAACATGCTCAAGCACGGCCTGGCCAAGCGCCTGATCCTGGTGCGTCCTGCCGTGGAGGCCGGCGAGAAACTCGGCTTCCTTCCGGGCGACATGCAGGCGAAGGTCAACCCCTACTTGCGCCCGCTGTTCGACGCCCTGCACGACATGATGGACTACGAGCAGATCCGGCGCTTCATGGTCAACGACCTGATCGAGGTGATCCCGCTGGCGTTCATGCGCGGGCGGACGCTGAACGATTCGGTGGTGATCCTAGACGAGGCGCAGAACACGACGGCGGCGCAGATGCTGATGTTCCTGACGCGGATGGGGCACGGTTCGAAGATGATCGTCACCGGCGACGACAGCCAGGTGGACCTCGAACCCGGCGTGCGGAGCGGGCTGCTGGACGCCCGCGCGCGCCTCAGCGGAATCCGCGGGCTGGCGTTCGTGCGCCTGGACAAGGGCGACATCGTCCGCCACCGCCTGGTGCAGAACATCGTCGAGGCGTACGCGCGAAACGGCAAGCCGTCCGAAGACGGCAATTGACGATTTCTCCCTTTTGCTCGCAACTCATTCTGTTGTCGTATATTGCCGATTGATAAGACGATGCGGATGATTGGATCGCCGTAAGAGTTCGATGTGTGTTGCGCGGAAATCCGCAATCCACAATCCGCAATTGGACGTCGCTTATGTGGCCGCTCCGGAAAAAAGTCAGTCCTCGCCGCGCGGAGGTCCGCAAGACGATTCGCGCGGGCGGGGAGTCGCGCTGGCAGCGGTTCCGACAGGTCGGCGGGGTCGGCTCGGTGCTGATCGCGCTGCTGTTCGCCGCGGGCGCGGTGGTGATGGACGTCTGGCCGGTCGCGCCGTTCCCGTACCGCATCGGGCAGTACGTCCCGCGCGACATCCACGCGCGGGTGTCGTTCCGCCTGCCCTCGCCGAAACTGCTGGAGGACGCCGAGCGCGCGGTGCGCAACACGACGCCCGCGACGTTCACGCTGAACGCGGCGTTGGTGGAGCAGGTGGCGTCGGAGGTGCGGAAGCTTCCGGCGCGCCTGTCGCCTCCGGCAAGCCAGCCTGCCAGCGCCCCGGCCGGAACGCAACCCGCCGCCACCCAGCCCGTCGCCAGCCAACCCGCGCCGCCCGCCGATCTCGTCCGCCAATTCGCCCTCACCGACGACGACATCGCCGCCTGGTCCGCCTTCGCCTCGCCCACGCTGCGCGGCCCGTTCGACGCGGCCGTGCAGCAGTTTGCCCAGGGGCTTTCCCAGGCACTGCTGGTGACCGCGAGCGATCTGTCCGGGCAGCGCGTCTGGCGCCAACCCCGCGAAATCCGCCTGGTTTCCGGCGCGGGCGCGCCGGTCCGCACGGTCTCGCCTGCCGCCCTGATCGGGCTCGACGACGACGAGAAAGTCGCCGAGGCGCTCCGCAACGCCGTGTCCGTCTTTGACCCGTCGCTGCGGCGGAACGTCCTGGCGTACCTGACGGGAACCATCCAGAAAGACCTGCCGCTCTACCAGTATGACGCGACGGTGACCGCGCGCGAGATCGACCGCGCCATGGAGGCGCTGCGGGCCGACCCGCCCCAGGCGACCTACGAGGCGGGGCAGCTCATCGCCCGCGCCAGCCGGCAAGAAGGGCCCCAGGGCGAGACGGTCGAGGGGCTCGAGCCCGGCGAACTGGAGCGTCTCCAGGCCGAGCACCGCGCCTACGTGGAGCAGGAACTGCATTCGCGCCCGTGGCGCCTCTGGCGGCACGTCGCGGGCAGGGCGGTCATCGTCGTGCTGCTGGCGGCGCTGCTGGCGTTCTACGTGGGGCACTACCAGGCGCGGATCGTGCGCAACCACTGGCGCGGGTTCGCGGTGGCGGTGGTCCTGCTGACGATGCTGGCAGCCGCCAAGGCCATGGCCCCCATCTTCGGCACGCCCTACGCCGCGGTCCTTCCGGTGCTGATGGCAGCCATCGTCTTCGCCATCGCCTACGACCAGCGCTTCGCGCTGGCGGTCACTGTGATGCTGGCGGCGCTGACGGTGCTCCAGCTTCGCGGGGATCTCTGGATGCTGCTGACGCTGGGCGCGGCGGTGGCCGGCGGGGTGTTCCCCCTGCGGGAGATCCGCACGCGCACCAAGCTGGTGGAGGTGTCGGCCATCGCGGCGGGGGGGGTGTTCGTGGTGGTCTGGACGTCGGCGCTGTCGGCGAACATTCCGCTCCGCTTCGCCCTGATCGACAGCGCGTGGGGCGCGGGGTTCGCCCTCCTGGCGGGGTTCCTCGTCCAGGGCGTGCTTCCGGTCATCGAACGGATGTTCGACATCGCCACGAGCATGACGCTGCTGGAATGGTGCGACGCGTCCAAGCCGTTGCTGCGGCGATTGGCGATGGAGGCGCCCGGGACCTACAACCACTCGCTCCAGCTCGGCTCGATGTGCGAGGCGGCGGCCGACGCCATCGGCGCGCGCGGGCTCCGCGCACGCGTCGGCGCGTACTACCACGACATCGGGAAAAGCCACAAGCCCGCCTACTTCGTCGAAAACCAGCTCGATTCGCCCTCGAAGCACTCCAAACTGTCGCCCGCGATGAGCCTGCTGATCATCACCGGGCACGTCAAGGACGGACTGGAGCTGGCGCGCGAGTATAACCTGCCGCGGACGCTCTGGGAATTCATCTCGACGCATCACGGCACGACGCTGGTGCAGTACTTCTACCACGCGGCCGCGGTGCAGCGCAAGGCCGACTCCGAACGCGCCCCCGATGAGGTGGAGTTCCGCTACCCCGGGCCCAAGCCCCGCTCGAAGGAGGCGGCCATCCTCATGCTCGCCGATGCCTCCGAGTCCAGCGTGCGCTCCATGACCGAGCCGACGCCCGGACGCATCGAGAACCAGGTGCACGCGATGGTCACCCGCCGCCTGATGGACGGGCAGCTCGACGAGTGCGAGCTGACGCTGGCGGAGGTGCACCGCATCGAGGCGTCGCTGGTCAAGAGCCTCTGCAGCATGTACCACGGACGGATCGCCTACCCCACGCCGGCGGGGCAGCGGCCCTCGGCGGCGGAGCGCGACCGCGAGCGGGCACAGGCCCGCGCCAACGGGAAGGCCCCTCCGGCCGACGACAAACCCCGCCCCGAGCCGATGGATTCCTCCGACGCGTAAGCGCACCTGCAACAATAGAATTGTTGCGAAGGGCGGAGGAAGAGCTTCGAACGGTTTGCAGTTCGGCGTAGTTGCAACTCCGCGTGGTTGCTTCGTCCCGTAGGGGGTGGCACGGGCTGCTTGCAGCCCGTGTTCGATCACCTGTTTCCCAATTCGAGAACACGGCTTGCTCGCAAGCCGTGCCACCCGACGGGCTACTGACTACGAGTTTCCCCGCGCGCGGAGAGGTTGTCGGCGGTCGGCGTAGGGTGCGTCGGACTTTCGGAGCGTCGCGGCCAGCACGACCGTCGCCGCGAACATCAACAGGAAGTGCAGGCAGGTGGGCCCGTAGGCGTCGGCGAGGTCCGCCCAGTGGTCGCCCTTATGCAGGGCGTGCCCGGACAGGACGGCGGCGAGCTTGGCGAAGCCCGTCCCGCTCAGCCAGACCAGCGGCCCGGCCGCCAGCACCAGCGCCAGCGCGGCGATCCGCGCGGCCCGGGTCATCCGCCCGTATCCCAGCGCGTGCCAAACGGCGACGTACATGGGCAGCAGCACGGCTGCGTGATGGTCCCACGTCCGCTGGTTCAGCAGCATCATGCCCAGCAGCACCAGCCCGTAGTGCAGGGCGCGCCGCCCGTCGTCGCGCGGGAGTTTTCGCCAGCCGATGGCCCAGCCGGCCAGCAGCACGACGAGCGCCTGCGCCGCCCGGATCATCCACTTGACCGTCGCGGGCGACAGCGCCGCGACGGTGATCCATCCGCTGGGCTTGCCCGACGCCCGGAACGCCTCGTAGCTCCAATCGTCGGGGTTCCAGAAGATGTCGCCATTGGGCCCGGTCAGGAAGTACCGGCTGAACACGCCGGGGATCGACTGGTTGATGTGCACGGGGTACCACGCGCCCTTGAGCAGCCCGGGAACGATGAGCTGGTTCAGCCAGGTGCCCGCGAGGGCGACGAAGTGCCCCGGCCCGAAGGCGGCGGTCAGGACCGCCCAGGGCAGCGCGACGACCAGCAGCACGCCGAAGACGGCGGTCCCGGCCAGCAGTTTCCAGTTCCGCTGGTACAGCCAGTAGAGCAGAAACAGGGCGGGGGTCATTTTCAGGCAGATCGCCAGCGCCAGCGGCGCCCCGGCCAGAAAGTCGTGCCCGCGCCGGTACGCCCAGAGGTGCAACACGATCGCGCCGAGGACGAAGACGTTGGTGTTTCCGTGCTGGATGTCGCCGATGACCAGCAGCGCGCCCCACAGCAGGGCCAGCCCGATCACCCAGTCGGACGTGCGGCGGTCGCGGTGCGCCGCCAGGCACGCGGCGCCGAGGATGCTTGCCGCCAGCACCGCCAGCTTCAGCAGGTTCCACGCCAGCGCCATCGCCCAGACCGGCAGCAGCGCCAGCGGGGAGAGCAGCAG
>DNAS01000072.1:3651-9736 GCA_003485185.1 Phycisphaerales bacterium | reverse complement strand
CGGGGAGAGCAGCAGGACGACCAGCGGCGTGTTGGGGTGCAGCCAGACCTTCTCGCTGGGCGGGGCGGGCCGGTCGTGCCAGGCGGGGTCGGCGCAGGCGTCGGCGGGGGCGTAGATGTTCTTTCCGGCCCAGAATTCGTGGACGGCCAGCGGCCAGCGCCCGATGGCGCCCTTGTGCGACTTGCCCTCGTCGCTGTCGGCGCCCTGTGCGAGGTTGCGGACGGTAAGCACCTGGAACTGCACGACGGGGACGACGAGCGCTGCCGCCAGCAGCAGGTACGCCGCGGCGCGCACGAGTTTGGCGCGCGGGTCAGCGGCCAGGGGCGTCGCGTAAGGCAGACGGTCCATCCAGTCGCGCGGGTCGCTTGTCATAGGCAAACGACTTTACCGCCTCGTCGCACGGCTCGCCAGCGGGGAATTCGCCGGCCGGTCAGACGGCGACTTTTTCCAGCATGGGCCCGGCGACAAGAGGCCGCTGCGGCGCCGTCTGGGGCGCGGCGGGCTCGGGCGCGAGCTGGCGCGTCAGCCAGCCGTTGCGGTGCGCCGTCACGAGCGAGTAGACGTTGATCCACGACAGCGCGAACAGCCAGAACCACGAGTACGCCACCGCCAGCAGGGCGTCGCTGCTGCGCCGCCGCCAGGCGAACAGCGCCGCCGGGGCGGCTGCGGCAATCGCGCTGCCCAGCAGCAGCTTGGCGCCGAACATGACGGGCATCGACAGCAGCAGCCCGACGGTCGCCAGCAGCATGACCGGTCCGACCGTCATCGGAAGGATGCTCAGCAGGAGGTTGATCCGCGCGCCGAGGACGGGCGTGGTGCGGAACCGCTTGAACGTGAAGCGGCACATCGCGATGGTCTCGCGGACGTTGCTCCGCGCCCAGCGGATGAACATGCGGCACAGGCCCCGGTAGCCGGCGGGAACCTTCGTGTAGACCACGGCGTCCTGCTGGAACGTCACGTGATAGCCTTCGCGGAGGATCAGGTTGGTGATGGCGCGGTCCTCGCCGATGTTGGCGGGCCGCCCGCAGAAGGTCTGCTTCATCCACTCGTCGAGCACCTTCAGCACGACATCGGTGCGGTAGGCGGCCAGGGCGCCGGGCGTGCACATGACCGTGTTGACCATGCTCTGCGTGGAACGCATGAAATCGAAACTGTACAGGAAGCTCACGTCCAGCATGCGGGGAATGAGCCCGTCGGACAGGTTGTGCACGCGGACGTTTCCGGCCACGCCGCCGATCCGGCGGTCGTGCACGAACGGACTGACCAGGCGGCGGAGGGTCGCCGTTTCCAGCACCGAGTCGCTGTCGACGGTGACCACGACCTCGCCCCGCGCCCGCATGAACCCGGCGTACAGGGCATGACGCTTGCCGCGGTTGACCGGAAGGCGATAGACCTCCACCCGCCCCTTGAGTTCCCGCGCGGCGATCTTCAGCCACTCCCAGGTATCGTCCTTGCTGCCGTCGTCCACGCCGATGACCTGGAGCTTGGCGGCGGGATAATCGTTGGCGACGACCGAGCGGAGCGTTTCCAGCACGCCCCGGCCTTCGTTGTAGGCCGGCACGATGACCGTGCAGACCGGCAGCAGGGCGTCCGGGCAGGCAGCCGCGGGACGGTACTTCCAGAACAGCACCACCCGCCAGACGAACGCCGCGGCCGCGACGATCGCCAGCGCCTGCGCCGCGATCAGCAGGATGCGGAAAGCCAGATACCGGTCCCGCAGAGCCTCAAACCAGGCAAACAGACGCCCGTTGTAGGCAATGCCCAGTACCGCCACCGCCAGAACGACCGCCACCATCGTCGTCTTCAGCATGACGTCCGGGTTGGTCGCCAGGTAGAAAAATCTCCGCAACCGTCGCTCCATACTGATCTTACGCATGCCGGAGTCGAGCAAATTGCCCGGCGTCGGCGCAGACGGATGGTAGGGATTGACCGTAAGTTTTGTCATCGTCGCTGTCCCCAGGTTCAGGCGGGGCCTACAAGGCGTGGTCGGCCGAATCTGTCAGGTCGGCCGGGTCGGCAGCTTTGTATGGTGATTCGCTCGTTAGCCTGATTGCCTTAAGAGCAAGGCTCGGCCGTTCCGCCTATTTTCAAGGCGCCAGACCTTCTGGCTCCTTCAGGCCGAACAGGACCGAATGGGGCAATTATACCCAAACTTGAAAAAAGCAAACGAAAATTCCGCCCCCGCGCCGCGGATTTCCGGATGGTCCCCCGGCCGCCGGTTTTGCCCACCTTTACAGATTTCGCGTTCCGTGGTATGGTGAAAGGTTCACGTTGCCGTTCTGCGCAGGGGAGGCGCAAGATTGCTCAAGCTCAAGATTCCATTCCGGCTTCGCCTGGCGGCCTTGGCGGCTGGAGAACTGGCCGTCGTGCTGACCAGCGCCGCGTTGTGCTCTTCGCCCGCGGATGCGATCTATCTCGCCGCCGTGCCTGCCTTCGCGATCTACCTGCTGTTGTTCGGGCGGCGCATCGTCCACCAGCTTTCCTGGCGCCACGGCGCGTATTTCCTGCTGCTAACCGGGCTGGCCGCCGGTTACCTGATCGCCACCGCGCGGGTCGTGCCCCTGGCGAAGATCCGCTGGAGTGAACTGGGCATCGCGGTGTATTTCCTCGCCGCGATCCATGTGATCGTCTGGGCGCTGGACCGCGGGATTCATCGCGGCCTGTCCCGCCTGTTCAGAATCCGCCCGGGCGCGGATCGTCCGCTGGCGCGGGTCCTGCCGTGCACCGCGCTGCGGATCCTGTTGCTGGCGGTCCTGGCTGGTCCGGTCGTCGCCGCCGCCTTTACCACGCACTGGGTCAAGTTCGCCGATCTCGGCGACCCGGCCAGCCTGGCGGAGCTTCCCTTCGAGCCGGCGGGTTTCGATGCGATCGACGGCGTACCCATCCGCGGCTGGTACATCCCGGCGAGGGACCGATTCAGCGACGCCGCCGTCATTCTCGTCCCCGGCCGGAGCATGCCCAAGGGATGCTTCCTGCCCTATGCGCGGATGCTCCGCGAATCGGGGTACAACGTCCTGCTGATCGACCTGCGCGGCGAGGGCGCCAGCGGCGGCCATGCCCGCGGGTTCGGATCGATCGAAGCCCGCGACGTGCTCGGCGCGGTCCACTACCTCAAGCAGGCGTATCCGCAGGCCAGCCGCCACCTGTTCGCCTTCGGGGTTTCGCACGGGGGGGCGGCGGTGCTGGCTGCCGCCGGGGCCGATCCGCAGATCGAGGGCGTCGTGGTGGACAGCCTGCTGCCCTCGCCACGGCGCCAAGTATCGGAAATGACTTCGTGGATGCCCTGGCCGGCGGACCGCTACTTCCAGCAGGCGACGCTCTTGCTGGCGTCGGCCCAATTGGGCTGCGACCTGCTCGATGCCGGGCCCGCGCGGGACATCGCCGCCATCGCCCCGCGCCCGGTGTTGCTGATTCACGGCTTGGCGGATCGCACCGCGCCGGTGCGGCATGCCGAGGAGATCTACTCCGCCGGCGGACGACCCGTCATGCTCTGGAAGGTCCCCAACGCCGGGCACGCCGAGTCGCTGCTGGCCGACCAGCGGAACTACGCCGAGATCGTCACGCAGATGTTCGACAGCATCCGCTTGGGCCTGCCGGCGTTCGATTGGGCCCACCCGCGGGGGTAGGGCGGACGCCTACAGGAAGGGACTGGCAACGGGCGGCTGCGGCGGAGCGGGCGGATCGGCTTCTTCTTGCTCTCGCTCATGCTCATGCTCGAACGTTCAAGCGAAATCGCAATCGGATTTGTGCAGGATCGCTCCTCCTTTAAGGAACGGTCTGCGTCTACCCCGCGCCACGGGGGCGCCTTATACTGTTAATTTCGACACGCGCAGAGAGGCACTTGAATAACCCCCTGCAAACGCCCCCGTTACGTCTCTCCTGCCGGGAAACGAAGGATCGAAACGGTCTTTTCGTGCCCTTGGCGGCTTTTCGTCCCGGTTTCAAAAAGCAGCGGCGGCCCCGTCGGGGGCCGCCGTGCAGGAATCCTCACGACAACCATGTTCCAGAGAATCAACCGTCCGCCTTAGATCTGCATCGGGTTGATGTCCGCATGGTCGGCGATCGTGCTGTTTTCACCGTCATAGCCTTCCTCGGTGAAAGTCACGGTATATTCGCCGTAGCCAGCCGACGCGCCCGTACGGGTCAGCGTCAAGGACCAGGAGTCCTCCAAGCTGCCCGTGCTCCCCGCGGCAACCGCGCCCACCGTGAAATACTTCGGAGCGGTGAACTTGATGTCCAGTTCGGTCACTTCGGTCGCGTACGTGCCTTGACGGGCGTGGTAGCGCTCCTGGGCCGCCTGCACCGAGGAGAGGTAGTTGAACGCTTCCGCCGCCTTGGATCTCTCGACCGAGGCGAGGAACCGGGGCACGGCAAATGCCGCGAGCACGCCGAGGATCACCACGACCACCGCCAGCTCCACCAACGTAAATCCGCGTCTGTTCTGCATGATCCGTTTCTCCTTAACCTTTTTTTCGTCTTCCCCCTATTGGAAGTCGACCCGTGATGTCTATCGACCAGCCGCCGGCACACTTTAATAACGTCCGTTACGCGCGGGATTTCCGACCGGATCGCGCCCGCATATTTTCCCCAAGCCTTCGCGGGCACAAGAGTTGTGTTTCACTGGACAATGGGATACAATATCGGGAAACTCAGGAGACTCCCGATGATTCGCCTCTCGTTTCGACGCGGCCTGTCCGCCGCGACGCTGCTGGTCCTGCTGGCCGGATGCGATCGGCCCGCGTGGATGAGCGCCGCAGCCGGCTCGTCCGATCGCACCGGACCCGGCACGCCCGTCACGCGATACGGAAAGACTCTCGAACTCCAGGGCGACGCGAAAAAAATCGGCGATCCCGCCCCCGATTTCATCCTGCCCGACCTGACAGGAAAGGAAATCCACCTGTCCTCGCTTCGCGGAAAGGTGGTCCTCGTTTCCGTCGTGCCCAGCCTCGACACGCCCGTCTGTGCCAACCAGACGCATCGCTTCAATCAACTCGCATCGGACCTGGGACAGGACGTCGCCGTTCTGACCGTCAGCGCTGATTCCACGTTCGATCAGGCCCGTTACTGCAAGGTCAACGACGTCCGCAATCTCATCATGCTCTCCGACGCGCAGCGACTGGCATTCGGGCAGGCCTACGGCGTGCGGATCGCCGGCAAGACCGTCCTGGCGCGGGCCGTCTTCGTGGTCGATCGCAAGGGCGTGATTCGCCACATCGAACTGGTCGGCGAACAGACGAACGAGCCCGACTACGCCGCCGCCCTTCGGGCGGTCCACCGGCTGCGAGAGGAAACATGATGGATCCGAGCAAGATGGCGTGCATCATCCTGGCCGGGGGGCAGGGCAAGCGGATGGCCTCCGCCCGCCTGCACAAGGTCTGCTTCCCCATCGCCGGCAAGCCAGCCATCGTGCGGGCGGTGGACACCTACAAGGCCGCCGGGCTTCGGCGATTCCTGATCGTGGTCGGGCAAAAGGCCGACCAGGTCATGGCGACCCTCAGCGCGGTTCACGACGGACTGACGTTCGTTTACCAGGCCCAGCCGCGAGGCACCGGGCACGCGGCGGCGGTGGCCATCGACGCGCTGGCCGCCGAAGGCTACGACGGCCCCTGCATGATCGTCATGGGCGACAAGGTCACGCACCCCGACGTGGTCCGCCGGCTGATCGCGGAGTATTCGCGCCGCCGACCCGACGTTCTGCTGACCGTCCTGCCCAAGCAGGCGGAATCGACGGCCGGACGCGTCGTCGTCGAACGCGGCGCGGTGCGGGGCATCGTCGAAGCCGCCGATCTCGAGCAACTCCGCCGCCGCGGACGCAAACTCTCCGTGGGAGGGCGATCCTTCACCGCCGCCCAGATCGACCGGGCTTCGGACACCGTCAATGCCTCGATGTATGTCTTCGACTTCGCGAAGCTCCAACAGGCGCTGCGGGAGGCGCGGGCCGATACCGCCCAGGGGGAAATCTACCTGACCGACACGGTCGAACCTCTCGCCGCGAAGGGAAAGGCCGAAACGCTCCTCGTCGAAGATCCCACCGACCTGATGGCCTTCAACACGCCGGCGGAGTTGCTGGCGATCGAGCAGGCAT
>DNAS01000072.1:0-3572 GCA_003485185.1 Phycisphaerales bacterium | reverse complement strand
GCTGGCGATCGAGCAGGCCATCCGCCTGCGGGAAAAGCCGCCGCGAGTCAGCCTGGTCCGGCGCCGGTCGCTCCGGTCCGGGATCTTCAAATCCGCTGGTGAGTGGCTGGCCGCCGTGCGGGACAACGGCCCCCGGTGGCGCAACACCCTGCGGCGGAATTACGGGGCGGACTCTTCGCTTCACGCCGAGCGGACGCGCGCGATAACCGACCTGCTGAAAGCATTCATCAAACAATACGGCCCGGACCGTCAGACGGTTCTGGTCCGCACGCCGGGGCGCATCAACCTCATGGGGCGGCACGTGGACCACCGCGGCGGATACGTCAACGTGATGGCGATCGGGCGGGAAGTGCTGCTGGCCGCAGCGCCCAGAGAAGACGACGTCGTCGCCCTCCGCAATGTCAACGCCCGACGGTTCCCACCGCGGGAATTCCGCATCGGCGACCTGCTCGAGGGTGCGTCCTGGAGCGACTGGATCGACTTCGTGAACTCCCAGGCGGTGCGCGAGCATTTGGCCGCCGGCCCGGGCGACTGGAGCCACTACGCCCGAGCGCCGATGCTGCGTCTCCAGCACGAAGCCCGCGGCGTGCGGCTGAAGGGCATGGATTGCATGGTGGCGGGCAACATCCCGATGGCGGCGGGACTGTCGTCCAGTTCGGCGCTGGTGGTCGCCTTCGCCGAAGCCACCGTGGCGATGAACCGCCTGAACGTCGTGATGCAGGATTTCGTGGATCTCTGCGGCGAGGGCGAGTGGTTCGTCGGATCCCGCGGAGGCAGCGCCGATCACGCCGCCATCCGCGCCAGCCGTATCGGACACGTCTCCCGGATCGGATTTTTCCCCTTCCATCTGGACGCGCTGGTGCCGTTCCCGCCGGATCTTCGCGTGGTGGTGGCATACAGCGGTGCCCAGGCAGCCAAAAGCGCGGGCGCTCGCGACACCTTCAACCAGCGGGTGGCCTGCTACGAATTGGCGCAGTTGCTGCTGCGGCGTGACTGGCCCGCCGCAGCCGGCGCCGCCCACCTGCGCGACGTGACCCCCCGGAACCTGGGGGTCACGTCGGCGGACGTGTATCGGGCGCTGCTGCGCCTGCCCGTTCGCCCCACGCGCCGGACCCTGAGCCGACTGCTGGGCCGGGCATACCGCGACGACCTCGAACGCATCTTCGCCACACACGCCGAGATGGGACCATACGACCTGCGGGGAGTGGCGCTGTACGGCCTGGGGGAAATCGAACGATCGGACCGGTTCGCGGAACTGCTGCGGAAAGGGGATTGGGACACCCTGTCGCGGCACGTGCGCACCAGCCACGACGGCGACCGGGTCGTGCGATTCGATTCGCACGGAGTCGCCCACAAGTTCGTCGTCAATACCGGCGACGCCGCGTTGCGCAACCTGGCCGACGACGACACCGACCTGGTTGAGCAGTCCGGGCGCTACGCGTGCAGCATCGAGGCCATCGACAGCCTCGTGGACCTAGCCAACCGGACCGATGGCGTATTGGGCGCCCAGTTGGCCGGCGCCGGTTTCGGCGGATGCATGATGGTCATCGTCCGGGCCCGGGGAGTGGAACGTCTTCTGGAGACCTTGCGCCGCGAGTTCTACCAGCCTCGCGGGCTTGAGTTCGCCGGGTGGGTCTGTTCACCGGTGGCGGGAACCACCCTGCTGGAAGCGTAACTCCCGCGGGCTACGCGCGACGGGCTAGGTGTTCCCGCAGGAAATTCCACACCCGCGCGGCGTAATAACGGTGCCCGCCCTCGCCCTCGTAGAGCTCGATGCAGTCGGCGGCACCGGCGTCGCGGTAGATTTCGCTTGCGGCTGCAAAGCCCCGGCGCACCGCGTCGATCGGGAAGATGCGATCGGTCTTTCCCGCCACGATCAGCAGGGGGCGCGGCGTGATCAGCCCGGCCAGGTCCGACATCTCCGCGACGGTCTGGAGACGGGGCACGAAGTTGCACGGGCAGTGCCAGATGTCCAGGATGCTGTCCTGGAACGTGGAGTAATAGCAGCTGGGGACGGCCGCCGTGATCCGCTCGTCGACCGCGGCGGCAAACAGGCTGACGGTGCCCCCGCCGCTGTTGCCGGTGATGACCACCCGCCCATCCGCGTCCGGGCGCGACAGCGCCCAGTCAATTAACTGCATCATGTCGCTGATGCGCTGGCCCAGCAGCGGTTTGCCCAGGTGGACCCCCCGCATGGAAAGCTGGAGGCAACTGTTGTCGCGTTTCGCGGCGAGGTCGGCGGGGAGCATCAACTCGCCGAAACCGCGAAGCTCCGGCACGACCGTCAGGTATCCGTTCCGAACGGCCTGCACGCCATAATCCCGTTCGCCTTCGGCGATGGATTTCCGGTCCTTCTCATTGGCGGGCAGACCGGCAGGGAGGATCTTTCCCGGCCCGTGGCCGTGAATGGCCAAACAGACCGGCAGGGATTTTGGCGCGGGCACCGGCAGCAGAAGGAAGAATGGAACCGCCAGGCCGTCCGCCGCCCGCATGACGCCGCGACGGCGGGTGTAGCCGTCGCAGGCGACTTCCTCGTCGAACTCCACGGCCGGCGGGGGGCATGGCCGGCCGGGAATCGCCAGCAGCGCCGTCAATTCCGCGCGAAGATCACACTGCCACTGCGCCAAGCTCCGGTCGCCGCGAGCGGCATAGCCGTGGGACTGTTTCACCTGCCGCACCGATTCGCGAGAGATCACGTCGACGGAGGAACCGATTTTCTCGTTCATGGCCTGATTATAAGTTCGTTTCGCGACATTGCTGGAAGAAAAACCGGTCGGCCTTTTTTCGGGATGCCTATGATTCATACGTTATCCCGATTTCGATTCCAGGGGAGTCGGGGAACGCAACCAGCCGAACGGGCTTCCCCAAAGGAAGGAGACATATTATGGCGGACGACAAGAAACTGACCACGGCTTCGGGAATGCCGGTGGACGACGACCAGAACACGGTCACCGCCGGGCCGCGAGGGCCGGCTTTGATGCAGGACATCCACCTGATGGAAAAACTCGCCCATTTCAACCGCGAGCGCATCCCCGAACGCGTGGTGCATGCCAAAGGGGCAGGGGGCGCACGGGGTTTTTGAGTGCACAGCCGACATGAGCAAATACACCCGGGCGAGGTTTCTCTCGAAAAAAGGGAAGAAAACCGAGGTTTTCGCGAGGTTTTCCACCGTCGGCGGGGAAAAAGGCTCCGCCGATGCCGCCCGCGATCCGCGCGGGTTTGCGGTGAAGTTCTACACCGAGGAAGGCAACTACGACATGACCGGCAACAACACGCCGGTCTTTTTCATCCGCGACCCGCTGAAGTTCCCGGATTTCATTCACACCCAAAAACGCGATCCGGCGACCAATGCGCCGAACCCGGACATGTTCTGGGACTTCCTCTCGCTGACGCCCGAGTCGATCCATCAGGTGACGATTCTCTTCTCCGACCGCGGCACGCCTCGCAGTTATCGCCACATGAACGGATACAGCAGTCACACCTTCAAGTGGTATAACACCAAGGGCGAAGTGTATTGGGTGCAGTACCACTTCAAGACCGAACAGGGTATCTAGAATCTAACGCGCGAGGAG
>DNAS01000104.1:3029-4714 GCA_003485185.1 Phycisphaerales bacterium | reverse complement strand
TTCACGCTCATCGAACTGCTGGTCGTGGTGGCGATCCTGGCGTTGCTGGTGAGCATTCTGATGCCCTCGCTCCAGAAGGCCAAGGAGTTGGCGCGGACGGTGGTCTGCCTGACGAACCAGAAGAACTGCGGCACGGCGTTTTTCCTGTACGCCGACGAGTGGCAAGGCAAGACCGTCACGTCGTGGGGCGACGCGGGCGGGGCGATCGCGTTGTGGCCGGCGCTGTACAGCGGCCAGCCGGTCTACGCCATGGCGGGCCAGACGGAATACCTCCGCGCGGGCGGGATCTTCGGCTGCCCGTCGAACCCGGCCTACCCGTACGACCTGCGGATGGGCTACTACGGCACGACGAACTACGCCTACGGGATGTACGAGGCGTGGACGGAGCACAACACGCTGTTCAAGTCGTCCCCCTTCGCCGAGACGCTTTTGTTCGCCCCGCCGGCCTATCGGCCGTGGGCGCAGGTGCACCACCTCAGCAAGATTCCCAACGCGGCGGCCGTGATCTGGCTGGCGGACACGTCGTCGACGCGCAACTGGAACTTCGGGAATCCCGAGGAACGGGGGCGGATGGTGGGCTCGTTCAGCCCGCACACGGAGCTGCGTTGGACGTCGCGGATTCACCTGAACCACCCCAATGACACCGCCAACGTGCTGTGCTACGACGGGCACGCCGAATCGCTGGGCGAGCAGGCGTTGAACAAATCCGCCTCGAACATCAAGGTCATGCTGGACAAGGACCTGAACTACATCAACCTGCCCTGACGGGGCGATCTCGATTGGCGGAATCGAAGGGGGAAGAAATGTTACTCCTTGACGACAACCATGCTCCGCACTACGTTGCCCCGGATTTCATACAATTTAGGGAACCCGCGGAAGTCATGACAGGCAACAGGAGGCTTACGTGATGAGTCGGGTCGGGTTGGGTCTAGTCGGTTGCGGCGCACGAATCCGCGCGGTCGTCCACGCGCTGCGAAAGGCGACGGACGAAGTGGAGCTGGTTGCCGTGCAGGATCCGTCGGCGGAGTCCGTCCGCAAGACGCTGGAAGCTTACAATCCCGGCGCAAAGGTCTACAAGGACTACCGGGACCTGGTCGCGGACGGCAGGGTGCAGTGGGTGATGATCGGTTCGTGGAACTGCTTCCACGCGGAGCACGCGATCGCCGCCCTGAAGGCGGGCAAGCACATTTTCTGCGAGAAGCCGCTGGCGACCACCTTCGAGGATTGCCTGGCGATCCGCGACGCGTGGAAAAAGGCCGGAACCCTCTTCACGGTCGGATTCACCCTGCGGTACTCGCCCCACTACGTCCGCATCAAGGAGCTGGTCGACTCCGGCTATGTCGGGCGCATCCTCAGCATGGAGTTCAACGAGACGCTCCACTTCGAGCACGGCGGATACATCCACTCGGACTGGCGCCGCAAGACCTCCCAGGCCGGCACGCACCTGCTGGAGAAATGCTGTCACGACCTGGACCTGGCCAACTGGATCGTCGGCAGCCTGGCGGGGCGTGTCGCGTCGTTCGGGGGGTGCGACTTCTTCCGGCCGGAAAACCGCCACTACACCGAGCGGATCGGGCCGAACCCCAAGGGATGCCCGGCGTTCGTCTCATGGCACGTGGATGCAAGCGGCAAGTGCCCGCCTGTCGATCCCTTCACCACCGACAAGGACATCGTGGACAACCAGG
>DNAS01000104.1:2246-2932 GCA_003485185.1 Phycisphaerales bacterium | reverse complement strand
CAAGGACATCGTGGACAACCAGGTGGCGATTCTCGAGTACTGCAACGGGGCGCGGGCGACGTTCCACACCAACTGCATGGCGGGGATTCCCGAACGGCGGATGTACCTTCTCGGAACCGACGGCGCGATCCGGGCCGACGTGGTGGCCGGGCGGATCGAGGGCCGGCGCATCGGGCGGGACGCGCCTTTGGAAGACCTGTCCGCGGGCGTCAGCGGCAGCCACGGGGGCGGCGACGCGGTCCTGGGCCGAAGCCTCGCCGATTCGATGCTCCGCGGCGAACCGCCCCGCGCGACGCTGGAGGACGGTCTGCGGTCGGCCATCACCGCCTTTGCCGTCGACGAGGCCATGGTGCAGGGTCGGCTGATCGACGTGACGCCCTACTGGCGCCAGGCGGGCATCACAGACGGCGCTGCCCAAGAAAAGCCTTCCCCCTCCACGACGGCATAAGGAAGTCGGCATGATGACACGCAGGGAGCGCCTGATGCGGACCTTGCACGGTCTGTCGGTGGACCGCCCGGCCGTGTGTTTTTACGAACTGAACGGGCTGGACGAGAACCCGGCGGACGACGACCCCTTCAACATCTATTCCGACCCGTCGTGGAAGCCCCTGCTGGACCTGACGCGGGAAAAGACCGACCGGATCGTGATCCGATACGTTCCCTTCCCGGACGCGCCGCCGGACCCG
>DNAS01000104.1:1788-2091 GCA_003485185.1 Phycisphaerales bacterium | reverse complement strand
CGGCGGAACTGACGACCGAGGAACGGTGGACGGATTCCAACGGCAGCCGGTTCACGCGGACCCTGATTCGCGCGGGCGGCAGGACCCTGACCCGCCTGAACCGGCGCGACCCGGACGTCCGGACCGTCTGGACGGTGGAACACCTGCTTAAGGATGAGGACGACCTGCTGGCCTGGCTGGACCTCCCGCGGGCGCCTTTCGGCGGAAGCCCGGACATTCGCAGGGTGCTCGAGACGGAACGGCAACTCGGCGAGACGGGCATCGTGATGCTCGACACGGCCGACCCCATCGGCATCGTGGCCG
>DNAS01000104.1:940-1659 GCA_003485185.1 Phycisphaerales bacterium | reverse complement strand
CGACCCCATCGGCATCGTGGCCGGCCTGTTTGACATGGCGGAATACACCATCCTGGCCATGACGCAGGAAAAGCTGATGCACCGCGCCCTGGAGAAGGCGGCCGAGTTCCTGCTGCCCAAGGTGGAGGCGATCGCCCAGGCCCTGCCGGGCAGGATGTGGCGGATCTGCGGCCCGGAATACGCGTCTCCCCCCTACCTGCCCCCGCGCCTGTTCGCGGAATACGTCACCAAGTACGTCACGCCCATGGTCCAGGCCATCCAGAAGCACGGCGGAATCGCGCGGGTTCACTCGCACGGCCGGCTGAAGGACATCCTCGACGAGATTGCCTCGACAGGCTGCGATGCGCTGGACCCCATCGAGCCGCCCCCGCAGGGCGACGTAGAGCTGTCATACGTGCGGGAGCGCTACGGCAAGCAACTCGTGCTGTTCGGAAACCTGGAGGTCTCGGACATCGAGAACCTGCCGGCCGACGCGTTTGAGGAGAAGGTCCGCCGGGCGCTTCGGGAAGGCACGGCCGGAACCGGGCGGGGGTTCGTCCTGCTGCCCAGCGCCTGTCCCTACGGCAGAAAAGTGACCGAACGGACGCTCCGCAATTACGAGACCATGGTCCGTCTCACCGAACACGGGGGCGGAAACTGAGGAATCCACGCGGCAGTTCCGCGGGGCGGCGTTTTCGCGGGGGATTCCCGCCGCCTAACTGTCCCGAATCGTCCTCAAC
>DNAS01000104.1:0-797 GCA_003485185.1 Phycisphaerales bacterium | reverse complement strand
TGTTGTTCCCCGCCGCATGGATTCATGCTACCCGCGACGACAAAATACGTAACAGAAACGTCGAAACGCCGAAAAAGGTTCCTGACCCCCCTTTCGAAAAAGGTTCCTGACCCCCTTTTCTCCCCAAGGTTTTCAACAGAGCAATCAGGAGCCAAAAGGGTTTGCGGCTCAATCTTCGTTGCCAGTCCGTGGATACTGTCATACAGAGAATCATGCCTGCTTACCTGGACAAAGCTGTTCAAGAGCTGTCTCTATCTCATTCATCGTTGCGGAAGGAATGTCCTTCAGGACAACACGAGAGCCATCGGCGAGCCGCATCTTCAGCTTGTACTCCCAAAGCCACTTCCTGAACGAGAAGCTTTGTATCTCCGAGGATTCAATTTCGTCGCGCGCTATCTCTTCGTACCTAACCTTGCCGATCTGGATAAGCAGCAATCGCTTGCTGGTCACGGCCAGGAGAAAGCGGTGCTTTAGGAAATCCAGGAACAGGTTGATCACAGGCAAGAACGCCAGGGCATCCGAATACACCCAGGAGATAGTCCAAGCCAAGAGTTTCTCATCACCGGTCAGGCTCGAATTCACTATGGCGGTCATTTTCTCTCGAATGCCGCCTATCCATCGCTCGGTGAGTCCCATGTTCGTCTCGCCTCGACGGCCACTATTGCCGAAGACTCCACGCGGGCACTGCTTGAAGGCCCATTATCCGTCCAACGGCGCACACGTCAACCCCCTTGCTGGAGCATGGACCTGGAAGGAAAAAGGGGGCAGGAACCTTTTTTCTGCAAACCCGCCCGGGT
>DNAS01000163.1:2404-2747 GCA_003485185.1 Phycisphaerales bacterium | reverse complement strand
GCCCACGAAGCCATCCGCCCCACCGATGCCGCCCGCCGCCCGCAGGACGTCCGCGGCGCGCTGAGCGACGAGCAGTACAAGCTCTACGAACTCATCTGGACGCGCTTCGTCTCCTGCCAGATGCCGCCTGCCGTCTGGCAGGTCACCGAGGCCGACCTCGTCGCCGACACGCCGAACGGGCGGGGCGTCTTCCGCGCCCTGGGGCGAACCCTCGCCTTCGACGGGTTCCTCAAGGTCGCCGGAGTGCCCTCCAGCGGCGAGCAGATCCTCCCGCCGCTGCAAACTGGCGGGCGCGTCGCGCCGGTCGAGCTGCTGCCGACGCAGCACTTCACCCAGCCGCCGC
>DNAS01000163.1:1919-2167 GCA_003485185.1 Phycisphaerales bacterium | reverse complement strand
CCCAGCACCTACGCCTCCATCATCCAGACCATCCAGGACCGCGAGTACGTCCGACTCCTCGAACGCGCGTTCCACCCGACGGACCTGGGCATCGTCGTCACCGAGAAACTCGTCAAGGCGTTCCCCACGGTCTTCGACGTCCGATTCACCTCCGACCTGGAGGACCGCCTCGACCAGATCGAGGAAACGCACGCCGACTGGGTGCGCCTGCTCCGCGAGTTCTACGGGCCGTTCCACGAGCGGCTCGT
>DNAS01000163.1:1183-1728 GCA_003485185.1 Phycisphaerales bacterium | reverse complement strand
ACAAATGCCCCGAGTGCGGCAAGCCGATGGTCTACCGCTTCAGCCGCAACGGGCGATACCTCGCCTGCACCGGATACCCCGACTGCAAGCAGACGCACCCGGTGGACAAGGACGGAAAGAAGATCGAAGCCGTCCGCGTGGACCTGGCCTGCCCGAACTGCGCCGGGGCGATGGTGCTGCGGCGCGGGCGGTTCGGGCCGTTCCTGAGCTGCGAGAAGTACCCAGACTGCAAGGGCGTGGTCAACCTCGACCGCAAGGGTTTTATAAAACACCCCACGCCGCCGGCGCTGGAGGTGGACGTGCCCTGCCCCAAGTGCGGCGCGAACATGAACCTCCGCCGGTCGCGGCGCGGGCCTTGGCTGAGCTGCTCGAAGTTCCCCAAGTGCCGCGGGCGTGCGGCATGGACCGGCCTGGACGAAGAGAAACGCAAGGCCCTCGAACTGCTCCTGATGAACCACGAAAAGGCCAATCCCGTTTCCGCCCTGAAGCACCTGGACGGCTCCGACGTCGCCGAGCAGGAAAAACCCCGCGCCCAGGGCGAGCCG
>DNAS01000163.1:0-1056 GCA_003485185.1 Phycisphaerales bacterium | reverse complement strand
CCGCCCAGGGCGAGCCAGCCGCCGCCGAACCCGCCTCATCCCCCGACGACGAAACCCCCGACACGCCGGAAGAAACCGCTTCGTAGGACAGGCATCCCGTTTTTAACCAGCCCCCGCGGTCACGCGGGAACCCTCAAATCCGCAGCGTCAATTTCTCCCATACACTTTCGCGACGGCCCGTTTCCAGACGTCGCCCGCATGCACGGCCGTGGAATCCGGCTTGTCGCCCCTGCCGGCCCAGACCGCCAGGACGTACTCCGGGGCTTGGCCCGCCCGGAACTCCTTCAGGCGAGACTCGATCAGCGGCAGGACCTCCGCGGGCGGCGGGGCCGGAAGGCGAATCTCGAGGTCCGGGCGGTTGCGGCTCGGCGCATAGGTGTACGATCCGTCCTTGCCTTCGGCCTGGAGAATGCGCGAGGCCTCGCGGTACACGGCGAGAAATTCCACCGGCACGCGCTTCAGTTTGTCCTCCAGTTTGAGGATTTCGGGGGATTTCTCAGCGACGGCGGGCGGTGTTTTCTCCGTCACAGCCGGCGTCGCCGGAGAGGCAGCCTTCGCCGCCGGAATCGTCAGCAGGTGCGTCGCCAGGACCTTCTCCTTTTCGTCGCAAAGGAAAATCCTGGCCTGACCGCTTCCGTCCCAATAGTCGCCCGGCAGTTCCAAGACGACGTTTCCCTGCTCGTCCATCCAGTCCTCGATCGAGAAATACGCCAGGACCGTTCCGACGCGGAGCGACCCGTCCCCTGCCTGCTTGCGGTTCAGGAACCCGCAGACAATCACGCCGTCTTTCTTCGCGGGCGTCCGGGCGGAGAGTACTTCCAGATCGCCGTACTTGTTCCGGGTGGCCCCCATCTTGCGGCCCATCGCGCGGGTCATGCCCACGGCGATCGACAACTCGTTGAACTTCTCGCCCCAGGCGAGCATGTGGTGTTCGTCGGGCCCGACATGGTCCGACTTCAACAGGCTGATCCGGAGCGAGGCCCACTCGGACTTCGGCCAGCCTCCCTCCGGCTGCATAACGCGGACCCGGTTGTCGCCTATCAGGGCGACGGCGGG
>DNAS01000008.1 GCA_003485185.1 Phycisphaerales bacterium | reverse complement strand
TTCAAGCGTGAAATGCTCTAGAACCGCCGCCCGTCCGCGACATCGACTGCGATCTGTCTTTCCTGGAAGAAGTGGATGGCGATAGATCACCGATCGATGATGCGGACTTTCACGACGGCCTGTTTCTTTTCCCCGGATCGCGTCATTTCCGACGGGCGCGGGCCTTGCACGCCCGGTCTGCGTCGGCCTGGCGCTGGTCGGCCGCCTTGTCCGCCGCCAGCACGCCCCGTGCCGCCTTTCCGCTCCGGCGGAGTTCGGCTACACCGCGCGTCTTGAGCCGGGCCGCTCCCTTCCCCGTTTTCGTGCCTTTGTACTCACCCCTGTGTTTCGCTTCGGCGAGACGCTTCTTCGCGTCTGGAATCGCGCCGCGGTACTGCGGAAGCCATTTCGCCTGCGCCACGAGCATTTCGTCGACCATCTGCCAGATTTCCTCGGGGTCGCAGACCGCAGCTGTCAGCGGGTCGTGCAGGACGGCCTGTTTCAGCAGCGTCACGTCGCCGTGGACGGCTGCCTCCACCGCCATTCGCTGCACGTTCACGCTTGTCGACAGCGTCGCCGCGCACGCCGGCGGAAGGTCGCCCACGATCGGGACGCTCACGCCGTTGCGGTCCACATAGCCGGGAACCTCCACGATGCAGTCGTCCGGCAGGTTCGAGATCGCCCCCTCGTTGGGCACGTTGAAGTGCCCGCGGTAGCGCCGCCCCGTTTCCAGGCTCTCGATGATGTAGCTGCCGTGTTCGCCGCTGCGGTCGGCCGCGGTAATCGGCGGGTCTTCCTTCGCCAGCCATTTCGGGAAGTCCGTCTCGAACCAGTTGCGCCCCTCCGTGCAGACCCGCAGGTAGCCACCCGTCTCTCCGTGGATCCAGTGCGACAGGTCGATCCACTTGCGGATGTCCTTGGGGCGCTTGCGATACCACGACACGTATTCCGACAGGTGACCGTTGGACTCGGTGCTGTAGTATCCGAATCGCCGCAGCACGTCGATGCGGACCTTCTCGGTTTTCCGGTAGACCGGGTGTTTCTCAAACCCTTCCAGCAGTCGGCTGGTCCAATCTTGCCCGTCGTAGAGCACCTGGAGATACCACGTCTGGTGGTTGATGCCGGCGCAGATGATATCCACGTCGGCGCACGAGACCTTGCGGTAGCCCTTCGCGCCGGGCTTTTTGCCCTTGTTGACCAGCAATTCGATGACGGCAGCGATCTGCCGGTGCCCGCCCTCGACGCCGTGGCAGAGCCCAATCGTCGGTACCTGCCCGTAGAGGTTGGCCGCCCAGGTGTTCATGGCGTTGGGGTTGGCGTAGTTCAGGAACAGCGCCCCCGGGGCGACTTGGCGGATGTCGCGGCAGAAATCGAGGATGCATGGAATGTTCCGCTGCCCGTAAAGGATGCCGCCGACGCAGAGCGTGTCGCCCACGCACTGGTCCACGCCGTACTTCAGCGGAATGTCGATGTCCGTCCGGAACGCCTCGAGCCCGCCGATCCGCGTGCAGTTGACAACGTAATCGGTGCCGTCCAGCGCGCGGTGCCGGTCGAGCGTAGCCGTCACGACGGCGGGTAGTTTGTTCGCGCGAATGTCCTTGCGGCAAAGCCGGTACACCATGTCCAGGTTGCGATTCGAGATGTCGGTGAAGGCGAACACCGTGTCCTGAAGCTCCGGAACGCTGAGCAGGTCGCGGAACAACCTGCGGGTGAAGCCGACGCTGCCGGCCCCGATGAACGCCACCTTGATCGCCATGAGAGGTCTCCGGTTTCGGGGGAGGAATCTTTATTTCTGCATAATCGTGCTTTCAGTGTATGATTGTTTTCGAAGGGATCAATGAGAGAGATGTGCCATGAAGGGTAAAATCATGCCCGCTCCGCTCCGCGCGGTTCGCCCGGCGAACCACGCGCTGGTGTTCGCAAAGCCGACCTTCGGCCTGCACGCGATGATCGCCAGCGCCGGGCGGGAAATCCGCACCGACCCGTCTTACGACCTGCACGGGCTCAAGCGTGGGCGCAGCGAGTTCACGCTGCTGCAATACACCCTCGTCGGCGAGGGACGCCTGACCGTCGAGGGGCGCAAGTATGCGGTGACGCCCGGCACGGCCATGCTGCTGTGGTTTCCCCATGACAACCGATACCACCTGCCTCGCGGCGGACGGTGGGAATTCTTCTACCTGTGCCTGCACGGCAGCGAGATGATGCGCATCTGGCGTGCTGCCGTCGCGCGCCTCGGACCTCTGGCGAGTTTTCCGCCCGATTCGCCTGTCGTCGAGGCGGCGGCCCGGGCCTGCCGGCACGTGTTGCGAGGCGAGGTCCAGTCGCCCTGGGGCGCGTCGGCGCTGGCCTACGAGGTGGGCATGCGCCTGATGGAGGCCGCACACGCCGGGCAGTCGCCGCCCGTTCGCGGCGGGCGCCCGCAGGCGGTTGCCCGCGCGATCCAGTTCTGCCGCGAACGTCTGGCCGAACCGATCGGCGTGGACGACCTTGCCGCCGCGGCGGGGCTCAGCCGCTACCACTTCTCGCGCCTCTTCCGACGCTGCGAGGGCATGGCGCCCGGAGAATTCCTCCTCCGCCAGCGGATGCGCCGCGCAGTCGAGAGGCTCCAGACCACCCGCCAGTCGGTCAAGACGGTGGCCTTCGAGTGCGGCTATGCCGACCCCAACTACTTCTGCAAGGCCTTCCGCAAGACGTACGGCGTCTCGCCCGGCGCCTTCCGGCGCAGCGGGATGTATTGACGCACCCGCCGATGATGTTCGACGAGTTCGTCACGCCCTACCTGACGCGTCGGACAGCGGAGGTATCGCGAAACGGACTACCATATGTTCTGTGGAAAATCCTAAGCGGCCTTACGTAAGTTCATCTTGGCCAGTCGGTGGTCGATAGGCGCGGGGCCAATTATGGGCCGATCAATCCTACGAGGGAAACGCAATATTCTCGCCAATTATCAGATCGCGGTCAGTCGCCAGGCCGCTATGCCTGACAAGTCGTGTGTGCCAGCCGACAACGTACGATCGATGCCGAAGAGCGGCTTTGCCAAGTGGCCTGGCGGGACTGTTACCCTGTCGCTATCGACGGCAAACAATAACTGCCATCGCCCGTCCGCGTCTGCCCAGGCAATAGATCCATCTTCATGGATTGTGCGTACCTGCATCATGTCATGCACGTCACGATACAGCCGCTGCATTGTCGGATACGGTTCCGGCAGGTTCGGAAGCCCTTCAAATGGCGCGTTGGCCTGCTCAAACACCGTAAAGCCGATTGGCGCCTTGTTCGCCAACATGCGGAAGAACATGTTCGGCGTCAGATGGTCGTTGCGCAGATCGCTTGCGCCGCGATCACCGTGAAGAATAGCACGATAATGCGTCCAGTAGTTCAGCTCCGGCGAGGCCGTGTATTGCGGCCATAAACCGCAGCTCGTGACGCCAAGCGGGCCGGTGGATTCAATCAGCCACTGGAGGCCCAGGTTTTCACACTGGGCCTGGAACTTCCACAGGTCGAACAGTTGCGGGGTGAGGGTGGGGTCGCCAAAGTCGATGCACATTGCAGCCAGGTTGTGGTAGGAATCGAAGAACAGGCCATCCAATCCCAAATCCTTGAGGCGGCGAAACTGCTCCAGCAGCCACTGTCCGAAACCTTTTCGCAGGCTACAGCAACGCAAGATCCGATAGCCGCCATCCCAAGGCATCCCCGAATCGTATGCAAGGGTCCATTCCGGATGTGCCTTCAGGGCCGGCGCCCAGTCCGACAGGGCGCCGTTCATCCACAGAATCACTTTAAGCCCGTGGGCATGCGCTCGCTGGCAGAACATGCCGAACCGTTCCGGTCCTCCGTAGCGCTGTCTTGCGCTGTAATCGTAAGGTTGGCACATGTTGGCAGCTCCGGGTAGTTCCTCGCCACGGTGATGGCCTATGCCGCCGATAAAGATGTATTCCATTGCCTGCCCGCGCATCCAATCGAACCGTCTCTCCCAGCGATCAAACAGATCTGTCGGTCCGCTGCCGTGGTGTCGTCCGACAGAGCCGCAGCAGTCCAAACCAAGGCCCATGATCGGTTCTACTCGCGACAGCCCCGTTTGCCGACGCCAAGCCGACGCCACATGCTCCCAAGCGTCCGTCCAACGGTTTAAGGCGTCGGCATGGGTCAGGTCCGGCGATTTTGCGGCCAGGATGGTCTTGGCGGGAGTAATGTAAGACCTTGTAAGCGGGAAAAAGTGGTGGTCCAGATGCCCGATGCCCACGTCATCCGGTCGCCATTCGATCAGTGTTCGATAGTAATCCGCCTGTTCATAGTAGCAGATCAGGATGCCTTGGCCTTTGTATTGGACGTCCACGAGAGCGCCCCCCGCGCCACGAAGCTGCGCCTGGATAGGCAGGATAAATCCCATCGACGGGTCAGCCGGTACGTCAGGAACCGTTGTGGCATCGTTGCCTGCGCCGGGGAGGAAGCTTTCGGCACTACTGAAGCATCGGCCTTTATGCGACACAATAAAATCCAGCGGACCGGCTGCCGGGTTCATTCGCTGGCTGATCATCCGCACACCCTCGGGATCGCCGCCCACTTCCCATGTGCCGCTGTCCAATATGCAGTGGAAGGTTCTCTCCAGTTCGAACTCGTAACGATAGCTGAAACCGTGGTAAGTATTCTGACGCATGGCCGGATGTCCCAACGTGACGGTAGCTGGCGCGATGTGCCATCGAAACGTCCCTAACGTCACAGGATTGCGGCGCGGGGTTGTGATATAGGGCGACTCAAACACATCGATCTTGCGCCCCATGCCCGTCTTGGTTCCGAGCGCTTGGGCTTCCAGCACGACCCCCTCATCTTCCAAACGGGCATCAGACACGCGGTAGCCGGTCACTTGCCAACTGTCTCGTGTCTCCAGATACGGCAACCGCGCACTTTCCGGTGCGATCAATGGCAAACCGTCAACGGTCGCCTGCGTCAGCCCTTGAAGCAGCCCTCCAGCCAAGCCGAACCGAAGCTCTACGCCGTTAGGGAGTTTCACTTCCAACGATGTTGTTCCGTGGCTTATACGCGACATATTCATTCGTATCCGTCCTTATCCTGGAATCCAGAATGTTTTTTGCGTCCGGATGGGTCGCGGCGGACCGTCCAGCTCAAGGGCAAGGGTCGTGGCGATGGGATCCTTCAATGGGCAGGGAAGCCCTCGAAGGAACAATCGGTCACCTTTCTGCTCGAACGGCACGGGCTGGCCGCCGTCCAGGAAACGCGCCGAAAGCACGCGGTTGGCGATCTCGGCCAGGTAGTATTCCTTGCCCGGTGAGGCAAAAAGGTGAACGTAGACCGTATTACCACGGGTGGTCAGTGTGGAGCAGTTGTTCCAACTGAACGGCGAGCGGGTGGAGTTCGGCAGAAACTCACGATTGCGAGCGAGCCATTGCCCGGCCTCCGTGAGGATGCGAACGGAGTCCTCCGGGATCGTGCCATCCGCACGCGGACCGACGTTGAGCATCAAGTTGCCGCCGGAACGAGCGGTGGTCGTCAACATGCGAATGACGTCCTGGGCCGTTTTCCAGTGATGGTCACCGGCATGATAGCCCCAATTGTCATTCAACGTCAGGTTTGCCTCCCAAGCGCCCTCCTTGGCCGTCAGGGATTGCTCCGAGACGCGAAAATCGAATGGCTCACCATTGCGTTCATTGATCAGGATATGCGGCTGGAGCGTCCTGGCCAGCTCGTTCGCGCGGCGCCCGTCCGTGGGCTGGGGGATGCAGCCGTCATACCAGAGGATGTCCACCTTGCCGTATTGCGTCAGCAATTCCTCAAGCTGTGCAATATAGTAATCGACGAATCGCTTACGAGCCGCTTCCTCAGGCCAGCCGGTGGGCCAATCGCGAGCGTAGGCATCGGGATAGTCGGGGTGATGCCAGTCAGCCACGGAGTAGTAAAAGCCCACCTTCAGGCCCTCGGCGTGAACGGCCTCGACGAATGGTCGCAACAGGTCGCGGCCGGGACCAAGACGCGCGGCGTTGTAGTCTGATACCTTGGAGTCCCATAAACAGAAACCGTCATGGTGGCGGGTGGTTAGCACGACATATTTCATGCCGGCCGATTTCGCCAAGCGGGCCCATGAGCCTGGATCATAGCGTTCCGCCTTGAAGTTGCGGACATACTTCCGGACATACTCGTCTTGAGGGATCAATTCACGGTTGAGAACCCATTCGCCCCTGGCAGCGACGGCGTATGCGCCCCAGTGGATGAACATTCCATAACGCGTTTCTTGGAAACAAGTTAAGTCTGGCATGCTTCGCCTCTCCTATCAGAAGGATACCAACTGTGAATGGCGGTAGTTATGTCTGTAACTAATTATAATAGATGGTTTTGTGGCACGACAGACCGATTCTGCATGCACGAATTCTTCTCTCACAATGAGATTTCCAGCTTTATCTCAAACTCATATCATCAATTAAGACTCTTCGGGCAGAAATATCCCAACCCATCGGGAAATTCCATTGACATGTCCGAGAGTTGTGATAAAGTGTTCGTAACAATTGTTCATAACACTTTTCTTGATGAAATGCAAATGAAATCACCCCGATCCATCACGGCTGCACGCAAAGCCACGCAGGCCAAGATCGCCTTGACGGATCTTGTCCGCCGCTTGGGTTCGCAAGCCAAGCTTCCGACGGTAAGGCAGCTATGCAAGACGATGGGGGTTTCGATCGCCACGCTGGATGCCGCGCTAGGGGAGTTGGAAAAACAGGGCATAATCAGCCGTCGGCAGGGCAGCGGCATCTATGCATCTTCCCTGGCTCGCACGCGGCGCGTTGGATTGGTCATTGGCTACGACCTGTTCAACGAGGACATCAGCATGTTCGGCCGGCTGTTGTTTCGGGGGCTCCAAGCCGAAGCCCGCCAGCACGATCACCTCTTGGCCTATTATATTGACGATCCTCTTCACGATCAGGACGAACACGGGCTGAGCCAGCTTGCTCTCGATTTGCAGAGCGAACGTGTCGAAGGCCTGATGCTGGTGGCGATTTCCCCTGAGCGGATTCCCGAGGTGCGGGCATTTGAATTGCCTTGCGTATTCTTTACCGCTCACGCCCAGTATACGCCACGCGTTTGCTTGGACGAGGCAGCGCAGGTGAACCTGGGCGTGCCGGCACTGTTGGAGCAAGGATGCCGACGCATCGCATTGGCCTATCCTGCCGGGGCAGACGATGCGATTCCACCGTTGGTGGCAATGTTCAAGGAAGCCTTGGCGAAAGCGGGGTTGCCGGCAGAACCGTCGTGGCTGGTTCCCTGTCAACTGCCTGGACAGATGCGCGCTCTGCGAGCCGTCGGACACTTCCGCCGGGCGTGGCTGGGGTGGGACTGCAAGCCCGATGGTTTGCTTTCATATGACGACAACTATACAGCCGGGGCGTTGCACGCACTGGAAACGTTGGATCTGGAAGCGGGCAAGGACGTCAAAATCGTCAGCCACGCCAACAAGGGATCGAACCTGTTCGGTTCGGCGCCGGTAATGCGCCTGGAAATCGATCCCGTCGAGGTGGCACGGGGGATGATCGAGATGATCGATTGTCTGCTGGAAGGCAAGCAACCGGTTACGCAGGTATTACGGGTTGCGCCCCAATTGATTCTCCCGAACGTCGCGACCGGATTCATTCCCAACCATTCCGACAACGTTGCTGCGGCACGAGCAGAAAAGAATCTCCCTGTCGCGCCCGACGGATCAGCGAAGAAACCATGAAGTCCAAATCTGCACGGCATGTGGCCGTGCATTGAAATCCAGTGAAAAGGAGAACGGTGATGAGGAATGCAGGAAAGAGTAAGTTTGGAGTCATCCTGGCTGCGACGATGATCGCCGCCGTCGTGGTTCTGGGATGGGGAAGTCCGGCAGGGGCGGCACTTGTTTTCCAGGCCGACTTCAACGGGAGCGGCAGCGGCACCGGCGGCGCCGGCGACATTGTCACTTCCGGCGGCACCGGCTCCTTGACAGACGCTTCGGTAATCGGCACGTCGCCATTGAGCAGCGCGAGTGGAAACTACCTGAATGTCGTCGATAGCGGCGCCGGCACAGGCTACGCGACGTTCTCGCCC
>DNAS01000074.1:2983-3316 GCA_003485185.1 Phycisphaerales bacterium | reverse complement strand
CGGCGGGCATTCCGTGTCCGACGGCGTCGGCGACGTAGAAACCCACGTGCGTCTCGTCGAGGCGGAGGATGTCGTAGATGTCTCCGCTGACCCAGGTGGCCGGTCGGTAGAGCACGCCGAAGCGGGCCGGGCCGACTTCCGGCAGGCGGCGCGGAAGGAAGTCGCGCTGGAGCCGGGCGGCGAGTCGCATCTCCTCGCCGAGCTCGACGAAGGTGCGCTCGGCCTTGTCGGACGCCTGTCGCGCAGCGGCGAGCTCGTCGCGCAGGCGGACGATGGTCGGCTGGAGCGCCGCGGCGGCGTCGAGCCGGGCAGCCAGCTCGCGCGCGTCGGCGT
>DNAS01000074.1:1055-2835 GCA_003485185.1 Phycisphaerales bacterium | reverse complement strand
CCAGCTCGCGCGCGTCGGCGTCCTGCGGGGCGCAGAGAACCTGATGCCCGCGCCCGGCGAGACTCTCCCACGCCCGCGAGGTCGGCGTCAGCAGCAACACGGCGACGGCCGGCGTGGCGCTGACAGCGTCGAGCAGTTCCTGGAGGCGGCGCGCGTCGTCGGCAACGCCGTTGGGATTGAGGATCGCCACCGACGCGCCCCGCAACTGCTCGGTCAGCGGCGCGTCCGGCGGCGCGGCGGCAAGATCCCAGCGTCCGGCGGCAGCGGCGCGCACGTTCGCCGGAGCGGGTTGCTCTCCGATCCACAACAGTTTCGGTTTCTCAGGCAACTCGACACCCGTCCGCAGAAAGGACCGGCCGGGAAAACGATCCGGCCTGTCAGACTCATCGTCACGGACCGGGGTCAGCTTTAGCAGCAGGCGGGACGTTGGAGGAGAAAGTGACGGTGTCGCCTGGCTTTACGCCCGCGCGGGCCAAGGCGCCGACGGTGGTTTCCAACACGTATTGCGCCGGCGCGCCGGAGGGGTAGACCTTCTCGCCGGCCAGGCCGGGCTCGACGGCCATCGTGTGCATGGCGATCACGCGGAGGTCCGGCCCGATGAACGCGATGTCCAGCGGCACGAGGCAGTTGCGCATGCAGTAGTTCCGCGCCGCCGCCTGCGGGTAGATGAAGAGCATCCCCTCGTCGTCGGCCACGCTCGTCCGCCCGGCCATGCCTTGGTACCGCTGGCGGCTGGTGACGGCGGGGATCACGCGCCACGTATGCCCGCGAATGGTGGCGGTGGGCGGAGAATCGTCCCGGCCGCACCCCGAAAACCCGCCGGCCGGGAGCAGAAAAAGTATCGTCAAAGCGCGAAAAAGAGCGCTAAAAGCACGCAAACGCGCCCGAAATAGGCCGTTTCCCGGCGCCGCGCCGACCGTTTTCGACCCGTCCGCCATCGTCTCGTGCCTCCCGTTTCGCGCATCCGCGCGGCGCCGCGCCGGCGCTCAGATCGCCCGGTGCGCCTCCGGCCGGCGACGCAATTCCGCGAGCATCCGCGCGACCAGTTCCATCGGCAGGCCGACGACGTTCGAGAAGCTGCCCTCGACCTTGACGATGTACCGGTCGGCCGTCTCCTGGATCGCGTACGCGCCGGCCTTGCCGCGCCACTCGTCCGAGCGAATGTAGTCGTCGATCTCGTCCGGCGTCATGCGGCGCATCGTGACGTACGTCGTCTCCGACGCGATCAGCCGCACGTTGTGCGGGCACAGCACGGCCACGCCCGTGATCACCGCGTGGCGCGAGCCGGACAGCGCGTTGAGCATCCGGCGCGCGTCGGCTTCGTCGGCGGGCTTGCCGAGAATCTCGCCGCCCAGCGCGACGACGGTGTCGGCCCCGAGCACGCAGGCGTCGGGCCGGCGGTCGGACACCACGCGGGCCTTGAAGTACGCCAGCGCCTCGGCCTGCTGCTGCGGACTCAGTCCGCGCAGATCGTCATTGGGCTCGGCGATCGTCGGCGCGACGACGTCGAACGACAGGCCCGCCTCGGCCAGCAACTGCCGGCGGCGCGGGCTGGACGACGCGAGGATCAGCGTTCCGGCCGGGAGTGCGGTCGGCGTCATCAGTTCACTTCCGTTCTGGAGCAACGCATGGCTCACGGCTTATACCCTCTGGCTTTGCGCCAATCAATTGTCCATCCCATTCTAGCGCCGCTCCCGCGCGCTTCCCCGGCCGCGGAAGCGACATTTCCGTTCCGCGCCGCCTCCGCGCGTTGCCTTTCGGCAACGCGAGCATTTCCAAT
>DNAS01000074.1:289-780 GCA_003485185.1 Phycisphaerales bacterium | reverse complement strand
GCAAGCCGTGCCACCCCCGGAGGCATGCGTAGCGCCCGGAGTTCCCCCCCGCGCGGCAAATCAAAAATCTCAAATCACTCTTCACTCCGCTTTCCCCTCCGGCCTTCACCCTTCGGCCTATCGTTCCTGCTCTCCCCATGGCGGAAGATGCGGAAAAGTTTGCCCGGTTTGACATCCGCGCGCGGCGCGGCGCAAACGGCCGCGAAACAAGGACTTGCAATCACCCATTTCGCCGCGCGGCTCGCAACTTCCCTCTGGCACATTCGTTGCAACTCTTCTGGCATCCGGGCGTGCAGGCGCGCCCGGCGGACAATCCAACTCCATTTTGTGCGGAGAGTGCTGCCATGAATGAGGCGGCGATACAAGAAAAGATCGGCGAGATCTTGCGGATGGTGCAGTCCGCGCCGACGGGCGCCAAGGCCCCGGCCGTCGCGGAGGGTTGCTACATTTCCAGCAGGGAAGGCGACACTTTCGACCACCGGCTGGACCAG
>DNAS01000074.1:0-173 GCA_003485185.1 Phycisphaerales bacterium | reverse complement strand
TGCGGATGCAGGTCAAGTACCTGCTGTTCGACCTGGAGGCGACCAAGCGGGAGAACCGCTACCTGCTCCAGATGCTCGAGAACCGTCGTCGCGGCGACGATCCTCGCCGGGGCGAGCGGGAGTTCTGATCGCGACAACCTGGCTTCGCCGGCTTAGAGCCTATCCGGATAACT
>DNAS01000054.1:21193-21331 GCA_003485185.1 Phycisphaerales bacterium | reverse complement strand
GCCCTACCCCATCAGCCTGACGCTCCCCAAGACCATCCGCCTGCACCCGTTCACGGGGACGCGGACCTTCGACCCCGCGGGCGCCGCCGGCGGGCTGGACGTGCGGATCGAGGCGCTGGATTCCTACAACGACCCGAC
>DNAS01000054.1:15034-21038 GCA_003485185.1 Phycisphaerales bacterium | reverse complement strand
CAACGACCCGACCAAGGCGTTCGGGGACTTCCGCTTCGAGTTGCACGAGTTCGTCCCCAACGCCACCGACCCCAAGGGACGCCGGCTCAGCACGTGGGACGTCTCGGTGGTCGATCCCAAGACCAACCTGCTGCACTGGGACGGCATCACGCGGACGTACCAGTTCAAGCTCAAGTGGGTCAACCCCGTCCCCGTCGGCGAGCGGTTCGTCCTGCGGGCGGTGTTTTCCAGCCCGCACACCGACCGGCTCTTCGACGAGCGGGTGCTGGTGTCCGGACAATAGTTGACGCAATTCACACGCGCACGCCTCGAAAGGAGACCGTCCATGAAACGCGCGATCGTCCTGCTGCTTGTGGTGGGAGCCCTGGCGTTGGTCTGCACCGGCTGCGAGAAGAAATTCACCCGCCAGCGGTTCGACACGATCTACGTCGGCCAACCCGAGATGGAAGTGGAACTGACGCTCGGCGAGCCGACCGCGAAGTTCTCCGACTCGTGGAGCTACATCAACGACGAGCCGTTCTACAAGGCCGTCATCAGCTTCGAGAAGGGCCGGGTGACGGACAAGGCCTGGTACGACGAACACGAGATGGGCGACCATCCCGACAGCAAGCTGAAATAGCTTCGCAACAGGAAACGCGGGTGCCGTGGTTTTCGAAGCGCAAGCGGAGCAACCACGGGATGTTGCGTCAGTTTCCGGTCGACGTGGTGGTCGGCGGCGCGTTGGGAGCCGCTTCGCTGCCCTGGACCTGGTCCAGCACTTCGCGCAGGGAGCGGTCTTCCGCCAGCGAGCGGAAGTTGACGGTAATCAGCAGCGGTTCGAAGGCCACTGCCGCCTCCTGGGAAGCAGCCGTTTCGAGCTTGGCCAGCTGTTGCCCCGCCGCCTGGGTGGCGGCGATTCGCTGATCGTACATCAATCCGCTCTGCGAGGCGGCGGGCGCGGTTTGGGCCGGCGTTCTCGCGAGGGCTTCCGCCGGTCTGTTGGCGGGCCCGGAGGCCGCCGGCCTGGCTTCCCGCTCCCCGCGTGATGGCATTTCGTCCCGGGTTTCCTCCTGCTGCCGGATGCGCCGCTGGGCGTTGTCGTCTGTTCGGGCGAGGGCAGGCCCGGGCGGTTCGGCGGACGCTTGCGGCGCGATCCCGCCGCCGCCTCCCGTGGCGACGACGGCTCCAAGACCTTCAACGACGGTTTTTCCTGCCCGGTCCGTCGCCGGCTGGGAGGTTCGCTCTCGTTCCTTGTCCGCGTCGGCCAGCGCTGGTCGGGCGGGGGCCGCCTGCCCAGCCAGGGCAATATTGTCGCGGACAACCGGCGCTTGCGCGGGGGCGGCCTGCGGCGCTGCGGCGGCGAGCGTTTGTCCGTCCTGGAGCTGCTTCTGTTCTCCGCTCCAGGTGTCCTGAAGGACGCGCTGCTCGCTGCGAATCTTCTTGAGTTCCCTCAGCAGGTTGAGCTTCTGGCGGGAGTCGACATTGACGACGTACTGCACCTGGTGAGCGGTCAGTTGGTTGGTCTGGTAGACGTTTTCCCCCTTGGTGTTGAGGGTTTGGATCTGCGAAGCGAGGTCGGGTTTCCTCTGTTCGGGCGGGGCCTTGAGGTTTTCGCCGGCTCCGCCGGCCGGGCTGACTGGCAGCGGCTGGATGCCGTTGGACAGCAGCACGGTCTCCACCTGCCGCTGGGTGGCGCCGACGTCGGTGGTGTAGATGACCTCGTTGACGACGCCGGCCAGCACGATGTCCTTGCGTTCCTCGAAGTCGTCGTATCCCTTGGCGGATCGCGCGGCGGTTTTTCTCGCAGCCACAGCCGGGGCGGGGGCGGCGTCGCCGGCGCCCTTGGCGTATTCCCAACCCGAGCGCGGGGCAGCAGCCTTGGGAATTCCATATTCTTCCGCGCGCTTTTCGCCGAGTTCGGCCGGCGCGGGGGCGTCGGAGGGGGCAGTCCTGCCGCGCTCGGCGTCGGCGATCGAGACGGGTTGGGAAGCGCCGTGGGCCGGGGGCTTCTCGGCCATCCGGTCCACGAAACTGTCCTGCCAGAGGGCGACGGTGATGACGGTCCCGACGCCGACGGCGACGAGGACGACGGCGGCGGTCGCCACCCACCGGACCCATCGCCACGGCTGGGCGGGCGCGGGCTCGGCCGGCGCGATGGGCGCGACGAGGTTCCCCCGCTCCGCCTGGGCCAGCACGCGGTCGACGAATCCTTCCGGCGCCCGCGTGCGGGGCAGGGCGCGGAGCAGCTCGCGCGTCCGGCGCAACGAATCCAGCTCGGCGCGGAGCTTCGCGTCGTCCGCCAGCGCCGCCTCGACGCGCTTCCGCTGGGCCTCGCCCAGCTCGCCGTCGAGGTACGCCGAAAGCTCCAGGAAGATGTCTTCTCGCTCGGTCATCTCAGTCAACTAGGTCGGCCAGTTTTTCCTTCAGGAGGCATCGGGCGCGGTGGAGGCGGCTCTTGACCGTGCCCACCGGCACTTCCATCACATCGGCAATCTGCTCGTAATCCATCTCCTCGACGTCCCGCAGCACGACGGCCAGCCGGAACTCGTCGTCCAGCGTCTCCAGCGCTTCCAGGACCCGCCGCTGGGTGTCGGCGCTCATGGCGGCAGCCTCCGGACCGGGCGTCCGCTTTCGGGCCACGGCGGCCGTCAACGCGTCCGCCTGTCCGCCGTCGGAATTCTCCCCGGCAGTCATCGAGTGGAAGCGGATCCGCCCGGAACGCCGCCGGTGCGAGATCGCCAAATTCGAGGCGATCCGGAACACCCACGTGTAGAACTGGCTCTGCTGTCGGAACTGCCCGATCCGCTCCAGGGCCTTGAGGAAGGCTTCCTGGGCCAGTTCCTCCGCATCCGACTTGTTTCCGCACAACCGGTAGACCGTGTTGAAGATGCGGTCCTGGTACTTCGCCACGAGCGAGCCGAACGCGTGCATGTCGCCCTTCTGGCAGCGGGCGACCAGGGCGGCGTCCTCGAAGGCGATGGTCTTCGACCCGCCCGCGCCGGCATCACTCTCGCCGGTCAATATGTTCGACGCGTTCCGACTCACGAAGTTCCCCGGGAATTCACATTTTGCAGGCGCGCTGCGAAGCCCTCACGCGAGCGAACCGTCCCCGCGGCGCCGCCGAAACTATAACACGCCGCGCCCGCGAGTGCATCGGTTCATTTCCCCAAACGCCGCTTCTTCCTCGCAATTCCCACCCTCTTGCTCGCGCGGAAAAACAGCCCACGGAACGATTTCCGTGGGCTGTGGGTTTCGGTTTCCCGATACGCGATTCGCAACTCGCGATTCCTACGTCGTCTCGTGGACTTCCTGGAGCTTCTTGTCCTTGGGCTCCGCCGATTCGGCGCGCTGGCCTGCGCCCTCGAAGTACAGGTGCTTCTCGGCGCCTTCGCCCTCGCCTTCCTGGCGGACGGAGACGACGATCTTCGCGTTGCCCTTGTACCCGCCGCGGAGAATCTCCTCGCTGATGGGGTCTTCCACGTGCTGCTCGATCGCCCGGCGCAGCGGCCTGGCGCCGAAGTCCGGGTTGTACCCCTTGGCGATGAGGAACTCCCGCGCGTCGTCGGTCAGTTCCAGCTCCAGCCCGTGCTCCTCGGCGAGTCGCTCGCGGACCTTCCGCAGCTCGTAATCGATGATCGTGTTGAGGTCCTCGCGGTTGAGGGCCCGGAAGACGATGATGTCGTCGAGGCGGTTGAGGAACTCCGGCCGGAAGTAGCGCTCGACTTCCTTGTGGAGCATCTCCTTCATCTTGAGGTAGGAAGTGTCCTCGTCGCGCTTGGCGAAGCCGAAGCCCGCCTTCGACTTGATCAGCTCGGCGCCGATGTTGGTGGTCATGATCAGGACGGTGTTGCGGAAGTCCACCGCCCGCCCGAACGAGTCGGTGAGCTTGCCTTCTTCCATGATCTGGAGGAGCATGTTGAACACGTCGGGGTGGGCCTTCTCGATCTCGTCGAGCAGGACGACCGCGTAGGGCCGGCGGCGGATGCGCTCGGTGAGCTGCCCGCCTTCCTCGTATCCGACGTATCCCGGAGGCGCGCCGACCAGGCGGGAGACGTTGTGCTTCTCCATGTACTCGCTCATGTCGATCTGGATGAGCGCTTCCTCGTCGCCGAACATGAATTCCGCCAGCGCCTTGGACAGCAGGGTCTTTCCGACGCCGGAGGGCCCGGCAAAGATGAAGCTGCCCATCGGACGGCGCGGATCTTTCAGGCCGCTGCGGGCCCGGCGGATGCTCTTGGCAACGATCTGGATCGCCTCGTCCTGGCTGACGACGCGCTTGTGAAGCTCCTTCTCCAGCTCCAGCAGCCGCTGCGCCTCTTCCTTCTCCAGGCGCGTCAGCGGGACGCCCGTCATCTTGCTGACGACCTCGGCGACCACCTCGCTGTCCACCACGCCGTCGGCCTCGCGTGCCTTTTCCTTCCACTCCTTCTGGAGCTTCTCCTTCTGCTCGCGGATCTGCTCGGCCTTGTCGCGCAGCTCGGCCGCCCGCTCGTAATCGGCGTTCTTGACGGCCTCGTCCTTTTCGATCTGGAGCTTGTCGACCTGCGTCTCGAGCCCGGCAAGGTCCGGCGGCTTGGTCATCGTCTTGAGGCGGATGCGCGCCCCTGCCTCGTCGATGACGTCGATCGCCTTGTCGGGCTGGACGCGCCCGGTGATGTAGCGGCTGGACAGCTCGACGGCGCGCTCCAAGGCCTCGTCGGTGATGTGGACGCGGTGGTGCGCCTCGTAGCGGTCGCGCAGGCCCTTGAGGATCTCGTAGGTCTGGTCCTTGGTGGGTGCGTTGACGATGATGGTCTGGAAGCGGCGCTCCAGGGCGCCGTCCTTCTCGATGTACTTGCGGTACTCGTCGAGGGTGGTGGCGCCGATGCACTGGATTTCGCCGCGGCTCAGCGAGGGCTTGAGCACGTTGGCGGCGTCGATGGCGCCCTCGGCCCCGCCGGCGCCGACCAGCGTGTGCAGCTCGTCGATGAACAGGATGACGTTCTTGGCGCGGCGGACCTCGTTCATGACCGCCTTGATGCGCTCCTCGAACTGCCCGCGGTACTTCGTGCCCGCGACCATCATCGCCAGGTCCAGCGCGACGATCCGCCGGTCCTGGAGGATTTCCGGCACGTCGTTTCCGACGATCTTCTGCGCCAGGCCCTCGACGATTGCGGTTTTTCCCACGCCGGCCTCGCCCAGCAGGACGGGGTTGTTCTTCGTCCGCCGGCAGAGCACCTGGATGACGCGCTCGATCTCGTTGATGCGCCCGATGACTGGGTCGAGCTGTCCCTCGCGGGCGAGGTCGGTCAGGTCGCGTCCGAAGCTGTCCAGCGCGGGGGTCTTGGTCTTGGCGCGGCGCTGGGGCGCGCCGGCCTCGACGGGCCCGCCGTTGGCGGCCGCCTCTTCCGGCTCGGCACCGGCGCCCAGGAGGTGGAGCACCTCGTCGCGCACCTCGTCGAGCTTCAACCCGAGGTTCATCAGCACCTGGGCGGCCACCCCGTCGTGCTCCCGCAGGAGCCCCAGCAGGAGGTGCTCGGTGCCCACGTAATTGTGGTTGAGGTTGCGCGCCTCCTCGATGGCGTATTCGATGACCTTCTTGGCGCGCGGGGTCTGCGGCAGCTTGCCCATGGTGACCATGTCGGGCCCGGCCTTGACGAGCTTCTCCACCTCCATGCGGACCTTGTGCAGGTCCACGCCGAGGTTCTTCAGCACGTTCGCGCCGACGCCGCTGCCTTCCTTCACCAGCCCCAGCAGGATGTGCTCGGTGCCGATGTACTCGTGGTTGAACCGCTGCGCTTCCTGGTTGGCCAGCGCGATGACCTTGCGGGCTCGTTCCGTGAATCGTTCAAACATGCGTTCCTGGCTCCCTCACCCCGGGGGGCGGGTTGTCGGAGTTTCGCGGGGCCGTACCTCCGGACCCCTGTCAAACCATTGTACTGGCGGCGCGCAGCGGGTTCAACCCGAACCGCGCCGTCGGGGCCGCCACAGGGATAGTATCGGCAGGCGGGGGCAGGGAATTCACCTCGAGTTTGCCCCCGGAAGG
>DNAS01000054.1:7539-14898 GCA_003485185.1 Phycisphaerales bacterium | reverse complement strand
ACCTCGAGTTTGCCCCCGGAAGGCAATAAAGTTCGCATTCCGGCCAGGTTAGGGCCGAAAAGCGTTTGCGGGGCCTTGCCGCGTCCCGCTGCGCGGAACTCCGCAATCCGCGGCACAACCCAAAAATCGGGTAGCGTTTACAGGTCGATCCGCTTGAACTGGGGCAGGTGGGGACGGTTCTTGCGGAACATCTCGCGGACCATCTTGCGGATTTCGGCGAGGGACAGCACCGAGGCCGTCAGCGGGTCGGTGGCGATGGCCTGGAACACCAGCGTCGGGTCGCCGATGAGAGACCCCTCGACGGCCATCATCTCCGCCGTCGCGTTGACGAAAGTCAACCCCGCCACCTGCGGGGGCAGCTCGCCGACATAGATCGGGTCCAGGCCGCGCCGGCTGGCCAGCACGGGCACCTCGACGCACGCGCCCTGCGGCAGGTTGGGGATCAGGCCCGTGTTGGGCACGTTTCCGTTGAACTCGAACGCCTCGCCGCCCAAAACGGCGTGGGCGATGCGGGAGGCGTACTCCTGGGAACATTTGAGGTCGATCTCGCCCTTGTCGATCCACGCGCGGATGCGCTTCTTCCAGGTCTTCCGCCCCGCCAGGTACTCCTTGAGGATGTAGGCGTACTCGCCGGGGTTCCAGCCGGTGCCTCGGCAGTACTTGCGAATGAGCTCCGGGCGCTTGCGGAACCACCAGTTGTACTCGGAGTTGTGCCCGCTGGATTCCGTGACGTACCAGCCGAGTTGCAGGAACATCTCGTTGCGGACGACTTCCTCGTTGTAGATTTTCTTCCGCGCCATGGCCTTGCGGATGGCCGGGTAGGCGTCCTTGCCGTTGCGGCGGAACTGGAGATACCACGCCAGGTGGTTGATGCCCGCGCAGAGATAGGTGATCTCGCTCATCGGGGCGCCGATCCAGCGGGCGAGCATTTCCGCGGTTCCCTGGACGCTGTGGCACAGTCCGGTGACCCGCACATCCGAGGCGCGCTGCATGGCGTGGCAGAGCATGGCCATCGGGTTGGTGTAGTTCAGGAACAGCGCGCCGGGGCAGAGGCGTTCGATGTCGCGGCAGATGTCGAGCATGACGGGGATGGTCCGCAGCGCGCGGAAGATGCCCGAGGGCCCGCGCGTGTCGCCGACGTTGATGTCCACCCCGTACTTCTTGGGAATCTCGATGTCGTGGCGCCACACCTCGATGCCCCCTGCCAGGATCGTGCAGACCACCACGTCGGCCCCCTTGAGCGCCTCGCGCCGGTCGGCCGTCACCTCCACCTTGGCTGGGTAGTTGCCCCGCTCGACGATCATGCGGACGGCCTTGGCGATCAACCCGAGGCGGTCGCGGTCGATGTCCATCAGGACGATCGTGGCGTCCCGCATCGTCGGGAAGGTCAGCACGTCCCGCACCAGCTTGCGAGTGAACCCGAAACTGCCCGCGCCGATAAAGACGATTCTTGCCATCCGAGACGCCTTTCCTGGAATGTCGTTTCGCGGCCGGGGAAACTCCGCGCCGCTGGGGACGTAGGTATACCGGAGCGGGACGGAAAACGTCAATGGAATGGTTTGGAACCTTTGACGTGGCATGGGCGTCTCGCCCATGCGTCGCACGAGCATCTTGCTCGTGCCGATTGTGACACAGCAACTCTTGCACGGCCGGGACGGTCGTGCCACACACGGGCAAGATGCCCGTGCCACGTTTTCAGAGGTCTTGTTTGGGAATCCCCTTAAGGTTCCGGCAAATCTCCCAACCGGGGGTGGCACGGCTTGCTTGTCAAGCCGTGTGGCTGCAAGAACACTGCTTGCGAGCAAGCAGTGCCACCCGGATTGGCAGCGCCCTCCTTGCGGGCGGGGGTTGCCCTCAATCCCGGCGGGGCATAAGATACGCGTCTGGGCTTTCGGACCTTGAAGGGAACCTGAGGATGACTTCCAGTTACGCGGACGACCTGGCGTTTCTTCGCAAGCACACGGACATCGTGGAACTTTCCGCGCCGGGCAAGGCGCGGGTGGCCGTCGCCCCCAAGTACCAGGGGCGGGTGATGACCAGCACGCTGGACGGCGAGTCGAGCTTCGGCTGGCTGAACGTGAAGTTCATCGCGGCCGGGACCGTGGATGAGCGTTTCAACAATTACGGGGGAGAGGACCGTTTCTGGCTGGGCCCGGAGGCCGGGCAGTTCGGCCTGTGGTTCGCCCCCGGCGAACCGTTCGACACGGCGCACTGGAAAACCCCCGCCGGGTTCGACCGCGGCGGCTTCGCCATCACCAGTCAGGGCAGGCACTCGCTGGCGATGGCCTCGCAGTTCGACGTGTCCAACGCCTCGGGCACGGCCTTCCGCTGCGCCGTCAAGCGGACGATCTCCGCGCTGGACGACGAGCAGGCGGCCGAGCATTTGGGCGTCCCCATGCCGTCGGGCATGCGGATGGTGGCGTTCGAGTCGGGCAACACGCTGGTCAACGCCGGCCCGGACGCCTGGACGCGCAAGGGCGGGCTGCCGTCGATCTGGATCCTGGGCCAGTTCAAGCCCCTGCCGCGCGGGAAGGTCATCGTGCCATTCCGCCCGGGCGACGAGAAGGACCTGGGCCCGCGCGCGATGACGGATTACTTCTGCAAGCTTCCGCCCGAGCGAGGCCGCCTGGGCGACGACTGCCTGCTGTTCTCCTGCGACGGGCAGTTCCGCAGCAAGATCGGAATCTCCCCGCGCCGGGCCAAGCGCGTGCTGGGCAGCTTCGACCCCGACGCGAAGGTGCTGACGATCGTGCAGTTCAACCTGCCGTCGGCGGCCGCCAAGCTCCCCTACGTCAACAGCCTGTGGGAGACGCAGAAGGACCCGTTCGCCGGCGACGTCGTCAACAGCTACAACGACGGCGAGGAGTACCCCGGCGCCGGACAGTTCGGGCCGTTCTACGAGATCGAGACGTCCAGCCCCGCGGCGGAACTGAAGGCGGGCGAGTCGATCACCCACGCGCACCGGACGTACCACTTCGGCGGCCCAGCCGACGCGCTGAACGCCCTGTCCCGCAAGGTCCTGGGCGTGGACCTCGGCGCGATCCGATGAGAAGAAGGAACCAGGAACAAAGGAACTGAGGAACCAGGAAAGACAAGAGCCTCCGCGCGGGCCGGGTTCCGGGTTCCTGAGTTCCGGGTTCCTTTTCTTTTTCCGTATCCCGGAACAGGGAACCGGGAACCCGGAAAGAAAACGCACGAGTGCGCCGACATTCCGGGTTCCGTGTTCCTTTGTTCCCGGTTCCTTCTTCCTGGGTCTTTCCCCGCCTCGGGCGCTCGCCTATAATGCGCCCGTTCGGGGAGACACCGCCCATGTCCGCAACGCACGAGACGCCGCAGCCTGCAGTGGAAACGCCTGAGCGGCGCGGATTCCCCAGTCGCCGCGTGGTCGGATATCTGGGGGGATTTCTGTTGGGATTGCTGACCGTCTGGTCTTTGATCGTAATGATTTTCGTTAGCGTTCCGACGGATTCCCGCGAACTGAGGAGAAGGGTCGTTTGCACACTGAATCTGCGAGACATCGGTATGGCGATCGCCATGTATCACGCCGAGAATGAGGATTTGCCGGCCCTGTCGCCACAAGACCTGGTTCGCGCAGGTTCCTCCTGGAAAATGTTTGTCTGCCCTTCGGCAATTCATGAACTTGGCGACGATGAGGAATACTCGCGGAAGGACGTTGACTATGTCCTGATCCCGCTCGACGGGAACGCGCCCGGGACGCTGGCGGCTGTGTTCGAATTGCCCGCGAATCATCGCCAAAAGATTTGCAATTGGGGACGCTCGGACATGAGCGTGGCATCCGACGAGACACCCATTGAATTCCTGTCCGCTGTGCAGAAAGCGAATGATTACCATGCGGAGTTGAGGGGCAAGCCATGAGCAAAAAACGCCCGACCTCGCCTTTGACATGGGGGGTGCTCGTGGGATTCCTCTTTGGTGTCCTGTCGTTTCTGGGCGTGCTGTTCTGGAACATAATATGGCAGGAAGCCATCGTGCCGCAACCGTGCGTTACCACCGCGCAGATTCAAGCGATTGCGGCCGGGATTCGGGCCTACGAGACCGAGCATGGGCGGCGTCCGCCGACGCTGGAGGCATTAGTGGCGGGGAAGTATTGCGACAAGTCGGATTGTTTCGACGAACGGAAAGGCCGGCTGCCGGAGATCGACCAGGCCACCGGGCGCTTTGCCTCAAATCCCGACGTGATTTACTTTCCCGCCGTCCGCAGAAGCGATCCGCCGGAACTGGTAGTCCTCTGCACGCTGCTGAAAAAGGCCGAGGCGGACCCATACCTTGTCGTGCGGAACGACGGACAACTGGTCGAACTCACCGCCAGGGAACTGGTTCCCGCGCTCCAGCGCACGTACACCTATCTTGGCCGGGACATCTACTACCCCGCCGCGACGGCCGGCAGCGCGCCAACCGAACCGCGTGAGTGAAGGAACCCGGAACAGGGAACACGGAACCAGGAAAGACAAGGGCCTCCGCGCGGGCCGGGTTCCCTGTTCCTCGGTTCCGGGTTCCTCTCCACTGGCGGCTCCCGGCGACCCCTCCCTGACAGTCGGGGCTCGGGAAAAGCCCGAGGCGCCCCTGCCGCTATTGCCTACTGCCTATTGCCTATTGCCTTCTTCCCTCAGTCCTTCCCATTGTCAATTGACAATCGACAATTGACAATTTCTCCGCACTCGCCACTCTGCACTCTCCACTCCCGCCATGAATTCCCTCTTGCGGGCGTTTGAAAAAGCCTTATGATGACCTGTTCCTTGACATCGCCCCGTCGCTGCCTGCGACTGTCAGGCCGTGAAAGACGATCCCGGCGGCGGCTGGAGGCGTCTCCCCCGGCCGCTCTCGCGTGCGGTTGCACGGCGGGCGCCGAGGCGGCAAGGACCGTGCGACACCCTTCCGGCTTGTGATTGGAGACGACAGATCATGGCTGCTTCGAAACCGCAGGACATTCGCAACATCGCATTCCTTGGGCACGGCGGGTGCGGAAAGACCACGCTGGGCGAGGCGATGCTTTTCGCCGCGAAGGTCACCACCCGACTGGGCTCGGTGGCCGACGGGTCGGGCATCCTCGACTCGTCCGACATCGCCAAGGAGCGCCAGCACTCGGTAGACCCGGCGCTGGCGAGCTTCGAGTTCGAGGGCAAGTCGATCAACCTCATCGACACGCCGGGGTATCCCGACTTCATCGGCGGGGCGATCTACGCCGCAGCCGGCGCCGACACGGGCGTGGTGATGATCTCGGCCGCAGCCGGCATCGAGGTCAACACCCGCCGCATGTTCCGCATGGCCAAGGAGAACGGGCTGGCTGTCGCCATCGTCATCAACAAGATCGACGCCGAGAACCTCGACCTGGAATCGCTGATGGGGCAGATCACCGAGACGTTCGGCACGGCCTGCAAGCCGCTGAACCTGCCGACCGGCGGGGGCAAGGGCGTGATCGACTGCTTTACCAACGACAGCGGCGAGGCGGACTTCGGCGACGTCTCCGCCGCCCACACCGAGCTGGTGGAAAACATCATCGAGGCCGACGAGGAAATGATGGAAGCCTACCTCGGCGGCGAGCAGATTCCCGCGGAGAAGCTTTCCGCCGCGTTCGGAAAGGCGATGGTCGAGGGGACGGTGATCCCGGTGTTCTTCACGGCCGCCAAGGCCGAGGTGGGCGTGCCGGAGTTCATGCATGCGGTGGTGAAGTACTTCCCCTCGCCCGACCAGCTCGCGGGGCGACCGGTGCGGTCCGGACAGAAGGCCGACGCGGCGGAAACGCCCGTCGCGGTCGATCCGTCCAAACCGTTCGTCGGACAGGCGTTCAAGATCAGCTCCGACCCGTTCGTGGGCAAGCTTGCCTGGGTGCGGGTGCTCCAGGGGACGGCCCGGTCGGACACGGTCTACCTCGTGCGCGACGAGAAGAAGTCCTCGAAGATCGGCCACCTGTTCAAGGCCGTCGGAAAGGACACCAAGGAAGTCAGGGAAGCGGTCGCCGGCGACGTCATCGTGCTGCCGAAGGTCGAGGACCTCTCCTCGGGCGACGTGGTGCACGAGGAAGCCGGCGGGATGTTCCGCGCCATGCCCGCCGTCCCCACGCCGATGTATTCGCTGGCGGTGACGCCCAAGAGCCGCGGCGACGAGCAGAAGATCTCCACCGCGCTGAGCCGCCTGTCCGACGAGGACCCGACGTTCGTCGCCCAGCGCGACGCCCAGACGGCCGAAACCGTCATCTCGGGAACGGGCGACCTGCACCTTCGCATCATGCTGACGAAGATGAAGCAGCGGTTCGACATGGAGGTGGAGACCAAGCCGCCCAAGATCCCCTACCGGGAGACGATCTCCGCCAAGGCCGAAGGCCACCACCGCCACAAGAAGCAGACGGGCGGCGCCGGGCAGTTCGGCGAGGTGTACCTGCGCGTCGAGCCGATGGAGCGCGGGTCGGGCTTCGAGTTCGTCAACGACCTGTTCGGCGAGTCGATTCCGCGGCAGTTCCTCCCGGCCATCGAGAAGGGCGTGCACGAGGTGCTGGTCCACGGGGCCATCGCGGGCTACCCGCTCCAGGACGTTCGCGTTGCCGTGTACGACGGGAAGCACCACCCGGTGGACTCGAAGGAAGTGGCGTTCAAGACGGCGGGCAAGTACGCCTTCATCGACGCGATCCAGAAAGCCAAGCCCGTGCTGCTGGAGCCGATCGTGAACCTGGAGATTTCCGTTCCGCAGAACTACATGGGCGACATCGCGTCGGACCTGTCGGGTCGGCGCGGGCGCATCCTGGGGCAGGACATGCTGCCGGGCGGAATCATCGTCATCAAGGCGCAGGCGCCGCTGGCGGAAGTGATGCAGTACAACAGCCAGCTCCGCTCGGTCACCGGCGGGCAGGGCAGCTACGCGATGGAGTTCAGCCACTACGAGCCGGTTCCGGGAAACGTGCAGCAGCAGATCGTGGCGGCCGCCGCCAAGGCCAAAGAGGAAGAGAAGGAATAGCGCCGGAAAAAGCGCTTGCAAGTCGCCGGTCGGGTGCTACACTATGCGGCCCGCCCTGGGGCGGCGTAACCAAGCAGGAGTTTTGCGATGCCTCGCGTATGTCCGTTTACCGGAAAGAAGACCCGCAGCGGTCGGCAGATCACCCGACGCGGGAAGGCGAAATATCTCGGTGGCGTCGGCCGCAAGGTCACCGGAAAGACCAAACGCAAGTTCAAGGCGAACATGCAGCGCGTCCGTGCGGTCATTGACGGAAAGGTAACGCGCATCAACGTTTCCGCCAAGGCGATCCACACCGGGCTGATTACCAAGCCAGTGAAACGCAATTACCAGCCCGAAGGCGAGAAATAGCGCCGGCGGCGCGGAAAATCGCCCGGAATCGGCCAAAATGAT
>DNAS01000054.1:0-7378 GCA_003485185.1 Phycisphaerales bacterium | reverse complement strand
CGACCCAAAAAGTCGCCGCGTTTTGTTGCGCTAAGGGGGGGGCCGCTACGGAACGATCGCCACCGGCGTGCCGACCGGCAGATGGGGGAACAGCTCGATAACGTCGTCGTCTTCCATCGCCACGCACCCCTGGGTTCCGGGGCGCACGTTGCCCTGCGCGTCGCGCCGGCAGCCGTGAATCATGATCGCCCCGCCCAGCGGGGTGTTCCACGGCGGTTGCTCGCCGCGGGCGATGGCCGAGACGATCGCGTCGTGCTGGGCGCGGGTGATGCGCCCGTCGCGCAGCGCCTCGCGGGCGTCGGAGGCATTGGGGTAGCTCAGGCCCATCGACCGCACGTACTGCGTCTCCGGGCGGGTCTTCTTCACGCAGATGTAGAACTCGCCGACGGGCGTACACAGGTCGCCCTCGCGGGCCTTGTCGCCGTTGCCGGCGCCGACGGCCACCGGGTACCACTTCACCAGCTCGTCGCCGTCGTAGACGAGCAGCCGGCCGGTCGATTTCTGCACGACCACGCTGGGGTACTTCAACTCGCCCAGCGAGCGGGTGCGGAGCGTCTGCCAGTCGCGTGCGGCCTTGGCGGGCCCAGCCGGGCGGGCCTGCGAGGGGGAGACCGGCAGTTTCTGCGCCGCCACTTCCGGCGCCGGCTCGTCCACGGGGCGGACGGCCGTCACGATGTTCCCGCTGGGCGGTTCGGACGGGCGGGCGTCGGCCTGGCCGCTCCGACCCGGACGCGCCGCGATCAGCGCGCCGGCCACCACCAGGCCCACGATTTCCAGTTTGATGATCCAGCCCCAGGCACGTTTCATGGCGTCGTTCCCGGCAGGAGAGTCCTTTCAACCCATCGGCAAGTCGGCGGGTACTGTATCACACGTTCCGCCGGCCACCAAGCGAAAGCCGGGAAATCGCGCGCCGGCGCGCCGCGTCAGGCGGGCGGGGGTTCCTCGCGCCCGCGGAGCAGGCGATTCATGAACTTCACCACCACGAACACGCTGAAGGCGATGATGAGGAACTCGACGGCCGTGTTGATGAACGCCCCGTAGCGGAGCGCCACTTCCGGCGTGGGCGCGCCGGCGGAATTGACCCCTGCCGGTTTGAGCACCACCTGGAGGTTCTTGAAGTCCACGCCCCCGATCAGCACGCCGATCGGCGGCATGAGCAGGTCCTGCACGATGGAGTTGACCACCTTGTTGAACGCCGCCCCGAGGATGATGCCGACGGCCATGTCCATCGCGTTGCCCTTGACGGCGAATTTCTTGAACTCCTGGAAAAAGCCCATGCGCTTCTCCTTTCCCGCAACGCCGCGCCGCAGGCCGGTTTCCCGCAAGACTAGCAGGGATAAACGGAGATGAACACGGAGAAGAATTGCGGAATGACGGATTTCCGTTTCAACAAGCCCCCGCTGTCAAGCGGGGGTTCTTGCTGTTTTTCCTCACGCCGTAACCAACCCCCTGCTGCGGCAGCGCCTGTCCCGGCGGATTTTTGCTAACCTGCGGGGGTTATAATTGTCTGAAACGAAAAGTGCCAACGGAAAGGGGCGTTTCATGAAGAAAAGGATAGCCTTATCCACGGCCGTGCTGGTGGGCGTTGCGCTCATATTCCTGTCCCAACCGATTGCAGGCCAGGCTGTGCGCGAGAGACCGACGCCTCGTCTGGCATCTCCGCCACGGCAAGAGTCGCCGCCCCAGCAAGAGGTGCTGTTATGCCAATGTGGGTTTTATCCACCGCCGCCTGATACGTTCAGGCGGTTCATGCCTCAAACTCCATCCTGGTTGGTCTGGTGGGAGGCCAACCGCGATCCCTATCTTGAGATGATCCACCAGGGACTCAGCGCGAAACCTGATCCTAAAGTGGTGGCAAAGCACCGCCATTGGCCGACCAATTCGCTCCTGGCGGCTTTGAAGTCCGATTCGCTCGCGCTGCGCGCCTCGGCCGCCCTTGCCCTGGGGCAGATGGGGGAAGAGAAGGCCTTCGAGCCTCTGGCCGAACTGGCAAGGAAGGACAAGGAAGTGCAAGTCCGCCAGGCGGCGATCGTGGCGATCGGTTTGCTGGACATTCCCGAGGGCGAGAAGATTCTGACCAAGATCGCCTTTGCGCCTCTGCCGCGATTCACGAATGGCTTTGCGGATGCCCCCAATGATCGGCAAGCGGCACTGATCGCACTGGGCCTGATGCGCCGACTGGCGCCTGAAACCGCAGTCAAGATTCAGAAAATGTTCGGCCAGCCGCTCGTGATGTTGCGGCGTTCCATAGAGGTTCCTGACGAAAAGGACCGCGAAAGGAGGAATAAAAAAACTGAAAACTTTTCCTTCACAATGATGCCCCTGACGGCTTGGACGCTGACTCGCATTCTTGATCCGGCGGATCCGGCCGAGATATTCCATAATAATCCATACGCGGGCGGAATTGCCGGGGACAAGGAAGCGCTGGCCGATGGTTCGAGTCTGGCGGCATCGGCTGTATCATGCTGGGCACTGGCATGGCACGAAGATCCCCCAAGCGCAGGACTGTTCAAGGAAGCGCTGGTCAGGACCAACGTTCCGTGGATCGCCTGCGAGGCGATTCTTTCGATGGGACGCGAGGGCAAGCCGGATCCGGCCATTTCCGAGGCCCTCGCCGAAATCCTGTGCGCGACCCCCAAAGCCAAGTCGCTGTCCGTATTCAGAATGCTTGAGACCCAGAACGCCAACCTTGCGGAGTTGTGGAGGGTATGCGAGTCCAAGCCTGTCCGCGATAAAACGGCCGCCGGCAGATCGATGTATGGTGACGCCTTCCGCAAAGCCATAGGAGGATTCGTTACCACGCGAATCATCGAAGCTCCGGGGGCCAAACACGTGTGGGGGAAACCTGTCAAGAACTATCTCCAATTAAACTTCAGCGGAGACAGGTACGACGAGGTGCGCTACAGGAACTATACCATACGCGACTATCACTGGATGGGACTGCGAGGCCGGAACGAGCATGGCCAAGATGTCATGTATCACGTCAATCTCGGTGTGGAGCCGTTTGTCATGGCCAACCTCCGCGCCTCTGCGGCGATCGCGCTGGGCAGGATGGACAGTTCCATCTCGCAGCCCGTCCTTCGGCGGGTTCTGGCGGAAAAAGAAGAAAAGAAGGACGAGAAGGATTTCGACTGCTTCGATTCCAGCGTCCTCTACAAGTCGATGGCGATCATGTTTCTGGGCCGATCGGGCGACGTCGAGGCCGTGCCCGCCCTGGTCGAGCTGGTTCGTCCCACCGCGCCGCGCGGGGTCATCGTTTCCCGAAAGCGGCTTCGATCTCCGCTTCGCGGCTTTGCGGCCTTGGCGCTGGGGCTGTATGCCCGGCCGATCCCGTCGCCCGGGGGTGACCAGGATCGCCAGGGGTACGACAAGATATGCCAACTGCTGGCCGAGAGGGTCGCCGACGCGGGAGAAGAGCAGGAGTTTCGCGCGGCCTGCGCGCTGGCGCTGGGATTGAGCGGACGAAACGAGAACCTGGGGTATCTGGATTCCGCCGAAAAGACAATCGGCGACCGTGACGATCTACTGATCGGGTACGTGATCCTGGCCCGCGGGATGCTGGGGGACAAGACGGTCCTGGAGCTGGCCAAGGCGTTCCTGGCCCTGAAGAACAACCGGACGGACCGCAACGGCATCCTGGGCCGTCGGGCGGCCGTGCTGGGAGTGGGACTGACGGGGTCGCCAGAGGCGGTTGCGATTCTGAACCAATGCTGGCACCTGGGCTATCATGTCGCTCGCGAGACGGCCTTGGCCATGACCTTCTGCCAAGGCTTCAACGCCGCCGAATACCTGACGAGCATGATGAAGAGCGCGCCCAAGGCGGAAATGAAGGCCCTGGCGGCGCGATGCCTTGGCGAGTTGTTCACGAAGGAACGCCCCTCGCGGCTGACCGCCCGCCTGGTCAACGGCAGCAACTACGAGATGCGGATACCGCGGCTGACCTATTACCGCGCCTTGGCCAACGAGTTCCTGTTCACCTACTTGCTGGCGCCGTCTGCGGATGAGTGGGAGACTTTGTGTCCGCAGTAAGCAAGTAGGGCGTGCAACTGGTTGCACGCGGAATCCCCGCCTCGTCGCTTTTCCTTCGGACGACGGATTTCCGTTTCAACAAGCCCCCGCTGTCAAGCGGGGTTCCTGCGGTTTCTTTCGCGGCCCCAACGGGGCCGGGGGATGTAGCCACGGGTGAAGCAAGCCCCCGACGGGGGCGCGGCGAAACCCGTGGAAAGAAGTCGGTTTTTCTCCTCCCGCCCCGGCGGGGCGGAGGAAGGGTCATCTGCCGAAACGCGATTGGAAATCTCCTTCGCCCCGTCGGGGCGAAAAATATAAACACTCTCTTCCACGGGTTCCGCTTCGTCCCGTTGGGACTTCGCTCCACCCGTGGCTTCTTCTATGAATGAGCCCTTGGTGTCAAGATCGATTCAGCGGGTCTTCCCAGTCTTCTATCCGAGCGTCCTCTTGCGAGTAGCCCAAGTGGGTGTTTTCGAGAAGACGGCGGCTGCCCAATCTATAAACGAGCCTTTAGCCCAGCCACGGGACGAGCTCGCCGCCGCCTTGCTGCCTCGACAATTGTCTCTCTCGCATCCGATGCCACAAGCCACGCATCCAACGATTCGCCACGGCTGCCGCCGCCACAGAACCGGGTTTTCCGTCGGCTCGCATGTGTTCCTTCATCGCACGCCACCGCGGTTCGTAACGCGTCAGCCGGTGCGCCAGTTCGATCAGCGTCGCGCGCAGCAAGTTCGAGCCGGCCTTGACCAGCCCCGCATCCGCCATTCGCTGGCCACTCGATGCGTTGCGAGGACTCAGCCCGCAGAACCGCGACAGGCTTTTGGCCTTTCCGAATCGATCGAACTGCCCGATCTCCGCGCGAATCCCCCAGGCCGTCACCTCTCCAACGCCGCGCTCCTCAAGCAGGTCCTCAACCACCGAATCCGTGCAGGGGTATTCCCTGAGAGCCTCTTCCACCGACGCAATCTCCGCCCCTGCCGCCTTGAGCCGCTCGACGTGCCGATGAAGAATCCATGCCGAAGCTTTCGGCATCGTCAACAGGACTTCCTCGAACAACCATGTCCACCAGGGGCGACTCCACGCCTTGACCGACGCCGCCGGCCGAAGGCGGTGGTCGCGAAGCAGACCCGTGATCCGCAACTTGATCGCGCGACGCTGGTCCACTTGCTGCTGGCGATAGCGGACCAGCCGGCGCAGCTCGCGAAGGTATGGCGGGGCCAGCCACACACGCGGCAAATATCCCACACGCGTCAGGTCCGCCAGCAGCCGGGCGTCGCTGAAGTCCGTCTTGTCCGGCGAGCCCTTCATGCGGGCCACGTAACCGGGGTGAGCCAACTCGACCGACCAGCCGGCCTTGTCCACCAGTTCCTCGGCCAAGTCAGCCGCCCCGCAACTGACCTCTATCGCCGCCCCGCGCATTCGACCCAGCGGTACGACAGCCGAGGCAATGGCCTGCCAGCGGTTGGCAAGCCCGCGGTTCAATAGAATCGATCCCGCCGGGTCCAGCACGCAGACCTGGACGCTGGACTGGTGATAGTCGATTCCCACATAGATGTCGTTGGTGATATCATGTCCCATGCTCGTTGCTCCTTTCGTGTCTGGGCAGGCTCAATGCTGAGCTCGATCGACACCGGGAGCAACGAGTTTTGTTGCGCCGCCGGACCAATCGCCCGGCCGGGTTCATTCATCCCCATCTACACCCCACTGTCCCTCCGGGACATGCTCACGCAGGGGGCTTGTCGATTCCCGCGCCGTTTCACCCCTGCGCCCGGGTGAGGGTCTTTGCGAGCCGGGGCTGGGGCAGGTAGGCGCCGTCGGCGCGGAGGGTTTCGACGAGTTCGGCCGTGTCCAGCTCCGCGGCGCCCTTGCCGGAGCGAAGGGACAACACGGCGGCCGTGCCGACCGCCTGGCCCATCATCGCTGCCGCCGGCTGGACGCGGATCGACCCGTGCACGCTCACGTCGCTCGAATTGCACCGCCCCGCCACCCACAGGTTCCGCCACCCGCGCGGCACGAGGATTCCGTACGGAATGCCCACGCATTCGCCGGGCTTCAAGCGCCCGCGATCGTGGAATTCCTCACAGAAGCGCCGGTACTGCTCGTCGGAATCGTCGTACACGTGGATGTCGATGGCCTTGTTGAACACGGCGATCTGGTCGGGGAACTGCCGCCGCGCGAGGTAGTCGGCGAGGTTCAGTTCGTACTCGCCGACGATCCGCCGGCTCTCGCGGACGCCCATCAGCGTGGCCGTGGTCATCCATTCCAGGTCCCCGCAGCCGGGAACGTACTTCCGGTAGAACTCGACGTATTCCTTGACGAGCTGTCGCCCGCGCACCATGCCGTCGGACAGGCTGCGGCAGTTCAGGGCGTCCATGCGGAAGACGTGCCCCGCGTTGAGCATTCCGGTGCTCTTTCCGATCCGGTAGAGCCCGGGCAGGTGGCGGTCGCGGTGGCTGAAGTGCCCCTCGGCGACGGCGCGGTCCATCAGTTCCTGCTGGCGGTTTGGCCCGGTCCCGCCGGGGTGTTCCTTCTGGGCGGTCGCCCAGTCGATGTTGGCGTGAAGGGAGCAGAGCGTCGGGGGCATGATGTTGGGGGTGTCTTTTCCGGCCTCGCGGACGGCCCCGCCGCAGAGCTTGGTGAGCACGGCGTCGCCCGTGGCGTCGACGAACGTCTTGGCCTGGACGAAGCGATATCCCTCGACGTTCTGGAGCACCACGCCGCGGACGGTCTTGCCGTCGGTGTCGGCGTCGATGACGCGGGTGAAGAACCGCACCTCCACGCCGGCGGCGGCCGCCAGGTCGTCCAGCAGAATCTTCAGCCCCTCGGCGTTGAACGGCGTCCAGCAGTGATATCGCTTCCGGAACCAGTCGGGCGTGACCTGCGGGGCGGTCCAGCCGCGCTCGTGCAACGTCTCGACGATCTCCCGCATCAGCCCGCCGACGAGCATCTTCTCGCCGTCGGCCATCGGGTCGAACGCCGTCACCAGCCCGGAGGTTCCCATTCCGCCGAGGCAACCGGTGGCCTCGACCAGCAGCACCTTCGCGCCGCGCCGTGCGGCGCAGATGGCGGCGGCAGTCCCGGCCGGGCCGCCCCCCGCCACCACCAGGTCGTATCCGCTCTCGACCGGAATCTCCCTCGACAGGTGATACGTCTTCATCGCCCGTTCCTTTCCGCGCCTGCGCGGGGTCCTTGTCCGTCTTGAACCGCGCCGGGGGAAATCCTCCCGCACGAACCGCACAAAAGCAACCGCCTTCCTCCGGGCACGTTTCGTTCGCCCCACCGGGGCGGTTCTGATACAGTGTTGCTCTGTTGAAAACATCCGTTCACGGGATGGGTGGCACGCTTTGCTTGCAAAGCGTGTTGCCGAATT
>DNAS01000067.1:29017-29707 GCA_003485185.1 Phycisphaerales bacterium | reverse complement strand
TCGCGGGCCTCGCGCCCGGCGCGCACGAACACCGCGTTCAGCTCGCCGTCCATGGCCATCCCCCCGCCGCCGGACTGCGTCGGCAGGCGCCCCAGTTCCGATTCCACCACCGAGACAATCCGCTCGCGGGGGATTCCGACCTTCTCCAGCAGCGGCGCTACCAGCCCGCCTTCCTGCTTGAGCAGCGCGTCCAGCAGGTGCAGCGGGCCGAAACCCGCATGCCCCGCCTCGGACGCGGCGCCCTGGGCGGCCATGATCGCTTCCTGGACCTTGACCGTCAGTTTGTCCAAACGCATGGGCAGTACCTCCCCCAGGAAATATAGCAAGAGGCGTACCAGTTCGCAGGGATTGTGTTTCCAAGGACTTAGGCGATTCCGCAGCCTGTCATAACCCAGGTTCTGCCCGGCTTTTCCGGCCATTCCGGCAGGCCAGAGTGCGGCGCATAAAAAACGGCCGGGACGGACACAAGGTCCAATCCCGGCGTGAGTCGGGGGGTAAGTCCCTCCTCAATATTCCAGATTCCAGAGCTGACCTGCCGCGGCTCCGTTCACAATAGGCGCTTCTCGCATTGCTCCCTGTTCTCTGCCAAAGGTAGGATACAAGGCGCCCGCGGGCAAATGGGCTTGGCAGGACAGCGTTATTTCGGCAAGGAAGTCGCCGTGGCGGGAACGGGGGCGGGGTCAGCCGGGG
>DNAS01000067.1:27841-28878 GCA_003485185.1 Phycisphaerales bacterium | reverse complement strand
GGGAACGGTGGCGGGTTCAGCCGGCGGCGGATGATCCCTCAGCCAGGCCTCCGTCCGCGCCAGCTCCTGTTGCAATTGTTCCGGCGTCACCCAGCCTACCTGCGTTCCTGCATAGAGAACGTAGGCACCCTCGTCGTCGTGGAAGCAGGGGGATTGCCAGACCCACACCAGATCCTCTGGCGCATCGTGAGGAAGCCGGATGTAGGTATATTCACAGGGGCCTGTATACGGCCGGGTTTCTGGAAGTTCCTCAGACCACTCCACTTTAAACGGCAGCAGTTGACGCGGCGAAAACTTCTGGGCATCCACCAGGCGGCGCAAGTCGTCGGGATATTCGCCATGGTCATAGCGATACATCAAAAGGCCCTTCCCGATTGCGTGTAAATCCAACGCATCGACTACCCGCTTTCCCTCATCGCGTATCCGGCCGACGATCCTGTTGGTTCCGACCACATACAGGACATTGCAGAGAAGAAGGATGCTCAGATGCGCGCCCCAGACGGGCAGGCGCGGCTTGCTGCCGACAGAGGCAAGCAATCCCCCTCCCAACGCCAATCCGAACAGCAGGACAATCGGACTGAACACTCCCATCACCAAGATCAGCGCGATGGGAATGGCCATGCCCATGAAAAAGCAGGCCGTGACCCGTCGACAGCCGGAGACGCCCGCGATCCCCCGCTTTCGAAGGGAGCGCTTCAGCAACCACGGGGCGACGGCCGCGTTCAGCAGCACCGCGACGGCCAGACCAATCAGCCACGGAAAGATGTGCTTGTCCGAAAAGAACTCCACCCGGCACCTCCCCTCTTGCCCGACTCGGCAATTTTTGGGCCTCATCCGACGTGACGGTTGAGACGCCCTCCAGTATCGCCGAATCCATGCACTTCACAATGCGGAACGTGTGAAATTCTCGACGGTTTGGTTTCGAGTGCGTCGTCCGCTTGCCGGGCGGCCAATTGGCGGGGCTGGAGCTCTTCGCAAACAAACGGCCGGTTTTTTTGTTGATGAATTCGGGACCAACGATAGAATAATTAAACGAT
>DNAS01000067.1:23307-27693 GCA_003485185.1 Phycisphaerales bacterium | reverse complement strand
CATAATTAAACGATTCATGCCGCATACTAATCGGTTCATTTTTCCGAGACACGCATGTTGAAGGGCAAACAGGCAACCTTGTCGGACGTCTCCCGCCTGGCGGGCTGCTCCAAGGCCGTCGCCTCCACGGTCCTCAACAAGGCCAGGGGAAACACCGGCGTCAGCGAGCAGATGCGCCGGCGGGTTCTCGACGCGGCCGCGAGACTCGACTATCGCCCCAACTTCGCCAGCCAAAGCCTCATCCGCCGCAGCAGCAGGACCGTCGGAGTCTACATCTCCCCGGCGCCCTGGGCCGGCGCGGGCTTCCCCTACGAAGGCGCGGTCCTGCGCGGCACCGAGGCGTCCTGCCGCAAGCACGGCTACGACCTGCACATCCTCAACCTCAGCGGCGACTGCGAGACGCAGGTCTGCCTGGACAACCTGGCCCGTCGGCGTGTGGACGGAATCCTGCTGCTGCACGCCGAACGCGGCGACCCCTGGATTCGCCAGATGGTCCAGCGCCGCGCCAACGTGGTGGCGGTGGACTATCCCCACGCCGAGCCCGGGCTGGACGCGATCCGTTTCGACAACCGCATGGCGATGGAACTGGCTGTCGGCCACCTGGTCGAACTGGGCCACTCGCGTATCGGCTTTCTGGGCTCCTGCACGAATCCGCAAAGCGCCGACGCCGCCGTCCGCGAGGAGGCGTTCCTGCACTTCGCCAGCGCGCGGGGGCTGGCGGTCCGCCCGGAATGGGTCCACAATCTTCAGAACGTCCGCCAGCCAATCCGGCGCGAGGAACCGGTCTGCACGCTGGAAGGCCTGTACGGCATCGAGCACCTGCTGGGTCTTGCGGACAGGCCGACGGCTGTGATCGCCTACGGCGACCTGGTGGCGGTCTCGGCCCTCCAGGCGATGCACAATCGAAGAATGGACCTGCCGCGGGAGATGAGCATCCTCGGCGTGGACGATTCGGAAATCTGCTGCTACGTCCACCCGCCGCTGACGTCGGTGCGCCATCCGCTGGAAGAAATGGGCCGGCGGGCAACGGACCTGCTGATTGCCCGGGCGGAAGGCAAGACCCGCGACGGCGCGGCAGGAAAGGCGGAAAAAGGAATTCACGAAACGTTTGAGCCCACGCTGGCGGTCAGGGAATCCACGGCGGCGCCTTTCGCCCCGTCGGCAGGATAGAGGAGCCCGCCCGCGAATGGACATTCCAGGCGAACCCCACGAATCCATGGTCAGCAACGGAGTCAAAACGATGACATTGAAAATCGGACGCGGAACGAACATCTCCCACTGGCTGAGCCAGAGCGAGCGGCGCGGCGCCCCGAGGCGAGCCTACTTCACGCAGGAAGACGTGCGGCGGATCGCCGACTGGGGGTTCGATCACATCCGCCTGCCCATCGACGAGGAGCAGATGTGGGACGCATCCGGCCGGCAGGAGGCCGAGGCGTTCGACCTGATGGACTCGGCCCTGGACTGGGCGGAGGGGGCGGGCCTGAACGTCGTCGTCGATCTGCACATCCTGCGCAGCCACCATTTCAACCAGGGCGACAAGCAGCTGTTCACCGACCCGGCCGAGGCGGAACGATTCGCGGACTACTGGCGGCAGCTTTCGGCGAGACTGAACGGCCGCTCGAACGACCGCGTGGCGTACGAACTGCTGAACGAGGCGGTGGCGAAAGACCCCAACGACTGGAACCGCGTGGCGGGAATCGCGTTCCGGGCGATCCGCCAACTGGAGCCGCAACGGACGATCGTGCTGGGGTCCAACCGGTGGAACTCGGCGCTGACTTTCGATCAGCTCGAGGTTCCCGACGACCGGAACACAATCCTGACGTTCCACTATTACCTTCCGATGCTGGTCACGCATTACCAGGCCTGGTGGTGGCCCGAGGGTGGCGTCTACAAGGGGGCGATTCAGTATCCCGGCCGACCGATCCCCGCCGAGTGCCTGGCCGAAGTGGACGAGCCGCTGCGCGCCCGCCTGGAGAAACTGAACCGCCCCTACGACCGCGCGGCGATGGTGGCCGACCTCGCCCAGCCCCTGTCGGCAGGACGGCGCACCGGTCTGCCGTTGTACTGCGGCGAATTCGGCGTCATCAACCTGGCGCCCCAGCCGATCCGGCTCGCCTGGTATCGCGATCTCCTGTCGGTCTTCGCCGAATACGGAATCGCCTGGGCCAACTGGGATTTCCGGGGCAGCTTCGGGATTCTCGACAATGACCGCAAGAGCACCGGCATCGCCGAGGCGATGCTGAGCGTGAAATCGCACGCGTGAGGAATCGGACAGCGATGGGATTTTGAGGCGGATGGGAACCCGCATTTACCCTGCAATGGGAAAGGAAAACGCATGAATACTCCCTTGAGTCGGTTGTGGATTGTCGCGGCTTTGGCGTCGGCATGGCTGTCGCCCTGTCTGCTGGCCGAGGAGGCGGCGGCGCCCAAGGCGCTGCTGGACGTCTCGGCCGACGGCGCGGAAAAACTCGTCTCTCCCCAGAACGGTTCGGAAGACCAGATTCGCGTCACCCGCAGCCAGGACTCCGCCGCGCCGGGGCTGATCGTCACCATCCAGCCGGGAAAGGCGGACTATCCGGGCATCGTCATCAAGCCGCCCGCCGGTGCCGCGAGCTGGGACCTGTCGGCCTACGGCCACGTCGAGGCCCGCATCGTCAACACGGGCACCAAAGCCATCGGCGTGAACCTGCGAGTGGACAACGCCGGGGATTGGCGGAAAAATCCCTGGAACTGCGAGCAGGCCTGGCTCAAGCCGGGCAACGCCCGCACGGTGTCCGTCATTTTCGGGTATTCCTTCGGGCGCAAGCCCGGCTTCGCGCTGAAACCAGAGGCGGTCACGAGCATCCTGCTGTTCACGGGCAAGGCGAACGCGGAGCAGGCGTTCCGGATCGAGTGGCTGAGGGCCGCCGGACCGGCGGGCGAAAAGCCGCCGGTGGATCCGAACTCCATCCGCATCCGCCCGGCCAACGGCGTCATTCTCGACGCCGGGGTGAAGATCGACGCGGCCGCCCAGATCGTCGCGCAGAACGGAGCGGAAGGATCGCTGGTACAAACCGCCGCCGGGGCGCCGGCGCTGCGGATCGAATTCCCCGCCGCCAAGAAGGGCAAGCCCTGGGCCGCCCTGAAGCCCCCTGTCGGACGGTGGGACCTGCGCGACTTCACGGAGGTCCGCGTGAAAGTGAAGAACGTCGGCACGACGCCGGCCACCCCCACCGTGCTGGTCAGCAGCGGAAAAGGGAACACCACCGATCTTGCCGCCACCGATGCCCCCCTGTCGCCCGGGAGCGGGCAGGAGATTGTCGTGTCGTTCATCCCGACCGTGTCGTGGAAAGGCGCCCCCGTCTCCAAGCCCGGTCACCACGGCGGAATGAAGGACACCGGAACGACCTTCGCCAACGACGCGGTCGACACCGTGCGGTTTGCCGTCAAGGAGTCCGGCCCGGCGACGTTGCAGGTGGAGTCCATCACGGCCTGCGCCCCCGCGGCGATTCTGCCCGACTGGGTGGGCAAGCGCCCGCCCGTGCCCGGCGAGTGGGTCAAGACCTTTGACGACGAGTTCGACGGTCCCGCCATTGACGAGACCAAATGGTGCATTTACGGCCCGAATTACTGGGACAAGCGCAGCCATTGGACCAAGGACAACCTCGTCCTCGGCGGCGGAATGGTGAGGATGCGCTACGAGAAGAAGACCGGCTTCCATAACGACGACCCGAGCCAGAAGCAGACCGACTACGCCTGCGGGTTCCTGGAAACCTACGGCAAGTGGGTGCAGCGATACGGATATTTCGAGGCGCGGATGAAGCTGCCGAAATCGCCGGGTCTCTGGCCGGCGTTCTGGCTGATGCCCGACCGCGGCGTGGCGGCGGGTCCGCAATGGAAACGCCAGGACACCGCCAAGGGCGGAATGGAATTCGACATCATGGAGCACCTGACGCGCTGGGGGCCGAATCGCTACAACCTCGCCGCCCATTGGGACGGCTACGACAAGGGCCACAAGGCGATCGGTTCGACGTACGTTTACGTGCCGCCGGACAAAGACGGGTTCATCACCAGCGGGCTGCTGTGGCTGCCGGGACTGGCGGTCTGGTACGGAAACGGAAAGGAAGTCGCCCGCTGGGAAGACCCGCGGATTTCCAACGTGCAATCCGACCTCATGTTCACCCTCGTGACGGGAGGATGGGACAACAACAGCATCGACGACGCGCAACTGCCGGCCGACTTAGTGATCGACTACGTGCGGGTCTGGCAGCGCAAGGATCTGGCTTCGAGCGTGGACGGCCCGCAACCTGCTGCGCCGCCCGCCACCCAGCCGGCGACCGAATCCACGGAAAAGTAATCGCGGGTCCGCTTCTCGCGACCCGTCGGGCATTTGCGACCGAGGCAGGG